>NZ_JBGDVI010000001.1:0-397969 GCF_046551895.1 Salmonella sp. SAL03688
CTGCTTCCTGTTACCGTTCGACTTGCATGTGTTAGGCCTGCCGCCAGCGTTCAATCTGAGCCATGATCAAACTCTTCAATTTAAAAGTTTGATGCTCAATGAATTAAACTTCGTAATGAATTACGTGTTCACTCTTGAGACTTGGTATTCATTTTTCGTCCTAGGACGTTAAGAATCCGTATCTTCGAGTGCCCACACAGATTGTCTGATAAATTGTTAAAGAGCAGATGCGACGCGGCTTGCAGCTCACCGTCGCGAGGTGGCGTATATTACGCTTTCCTCTTTCAGAGTCAACCCTGAATTTCAGGATTTTTCTCTTCAACCGACCGGCTGTTTGTGTGAAGTGATTCACATCCGCCGTGTCGATGGAGGCGCATTATAGGGAGTCGGTTCAGGAAGACAAGCGGAAAAATGCATTTTTGTTTTAACCGCTCATCTTTTATCCATAACGCTTATTTTTGCTGCTTTTTTATCGCCGATGGCAGATCGGCAAGGCTGTTTAACACCCAGTCCGCCGCGTTTTCTGCTTCTGCCGTGACCGGTTTGCCCGTACGCACCAGCACTTTTGTCCCGACATTTGCCGCCGCTGCCGCCTGCATATCTTCCAGCTTGTCTCCCACCATATAAGAAGCCGCCATATCGATATGCAGGAAATCACGCGCCGAGATAAGCATTCCTGGATGCGGCTTGCGGCAATCACATACCTGACGGAACTCTTCTATACTGCCCTGCGGATGGTGAGGACAATAATAGATGCCGTCCAAATCAACATCGCGATCCGCCAACGACCAGTCCATCCATTCGGTTAACGTTTCAAACTGCGCCTCAGTGAATTTGCCGCGCGCGATTCCGGACTGGTTCGTCACCACCACCAGCGCATAGCCCATTTTTTTTAGCTCGCGCATCGCGTCAATAACGCCGTCTATAAACTCAAATGCATCGATTTCATGTACGTAGCCGTGATCCACATTAATGGTGCCGTCACGGTCGAGAAAAATTGCGGGTACAGACTTTGCCACCTTTTATAGCTCCTGAGTAAAGCAAGTGGCGCTAGTATCGCATGTTTCAGCAGGCAAGAAAGTGCTCATCGTATAAAGCCTGATTGATTTAGACGTCTGGATGCCTTAACATCCATTCTGTTGACGGCGTTGACCGTATTAGGCAGACGAAAATGCCTCCGCTCATTTCATTACGATAATAAAGAATCAATGATTAAACTTTCGAATATTACCAAAGTGTTCCAGCAGGGGACGCGCACCATTCAGGCGCTAAATAATGTCAGCCTGCACGTTCCTGCCGGGCAGATTTATGGCGTCATTGGCGCCTCCGGCGCCGGTAAAAGTACGCTTATCCGCTGCGTTAACTTACTTGAACGCCCAACCGAAGGTAGCGTTCAGGTCGGCGGTCAGGAGCTGACAACGCTTTCAGAGTCTGAGTTGACCAAAGCTCGCCGTCAAATCGGCATGATTTTCCAACATTTTAACCTGCTCTCTTCCCGTACCGTGTTTGGCAACGTCGCGTTGCCGCTGGAACTGGATAACACACCAAAGGAAGAGATCAAACGCCGTGTCACAGAGCTGCTGGATTTAGTCGGTCTTGGCGACAAGCACGACAGCTATCCGGCAAATCTTTCCGGCGGTCAGAAACAGCGTGTCGCGATTGCCCGCGCGTTAGCCAGTAATCCAAAAGTGTTGCTGTGCGATGAAGCCACCAGCGCGCTTGATCCCGCAACGACCCGTTCGATTCTGGAATTGCTGAAAGATATCAACCGTCGTCTGGGGTTGACGATTCTGCTTATCACTCATGAAATGGATGTCGTAAAACGTATCTGCGACTGCGTTGCCGTCATCAGTAATGGCGAGCTTATTGAGCAAGATACGGTCAGCGAAGTCTTCTCGCACCCTAAAACGCCGCTGGCGCAGAAGTTTATTCAGTCCACTCTGCACCTGGACATTCCGGAAGATTACCAGGCGCGTTTGAAAGCGTCGCCGGAAACTGACAGCGTGCCGATGCTGCGCATGGAGTTCACCGGGCAGTCTGTGGATGCCCCGCTGCTTTCTGAAACCGCGCGTCGTTTCAACGTGAACAATAATATTATTAGCGCGCAGATGGATTACGCGGGCGGTGTGAAGTTCGGCATTATGCTAACGGAAATGCACGGCACACAAGAAGAGACGCAAGCCGCAATTGCCTGGCTGCAGGATCACCATGTGAAAGTAGAGGTACTGGGTTATGTCTGAGGCAATGATGTGGTTACTGGTTCGTGGCGTCTGGGAAACGCTGGCGATGACCTTTGTCTCCGGTTTCTTCGGTTTCGTGATTGGCCTGCCGGTTGGCGTATTGCTGTATGTTACGCGCCCGGGGCAGATTATGGAGAACGCCAGACTGTATCGCTCCCTCTCCGCGGTGGTCAATATTTTCCGCTCGATTCCCTTTATCATCCTGCTGGTGTGGATGATTCCTTTTACCCGAATAATTGTCGGCACCTCCATTGGTTTGCAGGCCGCGATTGTACCGCTGACCGTCGGCGCCGCGCCTTTTATCGCCCGTATGGTAGAAAATGCGTTATTAGAGATCCCTGCCGGGCTGATTGAAGCCTCGCGAGCGATGGGCGCCACGCCGCTGCAAATTGTACGTAAAATCCTTTTACCGGAAGCGCTGCCTGGTCTGGTGAATGCGGCAACCATTACACTGATCACCCTGGTCGGTTACTCCGCAATGGGCGGCGCCGTCGGCGCAGGCGGCCTCGGTCAAATCGGCTATCAGTACGGTTATATTGGATACAATGCTACCGTGATGAATACGGTGCTGGTATTACTTGTCGTTCTGGTTTATTTAATTCAGTTATCCGGCGATCGCATCGTCAGGGCTGTCACGCATAAGTAACGTTAAACACAACACAAATACTCATTAAGGAAATAAGCATGGCGTTCAAATTCAAAACCTTTGCGGCAGTGGGTGCTCTGATTGGTTCTCTGGCACTTGCGGGTTGCGGTCAGGATGAAAAAGATCCAAATCATATTAAAGTCGGCGTAATCGTTGGCGCAGAGCAGCAAGTTGCCGAAGTCGCGCAGAAAGTCGCGAAAGAAAAATACGGCCTGGACGTGGAATTGGTGACCTTTAATGATTATGTTCTGCCTAATGAAGCGCTGAGCAAAGGCGATATCGATGCCAATGCCTTCCAGCACAAACCGTATCTGGATCAGCAAATCAAAGATCGCGGCTACAAACTGGTTTCTGTTGGTAAGACTTTTGTCTATCCCATTGCAGGATATTCCAAAAAAATCAAATCTCTGGATGAGCTCAAGGACGGTTCCCAGGTCGCTGTGCCTAACGACCCGACCAACCTTGGTCGTTCCCTGTTGCTGCTGCAAAAAGTAGGGCTGATTAAACTGAAAGACGGCGTCGGTCTGCTTCCGACCTCGCTGGATATCGTGGAAAACCCGAAAAATCTGAAAATTGTTGAGCTGGAAGCGCCGCAGTTGCCGCGTTCGCTGGATGACGCGCAGATCGCGTTAGCGGTCATCAATACGACTTACGCCAGCCAGATTGGCCTGACGCCAGCGAAAGACGGTATCTTCGTTGAAGATAAAGATTCTCCGTACGTTAACCTGATCGTGACGCGTGAAGATAACAAAGACGCCGAGAATGTGAAAAAATTCGTTCAGGCTTACCAGTCTGATGAAGTGTACGAAGCCGCAAATAAAGTTTTTAATGGCGGCGCGGTGAAAGGCTGGTAAGTTTTAGGCTGATTCCACAATCTGTAATATTATTCAGGACGGGCTATTGCCCGTCTTGTCATTTATGCAAGCTCCTGATTCAATATCTGGCAATTAGAACATTCATTGAGGAAATATTATGCGTGCTTTACCGATCTGTTTATTGGCACTCATGCTGGGCGGTTGTTCCATGCTAAGCAGATCCCCTGTTGAACCCGTTCAAAGCACCGCAACCCCGCCAAAAGCGGAGCTGGAGAAACCTAAAGCGCCGCGTGCCGCTCCCGTCAGGATTTACACCAATGCTGAAGACTTAGTCGGCAAACCTTTCCGCGATCTTGGCGAGGTTAGCGGCGAATCCTGCCAGGCGACAAATCAAGACTCTCCGCCTAACATTCCAACTGCGCGCAAGCGTATGCAGATTAATGCATCTAAAATGAAAGCCAACGCCGTCCTGCTGCACAGCTGTGAAATTACCAGCGGCACGCCAGGCTGCTACCGTCAGGCGGTTTGTATCGGGTCCGCCCTGAATATTTCGGCGAAATGAGCAGCTTTCAGTTTGAACAAATCGGCGTTATTCGCTCCCCCTATAAAGAAAAATTCGCCGTTCCGCGCCAGCCTGGTCTGGTCAAAAGCGCCTGCGGCGAACTGCATCTGATAGCGCCTTACAACCAGGCCGATGCCGTTCGCGGCCTGGAAGCGTTCAGCCATTTGTGGGTGCTTTTCGTTTTTCATCAGACGATGGACGGCGGCTGGCGGCCAACAGTTCGTCCGCCCCGTCTTGGCGGTAACGCCAGAATGGGCGTTTTTGCCACGCGCTCCACGTTCCGCCCCAATCCGATTGGCATGTCGCTCGTTGCGCTAAAAGGTATCGAGTGCCGGAAAGAGAGCGTAATTCTGAAATTAGGCAGTCTGGATCTGGTGGATGGCACGCCGGTGGTGGATATTAAACCGTATTTACCGTTTGCCGAGGCCTTACCGGACGCCGCCGCCAGCTATGCGCAACAGGCGCCGATAGCTGAGATGCCCGTGAGTTTTACCGCTGAGGTGGCTCAACAGCTTACGACGCTGGAAAGGCGTTATCCGCAGCTACGGACATTTATTTGCGATGTGCTGGCGCAAGATCCTCGCCCGGCTTATCGTAAGGGTGAAGAGACGGGCAAAACCTATGCCGTCTGGCTGCATGATTTTAACGTGCGCTGGCGTGTGGTTAACACCGGATTTGAAGTGTTTGCGCTGGAACCACGGTAATTTCACGCCCTTCTCTTTTGACATCTCTTGCACGCTGGTAAACTAAATCACTTTTTTTGTATCAGGCTCACATTGAGCCTGTTCGATCGTTCAACTGGAACCGTAACAACATGCGTACTAGCCAATACCTGCTCTCCACTCTGAAGGAGACACCTGCCGACGCCGAGGTTATCAGCCACCAGCTGATGCTGCGCGCCGGGATGATCCGCAAGCTCGCCTCCGGGTTATATACCTGGCTGCCGACCGGCCTGCGCGTCCTGAAAAAAGTCGAAAACATCGTGCGTGAAGAGATGAACAACGCCGGTGCTATCGAGGTGTCGATGCCAGTCGTTCAGCCAGCCGACCTGTGGCAAGAGAGTGGTCGTTGGGAACAGTACGGTCCGGAACTGCTGCGTTTTGTCGACCGTGGCGAGCGTCCGTTCGTACTCGGCCCGACCCACGAAGAAGTTATCACCGATCTGGTGCGTAATGAACTCAGCTCTTATAAGCAGTTGCCGCTGAACTTCTTCCAAATCCAGACCAAATTCCGTGATGAAGTGCGTCCGCGCTTTGGCGTGATGCGTTCGCGCGAATTCCTGATGAAAGATGCTTACTCTTTCCACACCTCTCAGGAGTCGTTGCAGGAAACCTATGACGCCATGTACGCCGCGTATAGCCGTATCTTCAGCCGTATGGGGCTGGATTTCCGCGCGGTACAGGCCGATACCGGTTCTATCGGCGGCAACGCCTCGCATGAATTCCAGGTGCTGGCGCAAAGCGGCGAAGACGATATCGTTTTCTCTGATGTTTCTGATTACGCGGCTAACATTGAACTGGCGGAAGCTATCGCGCCGCAAACGCCGCGCGCAGCGGCGACGCAGGAAATGACTCTGGTCGATACGCCAAATGCCAAAACCATCGCGGAGCTGGTGGAACAATTCAACCTGCCAATTGAAAAAACGGTAAAAACGCTGCTGGTGAAAGCGGCGAAAGACAGCAAGTCTCCGCTGGTGGCTCTGCTGGTTCGCGGCGATCATGAACTGAATGAAGTTAAAGCGGAAAAACTGCCGCACGTTGCCAGCCCGCTGACCTTCGCTACTGAAGAAGAGATTCGCGCCGTAATTAATGCCGGCCCTGGCTCCCTCGGCCCGGTCAATATGCCGATTCCGGTCATCATCGATCGCACCGTTGCCGCCATGAGCGATTTTGCCGCTGGCGCCAACATCGACGGTAAACACTACTTTGGTATTAACTGGGATCGCGATGTGGCGACGCCTGTTGTTGCCGACATCCGTAACGTAGTCGCCGGCGATCCGAGTCCGGATGGTCAGGGAACGTTGCTTATCAAACGCGGTATCGAAGTGGGTCACATCTTCCAGTTAGGCACCAAGTACTCAGAAGCGCTGAAAGCCTCCGTTCAGGGCGAAGATGGCCGTAACCAGATCCTGACAATGGGCTGCTACGGTATCGGCGTAACACGTGTCGTTGCTGCGGCTATCGAGCAGAACTTTGACGAGCGCGGCATTGTATGGCCTGACGCCATTGCGCCTTTCCAGGTCGCTATTCTGCCGATGAATATGCACAAATCCTTCCGTGTGCAGGAGCTGGCGGAAAAGCTGTACAGCGAATTGCGCGCGCAGGGCATTGAAGTGCTGATGGACGACCGTAAAGAGCGCCCGGGCGTGATGTTTGCCGATATGGAGCTGATTGGTATTCCACATACTATCGTGATTGGCGATCGCAACCTGGATAACGACGATATTGAGTATAAATACCGTCGCAGCGGTGAAAAATCGCTGATTAAAACCGGCGATATCGTTGATTATCTGGTCAAGGCGATTAAAGGCTAAACGACATTTTGTTGGCATTGCCCGGCGCCATCCGGCAGATATGTAAAGGCCTCGCACCCTGCGAGGCCTTTTATTAGTGAGTGCAATCTTTACCCGGCGCAAACTTCACATTTTTATCAGCTATTAGCGTTTTTACCGGCTCGCCCGTGTCCGGATTCGCGGCTAACACAAAATGCCCTTCTACCGTCAGCAGCACCGGTTTTTCCGCTTCACCTTTCGCCGCCAGATAGCCGCGCTCAAGCTGGGCGTTACTGGCGACCGGCAGCCGTTTTCCGGTCGCACAATCGGTAAAGGTCGCCGCATCGGCCCTGTATACATACATACCACGCAACGGCATTGGCGTTACCGGCAGGCTGGCGGTAACAGGCACCAGCGTATAATTAAGCTGCGAAGCCACCGGATTGCCTTCTCTGTCGAGCATCTCCAGCGCATTGCCTTTCGCGCGATAATACGATTTCTCGCCATTGCTGTCGGTTAACACCAGTTTATCCGCCGTCCGCGCCCAGGTACCGTATGACGCAAAAGAGGAAGGTTCTTCGCGCACGCCCTGATAGCGCTCGTTCATCACCCATGTGCCGTCTTTTTCCAGAAACAGTGACGTTTCAATACCTTCACAATCCGCACAGGGCAGCACGCCGCGCCAGCTTTGCTGCATGGGTTTTAATTCCGCCGCCTGCGCAGGTTGCAGGGCGTCAACTTCCGCACGGTTATTACACCCTATCAATGCAAATAGCGTACAGGCTGCCGCTACTGACAATATTGCTGTTCTCACCATAAAATCCTTATGAAATTGCTATTCCTGCCCGTCAATCCAGTGGACGACGAACTTTGCCGCGAAGCGCCTTTACAGAAGATTTTTGCGCCTTTGAGGACAAGCGGCGCTCTTTCGAGGCACGCGTCGGACGGGTTGCGCGACGGCTTTTCTGCACCGCGGTTAATTCTTTTATGACGGCAACCAGCCTGGCGATAGCCGCTTCCCGGTTGAGCTCCTGGCTCCGGAACTCCTGCGCCTTAATGATAATGACGCCATCATCGCTTATCAGATGGTGGCTGGCCGTCAGCAAACGCTGTTTATAATACTCTGGCAGGCCAGAGGCCCGAATGTCAAAGCGCAAATGAATCGCGCTAGAGGTCTTATTTACGTGCTGACCACCCGCGCCCTGCGCGCGAATGGCCGTAATTTCCAGCTCATTATCGGCTATGGAGACCGTCCGGGAGATGGCAATCATGAGGGCTGTTGCCAGGCGGTTAGCTGTATTTCCAGATTATTCCGAGCATCAGAAAGCCAGATTGCGCCGTCCTGAATCGTCGCCTGTAGCGTCATGGTACGATCGGCAAATTCACTGAGCTGCGCCAGTTGCCCGTCATCCAGATACCAGACGGACAGGTTAGCGAACTGCGCGCACTTGCTTTGATGCTGCTGCCACCAGATTTGCGCCGCCCGGGAGTTATAAGCAAAGAGTGCGACGTCGCTCGCCTGAGTACAGGCTTTCTTAATACGGCGCTCATCCGGCAGCCCCAGCTCAATCCAGAGATCGATGCCCAGATGATCGTTACGCAGCCAGGCCTCCGGCTCATCTTCCGCGCTGAGCCCGCGTGTAAACTGCAACCGTTCATCAGCATATTTTATCCATGCCAACAGGCGCAGCATCATGCGCTCCTGCGTTTCAGAAGGGTGACGCGCCAGCGTCAATGCCGCATCCAGAAACCGGTTGCGATCAAGGTCAGCCACATTGACGACGGCTTTATAAATTGTCGCTTTAAGCGCCATGAGAAAACTCCTTTCGAATCAGGCGCCCATTGTAGCGAAAACCGTGCTAAAAGGCTGTTAACGAATCTTTTACCCACTCGCGTCAGGCGCTGATATTGCGCAAATGAGTATGGTATAGTCACCTTGCTAAACAAGATTTAACTTCGTAGGCTTAGACTTGCATCCACGGTTAAGTCAGAATGCTGACAGGAGGGCATGTGGAAAAATATTGTGAGTTAGTACGCAAGCGGTATGCGGAAATCGCCAGCGGAGACTTAGGGTATGTCCCGGATGCGCTGGGTTGTGTATTGAAAGTGCTTAATGAAGTGGCGGCAGATAGCGCCCTTTCAGAGTCGGTCAGGGAAAAGGCAGCTTATGCTGCCGCGAACTTACTGGTGAGCGATTATGTCAATGAATGAAACGTATCAACCCATTAATTGCGATGACTACGATAGTCTTGAGCTTGCCTGCATGCATCATTTAATACTGACGCTAACGTTAAAAGATGGCGAGGTTTTGCAGGCAAAAGCGAACGATTTGATCTTACGTAAAAATGTAGAATATCTGCTTGCCGAGGTTTCCGGCGAGTCTTGTGAGCTTCGTCTCGATAAAATCGCCAGTTTCAGCCACCCGGAAATTGGTACCGTGGTAGTTAGCGAATCCTGAGTATTTTGTTGCCGGATGGTGGTGCAAGCACCTTATCCGGCCTACGTTCCATGCGATACATAGGCCTGATAAGCGCAGCGCCATCAGGCATGCCAAACCAGACTCACCCCTTCTTTATCTTCTGCTGCTCCCTCACGCGTCACAAAAACACCCGCAGCCGCAATCAGCGTTTCGCCGTAAAACAACAGCGGCGTGGTGTCTCGTCGCCAGGGCGGGATCCCCTGCTCCTGCCAGATTTTCTTTAATTTACGTCCGCCGTGACGTCCCACAATGTGTAGCAACCCTGGCGCTTTAAACCGAATACTGACGGATTCTTCCTCTCGCGGTCGGCGCAGTTCGCCGCCAGGAACGAGCTGTACCGTCCCTAAGCCGGCAGGCAGCGCCAGCGGTGTTTGCCAGACGGGCCAGGCGACCGTCGTTTCGTGTTGTCCGGCCACGGATTTAATCCACCACAGTTGCGACTGATAACGGCGAATCTCGCGATCGCCAAAGCGTAAACAGGGAGAGGCATCGTCGCGCGCCAGCGCCACCTCCTGCCAGATACGTTCCAGCGCGTCGCGAGAGGGCATCGGCGCATTACGCATCGCCAGCCAGCGACGCAAAATCGCCGCCCGCCGTACATCGCTCATCGACATTAATGGAGAGAGCCGC
The DNA here is from genome assembly GCF_046551895.1 of Salmonella sp. SAL03688. Taxonomy (NCBI): domain Bacteria; kingdom Pseudomonadati; phylum Pseudomonadota; class Gammaproteobacteria; order Enterobacterales; family Enterobacteriaceae; genus Salmonella; species Salmonella sp. SAL03688. The sequence continues at coordinate 9,864 of NZ_JBGDVI010000001.1, forward strand.
AATGTTCCCTCCGCCGTGATACAGTCCGTAAGATCGCTGGCCAGAAGCTCGTCCAGCAGCCTTTCTTGCTCGGCGCAGAGCGTCGCGCTACGGGCTACCGCCGCAGGAAAATGCGGCCAGCGCTGCTGCAAGAGCGGAAGCGCCCGCAGGCGTAAAAAATTGCGATCGTAGGCGTCATCCTGATTGCTTTCATCTTCAATCCAGCATAAGCCATGACGCACAGCCCACTGTTCCAGCGTCTTCCGCGTTTCTCTCAACAGCGGGCGAAGAAGCAGAGTTCCGGCAAAAGGCGAGCGTTCTCCCATCGCGGAAAGTCCGGCCGGACCGCTGCCGCGCTTTAACGCCAGCAGGAATGTTTCACACTGATCGTCAAGGTGCTGCGCGGTTGCCAGCACTTCGCCAGGCAATAGCGTCTGTGCGAACGCCCGGTAGCGCGCTTCACGCGCATGGGCCTCGATACCCAGGCCATTATCTGCCAGCGTCACCCGCTCCACTACCAGCGGAACCTGCCAGCGTGCGCATACGGTTTCGCAATGCCGCACCCAGCTATCAGCATGAGGGCTTAAACCGTGATGAATATGGATAGCACGCAGCGTAACGTCAGGGTGGCGTTCTCGCCACAACACCAGTTGATGCAGAAGCACCGTAGAATCCAGGCCACCGCTAAAGGCAGCCAGAATACGGCGAGAAGAGAGTAACGAGGTATTCAACGTGAGAGTGGTCATGATCCATGCTTATAGTGACTTAGCCCGGCAACGTTACCTGGCGAGCGTCTTAATGACAAGCCTTACTGCTCATACAGCTCAAGCGGTAAACCGTCCGGATCGTTGAAAAAAGTAAAGCGCTTCCCGGTATACGGATCGATGCGTATCGGTTCGCACTTAACCTGATGCTTTTCCAGATGCGCAACGGCGTTTTCCACATTTTCCACGCTGAAAGCCAGATGGCGCAGGCCACAGGCTTCAGGTCGGCTTGGACGCGCCGGAGGGAAGGGAAAAGAGAAAAGCTCAATCACATACTGCCCGTTTAGCGCCAAATCGCCCTTCCACGAGTCACGCTCTTCCCGCCAGGCTTCGCTTAGCAGATCGAACCCCAGAATATCGCAATAAAACGCCTTGCTCACCGCATAGTCTGTCGCAATGATCGCGATGTGATGAACCTGTTTTAATCCCAGCATAGCGTCTCCTTTATTGATTATCAGTACGTTACTCGTCACATTCCCGTCAGGCAAGCTAACAGGCGTGTTTTAAGACTCGTACCTGGTACACCCCGTCTTCATTCCGTTTCGCGCCGTGAATATCCGTTTCAAAACCGGGATAATGCTGGCCAATCGAGCAGAGCATCAGCAGAAAATCGAGCACGGCCCGACTCTGTTGCGTGATCCTCTCGCCGGGCATCAACAGCGGAACGCCTGGCGGATAAGGCAGGATCATATTCGCGGAAACGCGCCCTGGCAGTTGATCGAGCGCCACGGTTTCCACCTCGCCTTTGATCTGACGCTGCCAGGCCTGGTGCGGGGTCATGATCATCTCCGGTAAAACCTCGAACGCCCGCAGCATCAGCCCCGGAAGATCGTGCTGGCGGATCAGTTTATGGATCCCCTGCGCCAGATCCTGAATGCGCATATTGCGATAAAAATCCGGATCTTCCGCATACAGATCCGGCAACATATTTTTGACGCGCAGGTTAAGATCGTAGGCGCGTTTAAATTCCGTCAGTCCGCGCAGCAGCCCCATCGCACGGGTCTTATCAATCCCTATGCTGAACAAAAACAGCAGATTATACGGCCCGGTTTTTTCCACCACCACGCCTCGCTCATCGAGGAACTTCGCCACCAGCGCGGCGGGTATCCCCTCTTCGCTCATGTTGCCCTGTTCATCCATCCCCGGCGTCAGGATTGTCACCTTAACCGGATCGAGAAACATATGATCGTCATCGGCATCGGCGAAGCCATGCCAGGTTTCTCCCGGCGTGACCGGCCAGCATTCGGCCTCATCAACCTCTTCCGGCTGCCAGATATCAAAGAACCAGCTATCGGACTCTTCACGTAGCCGCTGTACCTCTTTACGAAAATGGAGCGCCCGCTCCACCGAACGATTAATCAATCTTTTCCCTGGATTGCCGCGCAGCATCGCCGCTGCGGTCTCGATAGAGGCGACAATGGGATAGCTCGGCGATGTGGAAGTGTGCATCATAAACGCTTCGTTAAACGTCTCTTCGTCATATTCCCCTTTGATATGAATAAGCGACGCCTGCGAAAAAGCCGCCAGCATTTTATGGGTGGATTGCGTTTCGAAAATCACTTTTCCGGGCACCCGATCGCCGCTCATCCCGCTTTTCCCCTGGTAGATCGGATGGAAATGGGTATAGGGTACCCAGGCGGAATCAAAATGGATCGAGGGAACGTCCAGCATCTGCTTGATCCAGTTAGTGTTATACAGCAGACCATCGTAAGTAGAATTGGTGATAACCGCATGAACCGGCCATTGCGCCTGCGCGGTTTCCGCCACCTTACGCGCAATGCTGTCGCGGGTAAATTCACGCTTAGGAATACCGCCGAGAATACCGAGCGCATTGCGCGTCGGCTTCAACCAGAGAGGCACCACATCGCTCATCATCAGCAAATGCGCCAGCGATTTATGGCAATTACGATCAATAAGTAGCGTACTTCCCGCAGGCGCGGCATACATACCGACAATTTTATTCGAGGTCGACGTACCGTTCGTCACCATATAACTCTGCTCGGCGCCAAAAGTACGGGCGATATACTCTTCCGCTTCCAGATGCGGCCCGGTGTGATCCAGCAGCGATCCCAGTTCAGTCACCGAAATCGACACATCGGCCTTTAAGGTATTGCCGCCAAAAAAGTCATAAAACAGACAGCCTGGCGGGCTTTTCTGATACGCCGTTCCCGCCATATGACCCGGCGTACAAAAGGTATATTTTCCTTCTTTGGCGTAGGTAAACAGCGCTTTGGTAAACGGCGGCGTAATATTATCGAGATATTCGTTTGTATATTGATGAATGCGCGTCGCGATATCTTCAGCCAGCCCCAATGCATACTCAAAAAACCACAGCGCCATGCGCATATCGTGAACGCTAACGTCCAGCGTGGAGTTGGTATTGATAAAGGCGTAGAGAGGAAGGTATTCATTTAGCTGGTTGATTTCGCTACAAAGGTCGAGACTGTATTCATCCCAGTCAAAAATAACGCCGCAGATGCGCGGGTTATGTTCAATAAACTTCAACAAGTCAACGCTATTTTGCGGCCAGATAATTTGAAATCCCAGGGATTGTAATGCACGCTCAAGCTCCTTGATGGGTTCATCTTTATAATAAACCCCGTGCGGCCCCATAATGGCGATGATGTTCATGCTTTCTCCTGAAAAAACCTGAGATAAGCATAGTAACAATCCTGCCGATGCAAAGCACCGACAGGATTTATCTTATTACAATGCGTTCCATGCATCGGCCCAGGCAATCCCTACGCCGGGCTCATAGTAGGCAGGCGCAACATTACACCATGAGCCTTCCGGGAACGGTTTGCACTGGTACAATGCGCCATTACTGTTAACGATGTCGCCCGGATTCCATTTCTGGCTGCTGCTCCAGGCAGGGTAGCTGGTGGTCTTATCTTCGTCATCCGCAGCGGCGGCCTTCGCTTTCACATTCAGCGTATAAACCGCTGTACTGGAGAGCGTACCGTCGCTAACGGTCAGATTCACCACATACTGGGTGTTCTGAGTAACATCCGGCGCGTTGAAAATCACAACGGCTTTATCCTGGCCACTGAGCGTTTTGCCATCCTGCGACATCCAGGTATAGGTGAGCTTGTCGCCATTCGCGTCGGTCGATCCTTCCGCGCTGAGTGAAACCGGGCTACCGGCTTCCACCGCCCCGACCGGCCCGGCAATGCGCGCGACTGGCGCCACGTTTTCATCCGTCACTGGCGCCGGAGTTGGCGTGACATCCGGTTCAGTGGTTCCGTTATCATCGACGACATTAACGTTGAAATAATGCTGTACACATTTCGTGTAGTCGCCCTCTTTAAAGGCGGTATACGGCGTCTGATATCCCACTAACTGGCAGGAATAGGTTTTACCGTCCGCAGTATCGGCGCTCCAGCCCCAGTCTTGTTCCCAGTAGATCGGTAACGCGCCAGCACCGCCTTCATCGAACTGCTTCATCTTTTTACAGCCCAACACTTCGTCCGCCGGCACCGGCACTTTCAGGTAGTTGGCAAACTCTTTGTAGTAGGCGATACGGTTAAGCGACTGCGCATTCTCATCTGCGCCGCCGCACTCCACGCCGCCATTGATGATCTGAATGGTGACGCCGAAACCTGATACCAGGCCGTTTGCTTTATCGCGATCGTTTGGCTGCCAGGTACCGTCAATCACATGTAGCATAGACGGCTTCGGCGGCTGCGGATACACAAAGAAGAAGACGGCGCTCGCCAGGTTCATCCAGGTATCCGCCACCAGCTCGGGTTTATCCAGCAGAGGGCGAACGTCGCCATACATCGCGTCAGAGAAAGGCCCATAGTTGTAGTTATAAGAAAGCTGTTTTGCCCCGCGACCAAAATAGCTGAGGAAATCGCCGTCCTTATCTTTACCGCACGGCCAGGTCTGGCCCTGCCATACATCCGGGTTACATTCGCCGTTGTAGCCGCCTTTCTGCCCTTCTGTCCAGCCGACTTCGCGCAGATAGACCAGCGCCTGACGCCATTCCGGAATGTCACGCCAGCTTTCGTGACCGCCCGTCTCCTGGGCAAAATGCGCAAACATAGTAGCCAGGGTTTTACGGCAGATAGCGTCGCTATCGCGTCCATCGGTGTAGGTACCACAAACCGCCGGGAATTTACCTATCGCTTTCAGGAAGTTAGAGTAAGTATATTCCGGCGCGCGCATCGGGAACAGATAATCCCAGTCGGCCTCTTTCAGAATACTTTCAACGCGTTTTACGTTTGCCGGATTAGCGGCGCGCCCCGGTTCGATTTGTTCGACCGCGCTGTTATCCAACGTCTGGATAGAGGATTTCACTGCCTCCATTAACGGAAAATCCGTCAGCGCTTTCTCTTTCGCCGCCAGATCGCTGGCGTTAATGGTCATTGGCTCACTACTGCTAAGCAGCGGCGCGGCCTGCGCACCGGATAAGCTCAACATGATCCCTGCCGCCACGGCGCTGAGCGCCAGTGTTTTTTGCAATCCCATAATTTTCTCCTTGAAGGGTAGTTCACTGCCTGCCCTGGCCACACGCCTGGCAGTTGCTACAGTGTCAGGGAGAACATGCCGTTGCGTTTAATCACATCAACTCATCGGCGTCTCATTTTTCCTCGTCCAAAAAAAAGAGGCCGGATTATCCGGCCTCCTGGGAAAAATGAGGTAAATGATTAGGCGTAACCGTAGCTCATCAAACGCTGGTAACGACGGTTTTTTAAATCATCGGTGCTTAACACATCGAGATCGGCTAAATCTTCCAGCAGCTGCGCTTTTAGCGATGCCGCCATCGCTTCCGGATTACGGTGCGCGCCGCCCAGCGGCTCCGGAATGATGGAATCGATGAGCTTCAGCTCTTTCAGACGCGGCGCGATGATGCCCATCGCTTCAGCAGCCAATGGCGCTTTGTCGGCGCTCTTCCACAAAATAGAGGCGCAACCTTCCGGGGAGATAACGGAATAGGTGCTGTATTGCAGCATATTCACTTTATCACCCACGCCAATCGCCAATGCGCCGCCGGAGCCGCCTTCGCCAATCACGGTGCAGATGACCGGTACGTTCAGACGAGACATCTCACGCAGGTTGCGGGCGATAGCTTCAGACTGACCACGCTCTTCCGCGCCCACGCCAGGGTAAGCGCCCGGGGTGTCGATGAAGGTGATAATCGGCATGTTGAAGCGTTCAGCCATTTCCATCAGACGCAGCGCTTTGCGGTAGCCTTCCGGCGCTGGCATGCCAAAGTTACGACGAATTTTTTCTTTGGTTTCACGACCTTTCTGATGACCAATGATCATCACCGGCCGCCCTTCCAGACGCGCGATACCGCCGACGATGGCTTTGTCATCAGCATAGGCGCGATCGCCCGCCAGCTCATCAAACTCATCAAACGCCAGACGAACATAATCCAGGGTGTACGGACGCTGCGGATGGCGCGCCAGTTGGGCTACCTGCCATGCGCCGAGATCGGCGAAGATTTTGCGCGTCAGTTCTACGCTTTTTTCGCGCAGGCGATGGACTTCTTCATCGATATTAATATCCAGTTTCTCATCCTGGCGGCTTACCGCAGTCAGAGAATCGATTTTCGCTTCCAGCTCTGCTATCGGCTGTTCAAAATCAAGGAAATTCAGACTCATAGTATTCCTGTATTAGTCAAACTCCAGTTCCACCTGCTCCGAACCAATGAGGCCACGCAGATCGTTAAGTAAACGATCGCTCGGAGAGACACGCCACGTTGCGCCAAAACGCAGCCGCGCACGCGCATCCGCCCTCTGATAGTAGAGATGTACTGGAATGGTCCCCGAGCGGTGGGGTTCCAGAGACTGACGGAGTCGGTTTAAAAGCTGGTCATCAATTTGCCTGTCCGTCAGCGAGATAGCAAGCCCGCGAGCGTATTTTTCGCGAGCTTCGTCAATATCCATCACTTCGCGGGCGGTCATTTTAAGCCCCCCGCTGAAGTCATCAAAGCTGACCTGTCCGCTGACGATAAGTATGCGGTCTTTTTCCAGCAACTGCTGGTATTTATCCAGCGCGTCGGTAAATAACATCACTTCCAGACGCCCGGAACGGTCATCCAGCGTACAGATGCCGATACGATTGCCGCGCTTGGTGACCATAACCCTTGCGGCAATCACGAGCCCCGCAGCCGTGGTGACTTTACCACGTTCTGTCGGATGCATGTCTTTGAGCCTTACCCCGCCGACATAGCGCTCAATTTCTTTTAAATACTGATTGATGGGGTGGCCCGTCAGGTACAGCCCCAACGTTTCACGTTCCCCATCTAACACCACCTGCTCCGGCCACGGCTGGCAGCTGGCATAGGATTGCTCGATTTGCTCCGGCTCTTCCGCCAGTACGCCGAACATATCCGCCTGACCGATAGCTTCCGCTTTGGCGTGCTGGTCGGCGGCTTTCAGCGCATCGCCCAATGAGTTCATCAGCGCGGCGCGGTGCGGCCCCAGGCGGTCGAACGCCCCGGACATGATCAGCTTTTCCAGCACCCGGCGGTTGAGCTTTTTGGTATCGGTCCGCGCGCACAGATCAAACAGTTCGCGGAAATAGCCGCCCTGATTACGCGCGTCGATGATCGCTTCGATCGGCCCTTCGCCGACGCCTTTGATCGCGCCGATACCGTAGACGATCTCGCCCTCATCATTAACGTGGAAATGGTATAATCCGGAGTTAATATCCGGCGGCAGAATTTTCAGTCCCATCCGCCAGCACTCGTCCACCAGGCCGACGACCTTCTCGGTGTTGTCCATATCGGCAGTCATCACCGCCGCCATAAACTCTGCCGGATAGTGCGCCTTTAGCCATAGCGTCTGGTAAGAAACCAGCGCATAAGCGGCGGAGTGCGATTTGTTAAACCCGTAACCGGCGAATTTCTCCACCAGGTCAAAGATTTTCATCGCCAGTTCGCCGTCGATACCGTTCTTTTTCGCGCCCTCTTCAAAAACGGAACGCTGTTTGGCCATCTCCTCCGGCTTTTTCTTACCCATCGCACGACGCAGCATATCCGCGCCGCCGAGAGTATACCCGGAAAGTACCTGGGCAATCTGCATCACCTGTTCCTGATACAGAATGATGCCGTAGGTCGGCTCCAGTACCGGCTTCAGGCTTTCATGCTGCCACTGAACGTCCGGGTAAGAGAGTTCTTCACGACCGTGCTTACGGTCGATAAAGTTGTCTACCATCCCTGACTGCAACGGACCGGGACGGAACAGGGCCACAAGCGCGATCATATCTTCAAAGCAGTCCGGCTGCAGACGTTTGATCAGATCTTTCATGCCGCGCGATTCAAGCTGGAAGACCGCCGTGGTTTCCGAGCGCTGCAGCATGTCGAAGCTTTTCTTGTCATCCAGCGGAATGGCGGCGATATCCAGCGGCGGCTCGCCGTTTTTCTCGCGCCGCTTGTTGATCATCTCCAGCGCCCAGTTGATGATGGTCAGCGTACGCAAACCGAGGAAGTCGAACTTCACCAGCCCGGCATATTCCACGTCGCTTTTATCAAACTGGGTAACCGGATGCTTGCCCTCTTCATCGCAGTACAGCGGCGCAAAGTCGGTAATTTTGGTCGGCGCGATGACCACGCCGCCAGCGTGCTTACCGGCGTTACGCGTGACACCTTCGAGCTTACGCGCCATATCGATCAGCGCTTTGACCTCTTCGTCCGCCTCGTAAATTTCCGGCAGTTGCGGTTCCGCTTCAAAGGCTTTTGCCAGCGTCATTCCCGGATCGGGCGGCACCAGCTTCGAGATACGATCCACAAAACCGTACGGATGCCCCAGCACACGGCCCACATCGCGGATAACGGCTTTCGCCGCCATCGTACCGAAGGTGATAATCTGCGATACCGCATCACGCCCGTACATGTCTGCGACGTGCTCAATCACCTGGTCGCGTTTCTCCATACAGAAGTCAACGTCGAAGTCAGGCATCGAGACACGTTCCGGGTTCAGGAAACGTTCGAACAGCAGGTCAAACTCCAGCGGATCAAGGTCGGTAATTTTCAGCGCGTAGGCCACCAGCGAACCAGCCCCGGAACCACGTCCCGGCCCTACCGGCACGCCGTTATCTTTTGACCACTGGATAAACTCCATCACGATGAGGAAGTAGCCAGGGAAGCCCATCTGGTTGATAACCTGTAGTTCAATATCCAGACGCTCGTCATATTCCGGGCGACGCTTTTTGCGCTCTTCTTCGTCCGGAAACAGGAAAGCCAGACGCTCTTCCAGCCCCTCTTTCGCTTTTTTGACCAGATAATCTTCGGTGGTCATATCGCCGGTCGGGAACTGCGGCAGGAAATATTCACCCAGACGCACCGTTACGTTGCAGCGTTTGGCAATCTCCACCGTATTTTCCAGCGCCTCCGGAATATCGGAGAACAGCTCGCACATTTCTTCTTCACTGCGCATATACTGCTGCGGTGAATAATTGCGTGGACGTTTAGGATCGTCGAGGGTGAAACCGTCGTGGATCGCGACACGAATCTCATGGGCGTCAAAATCATCGCTTTCAAGGAAACGGACATCGTTTGTCGCAACAACCGGCAAACCACGTGCCTCAGCCAGTTCAACCGCAGCATGGAGATAGGTCTCTTCATCCTGTCTGCCGGTGCGGATCAGTTCCAGAAAGTAGCGATCGGGAAAATGCGTTTCATAGAAAGCAACGCACTCCTCCACCAGCGCCTGGTTGCCGCGTAGCAGACAGCGGCCTACGTCGCCCATGCGTCCGCCGGAAATCAGGATCAAACCTTCTTTAAGCTCTACCAGCCAGTCGCGCTCGATAATCGGGCCTGCCGCGCCGTAGCCGCGCTGATACGCTTTCGAGATCAGCAACGTCAGGTTCTGGTATCCCGTATTATTCGCCGCCAGTACCGTCAGATGAGTCAGCTCATCTCCCAGCAGTTCGTTGTGAACATTAAAGTCCGCCCCGACGATGGGTTTAATGCCCGCGCCATGACCCGCTCCGTAGAACTTCACCAGACCGCAGAGGTTGGTAAAATCGGTGATCGCCAGCGCAGGCATACCTAATGAGGCCGCCTTTTTCACCAGCGGCCCGGTCTTCGCCAGCCCATCGATCATAGAGTAGTCGCTGTGCACCCGCAGGTGAACGAAACGTGGTTCAGACATCTTCAGATTTCTCGATACAAGAATCAGGACACAAGTCCCAGAGCGCGTTTAACAGGCGCAAAACTGCGTCGGTGGTGCGCCGTCGCGCCATACTGGGCCAACTTTTCCAGATGAAAAGCGGTTGGATAGCCTTTGTGCTGCGCAAAGCCATACTGAGGAAAAACGATATCCAGCGCCGCCATTTCTGCATCGCGGGTGACTTTCGCCAGAATAGACGCCGCGCTAATCTCCGCCACGCGGCTGTCGCCTTTCACCACGGCCATTGACGGCACAGGCAGCGCCGGACAGCGATTGCCGTCGATCAGCACATATTCTGGCGCAATATGCAGACCAGCGACAGCGCGCTGCATGGCGAGCATGGTGGCGTGCAAAATATTCAACTCATCAATTTCATGCGCTTCCGCGCGTCCCAGACTCCAGCTTAACGCCTTTTCTTTAATCTCGTCATACAATGACAGACGACGCTTTTCAGACAATTTTTTGGAATCATTCAGACCGACGATCGGACGAGCCGGATCGAGGATCACGGCGGCGGTCACTACGGCGCCCACCAGCGGGCCACGGCCCACTTCATCCACACCCGCCACTAAATGGGTGTGTGGATAAACAAATTCGATCATTGTGCTAACTCCAGGACGGCATCTGCCGCCTGCTCATCGGCATTACAGCGGATCTGCTGATGCAGTTCACGGAAGGTGTCGTGCATCGCATGGCTGGTTTTACCGTTCGCCAGTAGCGGCAACAGCGCTTCGGCGAGTTTTTGCGGTTCGCACTCTTCCTGCAACAGCTCTTTGACTAATTCCCTTCCCGCCAGCAGGTTAGGCAAAGACACATACTCCGTTTTCACCAGACGTTTCGCCAGCCAGAAAGTGAAGGGCTTCATACGATATCCCACGACCATCGGGCATTTTGCCAGCATACACTCCAGCGCCGCCGTACCCGAGGCCAGCAGAGCCGCGTCGCTGGCGATCATCGCCTCGCGCGCCATGCCGTCCAGCAAATGAACGGCGAGATCCGGCGCAACCTCCGCTTTAATTTTTTCAAACTGCTCGCGGCGTTTCGCGTTTACCAGCGGCACGACCACTTCCAGATCGGGATAGCGCTGTCGCAGCAATTGCGCGGTTTTCAGGAAGTCGGCGCTGAGCATTTCCACTTCCGCGCCACGGCTGCCTGGCAGTAGCGCCAGACAATGGGCGTCATGCGGGATACCCAGCACGTCGCGCGCCGCATTTTTATCCGGGTCCAGCGGCATGGCATCCGCCATGGTGTGACCGATAAAGCGGCACGGGACGTTAAATTTATCGTAAAACGCTTTTTCGAAAGGCAGAAAAGCCAGCACCATATGGGTGGATCTGCCTATTTTGAAAACGCGTTTCTGTCGCCAGGCCCAAACGGACGGGCTGACATAATGAATGGTCTTAATCCCTTGTTTTTTCAGATTACCTTCGAGGGTAATATTGAAATCAGGGGCGTCAATCCCGACAAAGACATCGGGCTTGAGTTCGGTAAAACGGCGGGTCAGATCGGCGCGGATATGCAACAAACGGCGTAAACGTCCGAGCACTTCAACAATGCCCATGACCGCCAGCTCTTCCATTTCGTACCAGGCTTCACACCCTTCGGCCTGCATACGCGGCCCCGCAACGCCCACAAAGCGGGCGTTGGGTACGCGCGCTTTCAGCGCACGAATTAAGCCTGCGCCAAGAATATCGCCGGACGTTTCACCGGCGACCAGGGCAATCGTTAAAGGACGCTGTGCCGCCATTAACGAATCGGACCGCGCGTTGAACGCTCAAAGAACTCGGTAAACGCCTTCACTTCCGGATGCTTTTCAGCAAGTTCAGCGATTTCCAGCTTCGCTTCGTCGAGCGTTTTACCACTGCGGTACAACAGTTTGTAGGCATTACGAATCGCCACCAGCCCTTCACGGCTAAAGCCGCGACGCTTCAGCCCTTCGATATTTACCCCGAACGGCGTCGCATGGTTACCCTGCGCAATCACATACGGAGGGACATCCTGCGCCACGCCGGAGCAGCCGCCGACCATCACATGCGCACCGATAATGCAGAATTGATGAACTGCCGTCATACCGCCGATGATCGCAAAATCATCGACTGATACGTGCCCCGCCAGCGTGGCGTTGTTGGCGAGGATACAGCGATTACCTACCGTACAATCATGTGCGACATGCGCATTGATCATCAGCAGGTTATCGCTACCCACCTTCGTCAACCCACCGCCCTGCACTGTACCACGATGAATGGTGACGCTTTCGCGGATGCGGTTACGATCGCCAATTTCCACACGGGTCGGCTCACCCGCATATTTCAGATCCTGGTTCACTTCACCGATGGAGGCAAACTGATAAATCTCGTTGTCACGGCCGATTTTGGTTTGACCATTCACGACCACATGAGACTTCAGTACGGTTCCCTCACCAATTTCGACCTGCGGCCCAACAATACAAAAGGGACCAATGTGGGCATTAGCGCCAATTACAGCGCCATCTTCCACAATGGCGGTAGGATGAATAAAGGCGGATTTATCAATCACGAATCAGGCCTCCCGGCTACGAGCACACATCATGGTTGCTTCGCACACGACTTTACCGTCGACCAGCGCAACCCCTTTAAAGCGGGTCAGGCCACGGCGCGTTTTCTCGAAAGTGACTTCCATGATCATCTGATCGCCTGGCACCACCGGACGCTTAAAGCGCGCTTCATCAATACCCGCGAAATAATACAGTTCGCCAGGTTCCAGTTTACCAACGCTTTTAAACGCCAGAATACCGGTTGCCTGCGCCATCGCTTCCAGAATCAGCACGCCTGGCAAAATCGGTTTGCCCGGGAAGTGTCCCTGGAAAAACGGCTCGTTGACGGAGACATTTTTCACCGCACGCAGAAAACGACCTTCTTCAAAGTCCAGCACGCGATCGACCAGTAAAAACGGAAAACGGTGCGGCAGAAGCTCTAAAATCTCTTCAATCTGCAGAGTATGAGTGTTAGTAGTCAAAATACTCTTCCTGTCCAAATATACAAAAAGGCAATAATAACACGGCCTGCCGCAATCGTATGAATGTGACAGGCCGGAAAAGAATGGCAACTACAAGGCGGAACGTTAGTCTTGTTGATTAACCTTGCGCTCAATCGCTTTGAGACGCTTGCTCATATCATCAATGTTCATCACCAGTGCAGCAGTTTTACGCCATACTTTGTTGGGTTGCAGCGGAATGCCTGAGGAGTAGACGCCCGGTTCCGTGATGGGACGCATCACCATACCCATGCCAGTTACCGTGACTTTGTCGCATATTTCCATATGCCCATTGATCACGCTGGCGCCGCCAATCATGCAGTAACGGCCAATCTTCAGGCTACCCGCCATAATGACGCCACCGGCAACTGCCGTATTGTCGCCAATCACGACGTTATGTGCAATCTGGCACTGATTATCAATAATCACGCCATTGCCAATAACAGTATCATCCAACGCGCCACGGTCAATGGTGGTACAAGCGCCGATCTCGACACGATCGCCAATAATGACCCGGCCCAGTTGTGGGATCTTCACCCAGTTGCCACGATCGTTAGCGTAGCCAAAACCGTCCGCGCCGATCACCGTACTGGACTGGATCAGGCAATTCTCACCGATCTGAATGTCGTGGTAAATCGTTACGTTCGCCCACAAGCGTGAACCCGCCCCGATTTTGCTATTTTTTCCGACGAAACAGCCTGCGCCGATAACCACGTTATCGCCCAGTTGTACGCCAGATTCAATCACCGCATTCGCGCCGACTGAAACATTGCTACCCAGCGTTGCCGTCGCATCAATCACGGCACTTGGCGCGATATTCTGCGCGGGCTGCGGCGTAGTATCTAAAATTTGCGCCATGCGCGCGTAGGTCAGGTAGGGATTTTTAACTACCAGCGCCGCGCTCTTAGCAAAAGGAAGATCGTCCTGCGTCATGACAACCGCAGAAGCCTGGCATAAACCTAAGTGTTCACGGTACTTAGGATTTACCATAAACGTAATGTGGCCTGTTGTTGCAGATTGCATGGACGCAACGCCGGTGATGACGATATCGCCATCACCGTGTAATTCTGCATCCAACTGTTCTGCTAAGTCAGCCAGTCGAATTGAAGGCATTACTTATTTAACCTGTTTCAGTACGTCAGCGGTGATGTCTTTCACATCGCTGCTGTTGTAAGCAACGGTGTTTGCGTCTACCACCAGATCGATACTCTGGTCGTTAGCCACTTTTTTCACCGCAGTCTGGATACGAGTCACCAGTTTGTTGCGTTCTTCGTTGGAACGACGAGCGCGATCTTTCTCAAAAGCCTGCGCTTTTTGTGCGAAAGTCTGGCGCTGAGACATCACGTCTTTTTCCAGCTTAGTACGATCGCTACCTGCTTTCATGGATTGCAGACGCTGCATTTTAGATTGCAGATCGGTTTCCATTTTTTGCAGTTCAGCCGCACGGCCTTTAAATTCGTTTTCCAGTGTATTGGATACACCCGTCTTCTGCGCAACCTGTTGGAACAGATTACCCATGTTGACGATTGCAATTTTGTCAGCAGCCTGTGCGGACGTTACCATCGCCAAACCAAGACCTGCAGCTAATAACCACTTTTTCACAATAAACTCCTTACCATCCCATTTGCACCCGAAGGTACAGCTCTTTGCGTGGCCTGGCGATCCCTGGGGGCATCGCCAAAAGTCATCGCTACACTACCAATGCATTCCTTTGCAGTGAACAATTACCAGGTTTTACCAATGTTAAACTGGAACTGCTCGGCTTTGTCTCCATCGTACTTTTTAAACGGCTGGGCGTAGGAGAAGACCAACGGCCCCAATGGGGACATCCATTGTAATGCGATACCCGCGGACATACGGATGTTGCCTGGATCGCTGTAATCCGGTACATCTGACGGCGCAGATGACGGATCCCAGTTCGTATCCCAAACGGTACCCATATCCCAGAAGAAGGAGGTACGAACCGAGTTGGCATACTTTTCGCTGATGAACGGCGTCGGGGTAATAAATTCCAGGCTGGCGACAGCCATGGCATTACCACCTACCGCATCATCTGATTTACAGCCTGATTCCTGAGTACAGTCTTCGTAATCATCATCATCGTCCCAACTAGTGTGGGCGCCATTTTTATAGACCGCTTTCGGGCCGATAGTATTCGACTGGAAACCACGCACGGTACTGGAACCACCGGCATAGAAGTTCTCATAGAACGGCATTTCCTTGCCGCCTAAACCATCGCCGTAACCCCAACGAGTACGCCCCAGAACCACCCACTTGTGGTCGTTATCAATAGGCACATAGGTCGCGGTATCCAGCGACACTTTGTAGTATTCGTTGTCGGAACCTGGGATCGTCACCTTACCCGTCAGGTTGACTCGCGAGCCGTCCGTCGGGAAATACCCACGGTCAAGCTTGTTATAGGTCCAGCCGTAGTTAAAGGTGAAGTCGTCGGCAGCAAAATCGCTGGCATCAGGGTCGCCCATCGATTCAAGATAACGATCCATCGCGATCTGCGGCTGCATGTTGGACAGTTTGTTATGGACATAACCCAGACCAGCACGCAACGTGTTGTACTCGTTGATGGGGAAGCCAAGCGTCACATCCGTACCGTAACTCTTGTTGGTATAGTCGGACAGGTCGGCATCATCCGCTTCAAAGTCGTTATAGAAGATACGACCACCGAGGCTCACGCCGTCAACGGTAAAGTATGGGTTAGTAACGGACAGTTCGCTGTAGGTCTGGTAGTCGTTTTTGGTACCGTTAATCCCCACGGAATAACCGGTACCTAACCAGTTGTCCTGCTGAACGCCGGCCTGGAAGCTAACGCCGCTTTCTGTACCGTAACCGATACCGAAGTTAAAGCTACCGGTGTTGCGCTCTTTCACCTTGTACACCACATCAACCTGATCCGGGCTACCCGGAACGCGCTGCGTGTCGGTGTCGACGGTTTCAAAGAAGCCGAGACGGTTCAGACGCTCTTTCCCCTGGTCAACCAGGTCGCTGCCCAGCCACGCCCCTTCCATCTGGCGCATTTCACGGCGCAGAACGGAATCTTTTGAGGTGTCGTTGCCTTCAAAGCGGATCTTACGCACGTAGAAACGGTTGCCCGCATCGACGTTTACGCGCAGTTTTACGGTTTTGTCAGCATCGTTAATTTCAGGCTGTGACTGCACGCGCGGATAGGCGTAACCATAGCGACCCAGAAGCTTTTTGATGTCATCTTCCATTTTGGTCACTTTGGTGCCGTTATAGAGCTCGCCCGGTTCAATTTTCGTCAGTTTCTCAATTTCAGCGGAATGTCCGGCCAGGTTACCGCTCACCTGAACCCCGGAAAGCTTGTACTGATCGCCTTCGGTGATATTGACGGTGATGTAGATCCCTTTCTTATCCGGCGTCAGACTCACTTGCGTGGAGTCAATATTGAAACGCGCGTAGCCGCGATCCAGATAGTAGCTGCGCAAGGTTTCAAGGTCGCCCGCCAGCTTCTGTTTCTGGTATTTACGATCGCCGACGACGTTCCACCACGGCACTTCGTCACGCAACTGGAAATGAGAAATGAGTTCTTCGGTGCTAAAGGCATGGTTACCGACGATGTTGATCTGTTGGATCTTCGCCGATACGCCCTCCTGGAACACCAGTTTAAGATCAACACGGTTGCGCGGCAGCGGCGTGACGACCGCCTTAACGCTGGCGCTGTATTTACCTACGCTATAGTAAAAGTCTTCCAGACCTTTTTCGATATCAGACAACGTGGTGCGATCCAGAGACTCGCCAACACGTACGCCAGACGCTTCGAGGTTTTGCTTGAGCATGTCATCTTTCACCGACTTGTTCCCGGAGAAAGTGATGCTGGCAATGGTCGGACGTTCTTTTACCTGAACCAGAAGGGTATTACCATCGCGCAGGACGCGGACGTCCTCAAAGTTGCCGGTGGCGAACAGAGCGCGAATGGTGTTACTGATATCTTCATCATTAACCGTGTCGCCTGTGCGCACCGGCATACTGAGGAGAGCCGCACCAACGGCGACTCGCTGCAGGCCTTCGAAATGAATGTCCTTCACTACGAACCCTTCAGCACCGTATACGGTGGCGCTGCTGAACAGCAGCGACGCTATGAGCAACTTTTTCATCGCCATCGTTATTATGCGTTCTTCCTAACTAACTCTCTTACAACCGAGAGAAATCATTGAAAAGTGCAAGCCCCATTAACAACACCAGCAAAATCGAGCCAATGCGATAACTAAAGTCTTGAACCCGCTCGGATACCGGCCCGCCCTTAAGCTTTTCAATCGCCAGGAACAGCAGATGACCCCCGTCAAGAACGGGCAGCGGAAACAGGTTGATTATCCCTAAGTTCACGCTGATTAGCGCAAGGAACATCAGGTAATAAATCACCCCGAACTCCGCTGACATCCCAGCCCCCTGAGCGATAGAAATCGGCCCACTGAGGTTGTTCAGTTTCACATCACCGGTTATCAATTTACCCAGCATACTGACCGTCAGCTTCATCAACTGCCACGTCTTATCCGTGGCTTCGAGGATGGCGCTAAAAGGCCCATACTGGCGTATAGTCTTGTACTCTTCCGGCAGAGGAATAATTTTAGGCACCACGCCTGCAAACCCTTCCGCCTTTCCGTTAACCGATTTCGTATCCGGCGTTAACGTCAACGACAAGGCGCTCCCCTGCCTTTCAATCTCTAACGCTAACGGCTTACCGGGATTATCGCGTACAAACGTCACGAATTTCATCCACTGCGTTAACGGCTGACCATCGACTTTAACGATCCTGTCGCCTGCTTGCAAACCCGCTTTACTGGCTGCGGAATTCGCCTGCACTTCTGACAGTACCGGTTCAATCTGTGGCCCGCGGGGCCGAATCCCTAAAGAAGATACAGGATCTTGCTTATCAGGCTCAAATGCCCAGTGACGTAAATCAAGCGTTTTGTCCTGCCGCTGGTCGCTACCAAACGGCGCGACGCTCACCGTCGTCTGCTGATCGCCAATTTTGGACACCAGTTGTAAACGCACGGCATCCCAATCAGGGGTTTCGATACCATCAACGGCTTTAAGTTCCGTACCAGGCGCAATTTGCGCCTGCGCAGCAATCGAGTTGGGCGTTATTTCACCAATGACCGGACGAACGCCAGGGACGCCGATGATAAAGACCAGCCAGTAAGCAAAGATAGCAAAAATGAAGTTCGCAACCGGACCTGCGGCAATAATTGCGGCGCGCTGGCCCACCGTTTTGTTATTGAAGGCGTGACGACGCAATTCCGGCGCTACCGGTTCGGCGCGTTCATCCAGCATTTTGACGTAGCCGCCCAGCGGGATCAGGGCGATGACATACTCGGTGCCGTACCGATCGGTACGACGCCAGAGCGCTTTGCCAAAACCGATGGAAAAGCGCTCAACTCGCACACCGCAGCGCCGGGCAACCCAGAAATGACCAAATTCATGCACAGTGATCAGCACGCCCAGTGCGATGATGAATGCAGCCAGATTCCAGAGAATACTCAGCATAAAACCTTCCGTTAGAGCGTCCTGAACACCAGTAACAACAGGCAAGCAAAGACCGGTACGGCAGCCGTCAGGCTGTCAATTCGGTCCAGAATGCCGCCATGGCCTGGAATCAAGTGGCCGCTATCCTTAATTCCTGCTTCGCGCTTAAACATACTCTCGGTGAGGTCGCCCAGTACAGAAGCCAGAGCCGCCACCACAGAGCAAATCAGCAAGATAACAGGCGCAACATTCAGATTCGCCCACATACCGTAACCCCATGAGATCACGGCAGCCGTAGCAAGCCCGCCGATAAACCCTTGCCAGGTTTTACCCGGGGAAACCTTCGGCGCCAGCTTATGTTTGCCAAACAATTTACCAAACATATACGCGCCAGAGTCCGCTCCCCAGACCAGGATCATGACATAGAGTAGCCATATTGCGCCACTGTAATGATTCTCGTCATAGTGCCAGGCGCGCAGCGCCAGCATGCCCCAGAAAAATGGCACAATAGTTAACAAACCGAAAATGAGACGCAATGTTTTTGAGTTGCGCCAGATTGCCGCCGAACCGGGATAAAATAGCACCAGCAGTAGCGCGACAACCCACCATCCTAACGATGCCCAAAGCGACATCTCAACCAGCGGTTGACGAATGTTGTGATGATACTCAGGCAACAAAAATAGCATCAGCGCCAATAACAGACCACACAGCACCGCCAGCCAAACCCGCTGTGAACGCGCGGCGAAACCGCTTAACTGTCCCCATTCCCACGCGGCCAGCATACAGACAACCAGCGTAATAATGGCGAACCCCACCGGCGGCAATAAAAAAAGCGCAGCGATGACCGCGGGTATTAACACAAAAGCAGAAATCAGGCGATACTTCAGCAAAAGCAACCCCCATCAGGCTTTGTCATCACCAGGCTCGGTACCGCCGAAACGACGCTCTCGATTAGCAAAGGCATGCAGCGCACCTTCAAAGTCTTGTTCATCGAAATCGGGCCAAAGAACATCCGTAAAGTAAAGTTCGGCATAGGCAATTTGCCAAAGCAAAAAGTTACTAATGCGATGCTCTCCCCCAGTCCTAATTACTAAATCCACAGGCGCCAGCTCATGCATACAGATTTGCTGGCCTAGTCTCTCTTCATCAATCTGATCGGGGCGCAGCACTCCAGCCTGCACCTGTTCCGCCAGTTGTCGGACTCCCTGGACAATATCCCAACGTCCGCCGTAATTCGCAGCGATATTCAGCGTTAGACCCGTATTATGGGCGGTAAGCGCTTCTGATTTGCGAATACGTTCTTGTAAACGTGAGTTGAATCGGCTGATATCGCCGATAATACGCAGGCGAACGTTATGGCGGTGCAGGCTTTTGACTTCGCTATCCAGCGCCCACACAAACAGCTCCATTAACGCGCTCACTTCCTGCGCCGGTCGGTTCCAGTTTTCACTACTAAAGGCATACAGCGTTAACGCATCAATACCGTTATTGGCAGCAAAAGAGACCGCTCGCCGGACGGACTTCGCACCGGCTTTATGCCCAAAGGCCCGGATCTTCCCTTGCTTTTTCGCCCAGCGACCATTGCCATCCATAATTATTGCAACATGACGGCAGCCATGCGCTGGCAAATTTTCGCTTACTGGTTGAGTTGCAGACAACATAACGCGTTTTTTGTCCCTGAAAGGATTTAGCGGTACTCAGGAATACTGAAGCCTTTATACACATTCTCTTCGGTTCGCTTCGCGGATGACTGCGCGTCATCGCCCCTGTCGTGCGCTGTCTGCGCACGCCGGGAACGTATTCGCCTGCCGTCCCGATGCGTCCTGACTGATTTTGTGTATCCACAAAAAAGCCGTGTAAAACCACGGCTAACCTGACCGAAAAAAGCCAAAAACCTGCGATCAGGTGGCGCAGACTATATCACCGAAGCCCAACGCTAACAAATAGCACGATCTTCTGTCGCGGGATAATCGTCAGCGTGAGAGCCGTATCACTTGTTTTCTGGCTACTTCACGCGCGATGGCGTCAACCTGCAATACGTCCTCAACGCTTGCCGGTTCCTGTAAATCCATCCTCTCCAGCACCGCTAAATTGAGCCCGGCGATATCGGTAAAACGAATCTGTTGCGCCAGAAACGCGGCAACGGTGATTTCGTTTGCCGCATTGAGCGCCGTCGTTGCCGCCTGACCTTGCTCAAACGCCTCCATCGCCAGCTTCAGGCACGGATAACGCTGATAATCTGGCGCGCTAAACGTCAGCGCGCTGAGTTTGCAAAAATCAAGCGGCTGCGCGCCGGACGTGACGCGATTCGGCCATGCCATCGTATGCGCAATAGGCGTACGCATGTCAGGTTCTCCAAGCTGCGCCAGGACGCTGCCGTCCTGATAACGCACCATCGAATGAATGACCGATTGCGGATGGATCAACACTTCCATCTGACGTGCGCTGGCATTAAATAACCAACGCGCTTCAATGTATTCCAGACCTTTATTCATCATGGTGGCGGAGTCGACGGAGATTTTTCGCCCCATCGACCAGTTCGGATGACGACATGCCTGATCCGGCGTCATCGCTGCCAGATCGCACATTGGCGTTTCACGAAACGGGCCACCAGACCCGGTAAGCAAAATCGACGTTACGCCATTTTGCTCAAGGTCAGCGTATCCCAGATTATGCTGAATAGATTGCGGCAAACTCTGAAAAATCGCGTTATGTTCGCTATCGACGGGTAAAAGCCGGGCGTTGCTGCGTTTTACTTCGTCCATAAACAGCCGCCCGCAGGTCACCAGCGATTCTTTATTCGCCAGCAGAATCGTCTTCCCTGCGCGAATCGCCGCCAGGGTCGGCAGTAAACCAGCCGCGCCCACAATGGCCGCCATCACATGCCCGACCTCATCAAGCGCCGCCATCTCACAGGCAGCCTGCTGACCGCTCAGAACCTCGGTGCGGCTGCCATGCTGCTGAAGCATTATTTTGAGCTGTTCTGCGCTCGACGTATCGTCCATCACGGCATAACGCGGCGAGAACTCCAGGCACTGCTCCGCCATGCGGGCGACATTTTTACCCGCCACCAGCGCGATAACGCGGAAGCTATCAGGATTATGGCGCACCACGTCCAGTGTGCTGCAACCAATAGAGCCGGTCGAGCCCAGAATGGTTAATTGCTTCATGAAACGTCCAGAAGTGTTGAAACGGAATAAAAAGCAAAGCGCCGCACAGGAGACCTGATAATGTCTTCTGCGCGGCGCTTTGTACACCACTCATCCGCCAGGTTTAGCGGTGGAATGAGTTTATATCTGCGTACAGATCAATCAGAACTGCATCAGTTCTGCTTCTTTATCTGCCAACGCCGCATCAACTTTCTTAATTGCCGCGTCGGTCATTTTCTGTACTTCTTCCTGAGAGCGACGATCGTCATCTTCACTGATCGCTTTATCTTTCAGCAGAGCTTTTACTTTATCGTTCGCATCACGGCGGACGTTACGAACGGCGACACGCGCCTGCTCCGCTTCGCCACGGACAATTTTCGTCAGATCTTTACGACGTTCTTCGGTCAGCGGCGGCAGCGGAACGCGAATGTCGGTGCCCGCAGAGCTTGGATTCAAACCGAGGTCTGACGCCATGATCGCTTTTTCAACGGCTGGCCCCATAGAACGGTCAAACACGTTAATTTTTAAGGTACGGGAGTCTTCTACCGTTACGCTTGCCAACTGGCGCAGCGGGGTCGGAGTGCCATAGTATTCTACGACAATACCATCCAGCAGGCTGGGAGAAGCACGACCCGTGCGCACTTTGCTGATTTGGGTTTTGAACGCTTCAACGCATTTTTCCATGCGTACTTCAGCATCTTTTCTGATATCGCTAATCACGTTACGAATCCTTGAAAACTAGTCTCAGTCAGACCAGACGGTCACACAATACAAAGATGTGCTAAGTATAGTCTCGTTTAATTTCTGCCAGGTAATAAGACCCGTCAATAGAACAGAATCTTACCCGTATTTGGCGCTCACGGGAATTATTCCGTGATTAACGTCCCTTCTTTTTCGCCCATCACCACACGACGCAGCGCGCCTGGTTTGTTCATGTTGAAAACACGAATCGGCAGTTTGTGGTCACGAGCCAGCGTGAACGCCGCCAGATCCATCACTTTCAGCTCTTTATCCAGCACTTCGCTGTAGGTCAGCTGATCGTACATGGTCGCGGAAGGATCTTTTGCCGGATCGGCAGTGAATACGCCATCCACTTTGGTCGCTTTCAGTACGACATCCGCTTCAATTTCGATCCCGCGCAGACAGGCCGCAGAGTCGGTAGTGAAGAACGGGTTACCCGTACCTGCAGACAGAATCACAACACGGTTATTACGCAGCAGGCTAATAGCCTCGGCCCAACTGTAGTTGTCGCACACGCCGTTTAAAGGAATTGCCGACATCAGGCGGGCGTTCACATAGGCGCGGTGAAGCGCATCACGCATTGCCAGGCCGTTCATGACGGTGGCCAACATGCCCATGTGGTCGCCCACAACGCGGTTCATCCCCGCTTTTGCCAGACCCGCGCCACGGAACAGGTTACCACCGCCAATCACCACACCAACCTGAATACCCAGTTCAACCAGTTCTTTGATCTCCTGAGCCATACGATCCAGTATGCTTGCATCAATACCGAAGCCTTCCGTACCCTGCAGAGCTTCGCCGCTTAATTTAAGCAGAATGCGTTTATAGACGGGTTTTGCATTGGTAGCCATGTTTCTTTCCTGAGACTGTCAACGATTGATATGAGTTAATTCCGGCGACATTGTACGTCGCATTTCAGCGCAGACGCCAGGCGTCGGCTGATTTTACAAGAGAGGCGCAAAAAGAAGCCGCCCTCAGGCGGCTCCTCAGGAAAATCAGGACTGCTTAGACATCGCAGCAACTTCTGCTGCAAAGTCAGTCTCGACTTTCTCAATGCCTTCGCCCACTTCAAAGCGGATGAAGCCAGTCACGTCAGCGTTGTGCTCTTTCAGCAGTTGGCCAACAGATTTGCTCGGTTCCATGACGAAAGGCTGACCAGTCAGAGAAACTTCGCCGGTGAATTTCTTCATGCGGCCTTCAACCATTTTCTCTGCGATTTCTTTCGGCTTACCGGACTGCATCGCGATGTCCAGCTGTACCTGGTACTCTTTCTCTACCACGTCAGCAGACACGTCTTCCGGCTTAACGAATTCCGGCTTGCTTGCCGCAACGTGCATCGCCAGCTGTTTAACCAGCTCTTCGTCAGCGCCTTTAGCGGCAACCAGAACGCCGATGCGCGCACCGTGCTGGTAAGAACCCAGAACGTCGCCTTCCAGGGAAGCGACGCGACGAATGTTGATGTTCTCGCCAATTTTCGCTACCAGAGCAACGCGCTCTTCTTCGAACTGTGCTTTCAGAACTTCTACGTCAGTGATTTTGCCAGCAACAGCGGCGTCCAGCACTTTGTCAGCAAATGCCTGGAAGCCAGCATCTTTAGCCACGAAGTCAGTCTGGCAGTTAACTTCCAGAATGAAAGCGACGTTACCGTCGATTTTGGTTTTGATTACGCCGTCAGCAGCCACGTTGCCTGCTTTTTTCGCCGCTTTGATAGCGCCGGACTTACGCATGTTTTCGATTGCCAGCTCAATGTCGCCATTCGCTTCAGTCAGCGCTTTTTTGCAATCCATCATGCCTGCGCCGGTACGCTCACGCAGCTCTTTTACCAGGGATGCGGTAATTTCAGCCATTCTAAAATCCTCGAAAGATTTGATCTGCCCGGCATCAAACCGCACAGATATAAAAGTGAAAAAGGGGGCCATATACAGGCCCCCTAACCAAACGTGATACTACCTGGTCTATAAGGGCTCTCCCCTTCATATTTCGAGCCGCAGGCGCGTTGCCTTCACTCGCTCATCCCGGACACTTACTGATGTAAGCTCCCGGGAATTCTCGAGCTTGCCGCCTTCCTGCAACTCGAACTATTTTAGGGAGTTATCAAGCCTTATTACTCGGCTTCTACGAAGCTTTCTTCCGCCTGGGAAGCCAGATCCTGAGAACGGCCTTCACGAACGGTTGCAGCGACAGCGCCCAGGTACAGGCTAACAGCACGGATTGCGTCATCGTTACCCGGGATAACGAAGTCAACGCCGTCCGGATCAGAGTTGGTATCAACGATAGCAAATACCGGGATACCCAGGTTGTTCGCTTCTTTGATAGCAATGTGCTCGTGGTCAGCATCGATAACGAACAGAGCGTCCGGCAGACCGCCCATGTCTTTGATACCGCCCAGGCTGTTTTCCAGTTTCTCAAGCTCACGAGTACGCATCAGCGCTTCTTTCTTGGTCAGCTTTTCGAAAGTACCGTCCTGAGACTGAGTTTCCAGGTCTTTCAGACGTTTGATGGACTGACGAACTGTTTTCCAGTTAGTCAGCATACCGCCCAGCCAGCGATGGTTCACGAAGAACTGGTCGCAGCTGTTAGCAGCTTCTTTCACCGCTTCGCTTGCAGCGCGTTTAGTACCAACGAAAAGGATTTTACCTTTACGAGCAGAGATCTTGTTCAGTTCAGCCAGAGCTTCGTTGAACATCGGTACAGTTTTCTCAAGGTTGATGATGTGAACTTTGTTACGCGCGCCGAAGATGAAAGGCTTCATTTTCGGGTTCCAGTAACGGGTCTGGTGACCAAAGTGAACACCAGCCTTGAGCATGTCGCGCATGGAAACAGTTGCCATGATTTAAAACCTCTATAGATTAAGTTGGGGTTATGCCTCCACGTATCCCATATTACCGACCCCAAAGGGCACCCCGGAATATGTGCCGATACGTGTGTGTTGTTACACAAAGTGAGATTTGTCGCTCCCGTCCATCGTGTGTAGTCTTCGAATGGATCGGAAGTCCGGCGCGCTTTATACCACAAATACGCCACCGACACCAATAATTGTTGGCACTCAATGCTGAATTGAACGATGAATTTCGTGTTACAAGCAGGCGGCAAATTTTTGCATCCCCTGGAGCTTACGGCCAGTAAGTGACTGGGGTGAAAAAATGTCGCCAACGCACCTGTGGCACGAAAGGCGAAGTTCAGAATGATTCTCAATTTGGCAGGGTACACCCCTGACTGATACCATTGTCAGCACTTACACAATTATTGCCGAAATCATCGGCACTGATGGACAGAATTCATGGCTATCTCTATCAAGACATCTGAAGACATCGAAAAAATGCGCGTCGCGGGCCGTCTGGCAGCCGAAGTGCTGGAAATGATCGAACCGTATATCAAACCGGGCGTCACCACCGGCGAACTGGACCGTATCTGTAACGATTACATCGTTAACGAACAACACGCGATCTCCGCCTGCCTCGGCTACCACGGCTATCCGAAATCCGTCTGTATTTCTATTAATGAAGTGGTGTGCCACGGCATTCCGGATGACGCTAAACATCTGAAAGATGGTGATATCGTCAACATCGACGTGACCGTGATTAAAGATGAATTCCACGGCGATACCTCGAAGATGTTTATCGTCGGCAAACCGACCATTCTGGGCGAGCGTCTGTGCCGCGTCACGCAAGAGAGCCTGTATCTGGGCATCAAAATGGTGAAACCGGGCATCCGCCTGCGCACCATTGGCGCCGCCATCCAGAAATATGCCGAAGGCGAAGGTTTCTCCGTGGTACGTGAATACTGCGGACACGGTATTGGTCGTGGCTTCCATGAAGAACCTCAGGTGCTGCATTATGATGCAGACGATGG
This sequence comes from Salmonella sp. SAL03688, assembly GCF_046551895.1. Taxonomy (NCBI): domain Bacteria; kingdom Pseudomonadati; phylum Pseudomonadota; class Gammaproteobacteria; order Enterobacterales; family Enterobacteriaceae; genus Salmonella; species Salmonella sp. SAL03688. Next base: position 35,982 of record NZ_JBGDVI010000001.1, read on the forward strand.
CGGCGTCGTGTTGCAGCCTGGCATGACCTTTACCATTGAACCGATGCTGAACGCCGGGGATTACCGTATCCGCACCATGAAAGACGGCTGGACGGTAAAAACCAAAGACCGCAGCTTGTCTGCTCAGTACGAGCATACTATTGTGGTAACGGAAAACGGCTGTGAAATTCTGACGCTGCGTAAAGATGACACCATCCCGGCGATCATCACACACGACGAATAATGTTTTGCCTGATGGCGATGCCTTCGCATCTTATCAGGCCTACAAATTACACCTTTACTCAAAATCATTCGAGTTGCCTCAAGGCGGCAAGAGAGTGAATCTTCAGGAGCGTACATAAGTACGTGACTGGAGTGAACGAGCGCAGCCAACGTAGAAGCAACTTGAAGGATGAAGAGTAAATACGTAGGCCGGATAAGGCGTTCACGCCACCATCCGGCTTTTTAATGGGTGGCGCATATGAATACTCTTCCTGAACAGCACGCGAATACCGCACTCCCCACCCTCCCTGACCAGCCGCAAAACCCTGGCGTCTGGCCGCGCGCTGAACTGACCGTCGCCGGTATCAAAGCCCGCATCGACATCTTTCAACACTGGCTGGGAGAGGCATTTGACAGCGGCATTTGTGCTGAACAGCTTATTGAAGCTCGTACCGAATTTATCGACCAGTTGTTGCAACGCCTGTGGATTGAGGCCGGTTTCGGTCAGATTGCCGATCTGGCGCTGGTCGCCGTCGGCGGCTATGGACGCGGCGAACTGCATCCGCTTTCCGATATTGATCTGCTCATTTTAAGCCGCAAAAAGCTGCCCGATGAACAGGCGCAAAAGGTCGGCGAGCTGCTGACTTTATTATGGGACGTCAAGCTGGATGTCGGGCATAGCGTACGTACGCTGGAAGAGTGTCTGCTGGAAGGTCTGTCTGATTTAACCGTTGCGACAAACCTCATCGAAACGCGCCTGCTGATCGGTGATGTCGCTCTGTTTCTGGCACTACAAAAACATATTTTCAGCGAAGGTTTTTGGCCGTCCGACAAATTTTACGCCGCCAAAGTAGAAGAGCAGAACCAGCGCCACCAGCGCTATCACGGTACCAGCTATAATCTGGAGCCGGATATTAAAAGCAGCCCCGGCGGCCTGCGCGATATCCATACATTGCAGTGGGTCGCCCGACGTCACTTCGGCGCTACCTCGCTCGATGAGATGGTGGGATTCGGCTTTTTAACCCCGGCTGAGCGCGCGGAGCTCAACGAGTGCCTGCATATCCTGTGGCGCATTCGCTTTGCGCTACATCTGGTGGTCAGCCGCTACGATAACCGCCTGCTGTTCGACCGCCAGTTAAGCGTCGCTCAACGCCTTAACTACAGCGGCGAGGGCAATGATCCGGTTGAGCGGATGATGAAAGACTACTTCCGGGTTACGCGTCGGGTGAGCGAACTTAATCAGATGCTGCTTCAGCTATTTGACGAGGCGATTCTGGCGCTGCCTGCGGATGAAAAACCGCGTCCTGTTGACGATGAGTTTCAACTGCGCGGCACGCTCATTGATCTGCGTGACGACACGCTGTTTATCCGCGAACCGCAAGCGATCCTGCGCATGTTTTATATGATGGTGCGCAATAGCGCGATCACCGGCATCTACTCTACGACGTTACGCCATTTGCGCCACGCCCGCCGCCACCTGAGCCAACCGCTGTGTTACATCCCGGAGGCGCGCACTCTGTTTCTGAGTATGCTACGCCATCCCGGCGCGGTCAGCCGCGGTCTGTTGCCGATGCATCGCCACAGCGTACTGTGGGCTTATATGCCGCAGTGGTCGCACATCGTCGGACAAATGCAGTTTGACCTGTTCCACGCATACACGGTGGATGAACACACCATCCGCGTAATGCTCAAACTGGAGAGCTTTGCGAAAGAAGAGACACGCCAGCGCCATCCGCTATGCGTCGATCTCTGGCCGCGGCTTCCCCATCCGGAACTGATCCTGATCGCCGCGCTGTTCCACGATATTGCGAAAGGACGCGGCGGCGACCATTCGGTACTGGGCGCGCAGGATGTACTCACCTTCGCCGAACTGCACGGTTTGAACTCACGCGAAACGCAACTGGTCGCCTGGCTGGTGCGCCAACACCTGCTGATGTCAGTCACCGCCCAGCGCCGCGACATCCAGGATCCGGAAGTCATTAAGCAGTTTGCCGAAGAGGTGCAAACCGAAACACGGCTGCGTTTTCTGGTCTGCCTGACCGTCGCGGACATTTGCGCGACCAACGAAACCTTGTGGAATAGCTGGAAACAGAGCCTGTTGCGCGAGCTGTACTTCGCCACTGAAAAACAGCTCAGGCGTGGAATGCAAAATACGCCGGATATGCGTGAGCGCGTGCGTCACCATCAGCTTCAGGCGCTGGCGCTGCTGCGAATGGACAATATTGATGAAGCCGCGCTGCACAAAATCTGGACCCGCTGTCGCGCTAACTATTTTGTTCGTCATAGTCCAAATCAGCTCGCCTGGCACGCACGCCATTTATTGCAGCACGATCTGCGCCAACCGTTAGTGTTGCTCAGTCCGCAGGCCACGCGCGGCGGAACCGAAATTTTTATCTGGAGTCCGGACAGACCCTATCTGTTTGCCGCCGTCTGCGCCGAGCTGGACAGGCGTAATTTAAGCGTCCATGACGCGCAGATCTTTACCACTCGCGACGGCATGGCAATGGATACGTTTATCGTTCTGGAACCAGACGGCAGCCCGCTGGCGGCGGATCGCCATGACGTTATTCGCACCGGTCTTGAGCAGACCATTACGCAGCGTAGCTGGCAGCCGCCGCAGCCGCGTCGGCAACCAGCAAAGTTACGGCACTTTACGGTCGAAACGGAAGTCAATTTTCTGCCCACCCATACCGACAGAAAATCATTCATGGAATTGATCGCGCTCGATCAACCTGGTCTGCTGGCCAGGGTCGGACAAATTTTTGCCGATCTGGGAATTTCGCTTCATGGCGCCCGAATTACAACCATTGGTGAACGAGTAGAAGATTTATTCATAATCGCCACAGCGGATCGGCGCGCACTTAATAATGTGCTGCAACTTGAGGTGCAACAACGGTTGACAGCGGCCCTCAATCCAAACGATAAAGGGTAGTGTGTTTATTTATATGAAAGAGTTTAACAATGCAGCAGTTACAGAACGTTATTGAGACCGCTTTTGAGCGCCGCGCCGATATTACGCCGGCTAATGTAGATACCGTGACCCGAGAGGCGGTAAACCAGGTCATTTCTCTACTTGATTCCGGCGCGCTGCGTGTCGCAGAAAAAATCGACGGTCAGTGGGTCACTCACCAGTGGTTGAAGAAAGCGGTTCTGCTCTCTTTCCGTATTAACGATAACCAGGTTATCGACGGTGCGGAAAGCCGCTACTTCGATAAAGTCCCGATGAAATTCGCTGATTACGACGAAGCGCGTTTTCAGAAAGAAGGCTTCCGCGTCGTTCCGCCTGCGGCCGTTCGTCAGGGCGCATTTATCGCCCGCAACACCGTGCTGATGCCGTCTTACGTTAACATCGGCGCCTACGTTGACGAAGGCACCATGGTTGACACCTGGGCGACGGTGGGTTCCTGCGCGCAGATTGGTAAAAATGTTCACCTTTCCGGCGGCGTGGGTATCGGCGGCGTACTGGAGCCGCTGCAGGCTAACCCGACCATCATTGAAGACAACTGCTTTATTGGCGCGCGTTCTGAAGTCGTGGAAGGCGTCATTGTCGAAGAAGGTTCCGTCATTTCCATGGGGGTATACCTCGGCCAGAGCACCAAAATCTACGATCGCGAAACCGGTGAAGTTCACTATGGCCGCATACCGGCAGGCTCCGTGGTCGTTTCCGGCAACCTGCCGTCAAAAGACGGCAAGTACAGTTTGTACTGCGCGGTGATCGTGAAAAAAGTCGACGCCAAAACGCGTGGAAAAGTGGGCATTAACGAATTATTGCGCACTATTGATTAAGCGAGTGAAAAGCGGGGGCGACAGCCCCCTTTGCATTACGGCGAATGCGGTAACACGGTTTCCGGCGCAATCTTTGCCGCAAACGCCGAAGCCAGCGCAGTTAAAACGACATAACCGGCAACCAATGCCCAACTGTTATCATAGACTGCGCTTAACGCTTTAGCGATAAACGGCGTGAATCCCCCTGCCACAACCGCCCCCAACTGAGCGCCAATTGATGAACCGCTGTAGCGTACAGGCGGATGAAACAGTCCGGCGAAAAAAGAAGGTTGCACGGCATTCAGTGAATTATGACCAATGTTAATAAGCAGAACGTAGCCCATTGTCATCAGTATGAGCGAACGGCTTTCCAGCAGCCAGAAAAAGGGAAAAGCCATTGCCGCGACAAAAAGCGCGCCGAAAATATACACCTGACGGCAGCCACGCCGATCCGACATGATGCCAAATAGCACGTGCATGGGATACGCCAGCAGACAGGTGAACATTACAATGTACAGAATAGTCAGGCTGGCAATCCCAAGCTGCGTTGTCGCCCAGGAAACCGCGAAGACAGTAGCAAGAAAAAAGGGAACGCTTTCCGCAAAACGCAGAATTATAATCAGCAAAATGCTGCGCCATTGTTCTCGTACTACTTTGACCACCGGCCTTTCTTCTCTTTTCTGCCTATGATTAATGGCCTGCTGCTTTTTAAACGCACGGAAGACAGGCGTCTCATCCAGACGATGACGCATATATAATCCAGGCAACACCAAAAGCGCACTGAGCAGAAAAGGAATACGCCATCCCCACGATAACAACGCCTCCTTCGGTAATTGGGTCACGACTATAAATACGCCTGTCGCCAATAATTGTCCCGTGAGTCCTCCTGTTTGCGATAGCGCGCTTAACCGCCCCCGGTGCTTTCCAGCAGCATATTCCACGACCATCAACATGGCGCCTCCCCATTCGCCTCCAACCATAAATCCCTGTAGAAAACGCAGAATAACCAGTAAAGCAGGCGCCAGCGCGCCAATACTGGCGTAAGAAGGCAGGCAACCGATGAGAAACGTGACCGCGCCCATCCCCCCTAACGTAATTAATAACGTGTTTTTACGCCCAAGCGTATCTCCCCTGTTGCCAAAAAATAGTGCGCCCAGCGGCCGGGAGATAAATCCCACGCCGAAACTGGCAAAAGAAGATAACGTTGCAGTCAATGGGCTGGCGCCAGGAAAAAAAAGCGGGCCAAATACCAGCGCGCTTGCCAGGCCGTATAATAGAAAATCATAATATTCAATGGAGTTTCCTATCCAGGCGGAAACCACCACCCGGCGAATAGTAGCATTATACGTTCCGGACATAGACTCCGCCTCTCAAGGTTATCGACCACTACCTCCGGTCAATTTCCCACACTGACCTCAAACGCTTTCTCTATAAACGGAATATCGCGTTGAATTACTTAAGCTATCAATAACCGCCGCCCTTTTGCTCATGACGTTGCCGAGACGTCTTCTGCGATCAACCGCGCTTTTTTTGTATACATTGGTGGCGAAAAACCAATTTTTCGTTAATTATTCAAAAGTTATAGTGTGATGAAGGATACCGCTATGTATGACAATCTAAAAAGTCTGGGCATTACCAATCCTGAGGAAATCGATCGTTACAGCCTGCGGCAAGAAGCCAATAACGATATCCTGAAAATCTATTTTCAAAAGGATAGAGGTGAATTCTTTGCTAAAAGCGTGAAGTTTAAGTATCCACGCCAGCGTAAAACGGTGGTGGCCGATGGCATCGGTCAGGGTTATAAAGAAGTACAGGAGATTAGCCCTAACCTACGCTATGTGATTGACGAGCTGGACCAAATCTGCCAGCGCGACCGCTCAGAACTCGATCTCAAACGTAAGATCCTCGACGACTTGCGCCATCTGGAAAGCGTCGTCGCGAATAAGATCAGTGAAATCGAAGCCGATCTGGACAAGCTTACCCGTAAGTAAGCTGTGTGTTGCCGGATGGCGACGTGTTACGCCTTATCCGGCCTACAGATATATCCCCGTAGGCCTGATAAGCGTAGCGCCGCCGGGCTTAACGCTGTTCATCCAATTGTAGCGCCACATACAGCAACAGCCGATCGTCAAAATTTCCCAAATCCAGCCCGGTCAGTTCCGAAATACGATTTAGCCGATATTCCAGCGTGTTACGATGAATAAACAGCGCCTTAGAGGTCGCCAGCGGCTGGACATTATGGCGAAACCACGCCGTCAGCGTCCGACGTAATAACCCGTTGTTATCCATCGCTTTGAGTTTTATCAGCGGGCGCGCCAGCTCATTGGCCTGCCAGCCGCCACGCAGGCTATCTAACAGAACCGGCAGCATCAAATCCTGATAAAAATAGCTGCGGCTTTCTGGCATCCGCTGTTTGCCGACCATCATCGTGGTGCGCGCCGTGCGGTATGAGCGTGCAATACTGCCCGGCCCGGTAAAGTAATTGCCCAGCGCTACGCGAAAACGTAGCTGACCATTCTCTTTCATTCGCGAGATAAGCTGCTCTACGCGCTTACGATGATCTTCAGCATCCCAGCGACCAAACGAGTTTAAGGCGGGTTTGAGCACCACCATCTCGGTGAGAGAAACAATGGCTATCAGGTTGTTACGCTCCGGCGTGGTAAGCGCATTCTGCAACTGCTGAAGTTCCGCCATTGCGCTATCGACGCCAAGCTGGCCGCTGTCGACTTCCACCACCGCCGCCACACGCGGCTGGTTCAAATCGATCCCCAAACGCTGCGCCCATTCCACCAGCGCCGGCGTATTTTCTTCGGCCTGAATCAGGTTCATCACCAGCTCTTCGCGCAAACGGCTATCCTGCGCCAAAAGGTGCATTAACCGCGACTGTTCCAGCATCATCTCGGCAGTCATACACACCAGTTCGCCATATTTACGCAGATGCTCTGGTTCGCCGGTGAGGCCGATCACGCCGACAATTTCGCCCTCAAGGCGTAAGGGAAGATTAATCCCCTGACGCACCCCGTGCAGGTGTCGCGCCACGGCGTCGTCGATATCCACAACCCGGCCCTGCGACAGCACTAACAGCGCGCCTTCGTGCAATTCACCAATACGTTCCCGATCGCCGCTGCCGATAATACGCCCGCGGGCATCCATTACGTTGATATTGGTATCGATGATGCGCATAGTGCGCGCCACGATATCCTGCGCCATTTTGGTATCAAGATGCCAGCCAGCCATAAATCCCTCCTGTGAGCAGAGCACAAGCATAAGGAAGATGACAGGTCTCGACATTGTGCAAATGCACAAAACGGTGCAAATAAGTATGGAGTTGTGGGGGGTTTCACAGAAAAGGGTTGCCCCCTTCCATGGAGGAAGGGGGACAAAGGTGATTACTGCATCAGCAAATAAATAGAACTATCACCACGCTGAATATTCAGCGCCAGAACCGACGGTTTGCTGTCGAGAATCTTACGCAGCTCGGCGATATTTTTCACCGGCTGCTGGTTAGCGCCGATAATCACATCACCTTTTTTGAGGCCAATTTGCGCGGCGGGTGAATTCGCTTTCACGCTGCTCACCACAACGCCTTTATCCTGGCCTTTATTGCTCATTTCAGCGCCTTCAATCCCGCTGAAGATGGTGCTGGAATCAACCTGACTCTGGCTGCTCTGCTGCAGTTCCAGATTAACCGTAATCGCTTTACCTTCACGCAGCAGACCGAGGCTGATTTTGCTGCCGACCGGCATAGTGCCGACCTGAGCGCGCAGCGCCGCAAAACTGCTGATCGGTTTACCGTTCAGCGAGGTAATGACATCCCCGGCTTTGATACCCGCTTTCGCTGCGGACGAATTCGGCATCACCTGGCTGACGAACGCGCCACGCTGGGCATCGACTTTCATCGCTTTCGCCAATTCGGAATTCAGCTCAGTCCCCATGATCCCCAGTTCGCCGCGTTTCACCTGGCCGTATTCCACCATCTGCGACGTCAGGTTTTTCACCATGTTACTGGGGATAGCGAAGCCAATACCGATGTTGCCGCCGTCCGGCGCCAGAATCGCGGTGTTAATACCGATCAGCTCACCGTTCAGGTTCACCAGCGCGCCGCCGGAGTTACCGCGGTTAATCGCGGCGTCGGTCTGAATAAAGTTCTCGTAATTTTCTACGTTCAGGCCGCTACGCCCCAGCGCCGAAACGATACCTGACGTCACCGTTTCGCCCAGACCAAACGGGTTACCAATAGCGACGGTATAATCCCCCACGCGCAGCGCGTCGGAGTCCGCCAGCTTAATCGCCGTCAGGTTCTTCGGATTCTGAATTTGAATCAGCGCGATATCAGAACGCGGATCTTTGCCTACCACTTTAGCATCGAATTTACGCCCATCGCTAAGCTGTACTTTAATCACGCTGGCGTTATCAACCACGTGGTTGTTGGTGACGACGTAGCCCTTCGCGGCGTCAATAATTACGCCGGAGCCCAGCGCCATGAATTTCTGTTGTTGACCGCCGTTGCCGCCGCTACCGCCGCCCTGGCAGAACGGAGAATTCTGGAACGGAGAACCGTCCTGGCAGAACGGGGAGTCATCGCCAAAGAACTGCTGGAAATTACGCGGCATACGCGGCGTATTCACCGTGGTGCTACCTTCTACATTAATACTGACCACCGATGGCATCACTTTTTCGAGCATCGGTGCCAGGCTTGGCATCTGCTGGGCAGTCATTGCTGAAGAGGACGTTTCAGCCGCCGTGGCAGACAGAGGCGACAATGCCAAACCTAAACTCAGAGCCAGTGCACTCATTGCTAATGTGGTTTTTTTCATGTGTTTCAATCTCGATTAACAGGTAACGCAAAATTGCTGTGTACGTCAGATTCATTTTATAACGCGAAGTTCCGGAACAAAGTTTCTGGAAAAAGTAAAAATTTATTGTCCATCTTTACAAAAGTCCATTTACTGTTCGACCGCCATCAAACGCCGATATTCATCCCATGCGTAAAGGTCAGTCATCCCGCTGATATAATCCTGAATCAACCGACAGCGATAATAATATTCCAGTACCGGGTACTCCGCCGAATCCGTAGGTAATTTACTGACGACTTCCACGTAGGCCAAACGATGGCGCGTAGAAAGTTTCTGAAATAAGCGCGATTCTATGGGGAAGCGTTTCAACCGTTCTTTTTCCACCAGCTCGCGAAAGTCGTTAAGCGACAGGCTTAATAGCGGCTGATAGATATCTAATAATCCGCTGATCACCCGGTATCCCTGTAGTTCAAGCTGTTCTACATCCGGATGGCTAAACACATGTTCAACCGCCACATTCTTATAGAGTTCAAGCAGGCGGCTAAAACCGCTGGCATCTTCCAGCAACGCCTGATTGAAGGTACCGGCAAAAATCTGCGGCAAATTATCAATAAAACGCTGAGCGGCATAGGGCACCAGTTTATTTAATGTATTTACCCGTAAATACATAAAAAACTGATCTTCGGTACTGCGGCTTAATGTATTGGCGCGTGATTTTTCCCACGCATTTCCTACCACCAGCTCAAACAGCGAATCCTTCTCATGGTGGCCCCACGCGTGATATAAATGGTGATAAAGCTGCTCAACGCTAAAGATTCTTTTCTCTACCGCGTCTTCAAGATCGGCGACACAATAAGAAATATCATCTGCGGCTTCCATAATCCACGTTAATGGAAAGCGACTGTAAGGTGCTAACTGTAGTTCTTTACGTAACCTCGCAATATACTTCTCTTCAGAAAGATAATAGCCCGGTTTCTTCATTAAATAGCGATGGGAATCCGGCACCGGCCCTCGCCACCATGCCGGACGGGTATATTTTAAAATTCCGCCAACCTGCGCCCAGGTAAGATTCATCCGCATGAGCGTATGTACCAGACGAATTCCCTGTGCATTGCCTTCAAAATGGCAGATATCCTGACGTACCTTGCGGCGAATATCGTTCAGATTTTCTTCGCCTTCCTGTAACCGTAGCGAGGAAACCACACAGCGATCATGCGTGAGCGGCTGACTTTCCGCATCTTCCGGATGCAGCCGCTGACGAAACCAGTCATTGATCGCCGCCTCGCCAAAATGACCGAACGGCGGATTACCGATGTCGTGCATCAGGCAGGCCATTTCCACGATACTTTCAAAGGGACCGGTCAGCGTATCCAGACCGTACTCCTCCAGCCGGTTTTGCTCTTTCAGGCGGCTTAAAATCTCTTTCGCGATATAACGCCCTACCTGTTGCACCTCCATTGAATGCGTCAGGCGAGTACGCACCGCGGCATTGCGCTCCAGCGGGAAAACCTGCGTTTTTTGCTGCAAACGGCGTATAGCCGGAGAGTTGATAATCCGCCCGCGATCGCTTTCAAAAATCCGCAGGATCTCATGTTCCGTCTTTACGCCCTGCGGTGAACGATAACGACGATGCCAGTTAATTTTATTTCGGAAATCGATCGATGCCATATCCTCTCCCCGCCTGAGAAATGCGCTTCCCCATAAGCGCATGATAAACTATGCCCCCAAAACTGACTTATCGCGAGTAAATCTATGAAAATCGGCATCATTGGCGCAATGGAAGAAGAAGTTACGCTGCTGCGTGACAAAATTGACAACCGTCAGACGATTACGCTGGGCGGCTGCGAAATTTACACTGGCCAGTTGAACGGCACCGAAGTGGCGTTGCTGAAATCCGGTATCGGTAAAGTCGCGGCGGCGCTGGGCGCAACGTTGCTTCTGGAGCACTGCAAGCCGGACGTGATCATCAATACCGGTTCCGCAGGCGGTCTGGCGTCCACGCTGAAGGTCGGCGATATCGTCGTCTCTGACGAAGCGCGTTACCACGACGCTGATGTGACCGCTTTCGGCTATGAATACGGGCAATTACCGGGCTGTCCGGCCGGATTTAAGGCCGATGACAAACTGATCGCCGCCGCGGAATCCTGCATCAGAGAGTTGAATCTGAACGCGGTACGCGGCCTTATTGTTAGCGGCGACGCGTTTATTAACGGCTCCGTCGGGCTGGCGAAAATTCGGCATAACTTCCCCGACGCGGTCGCCGTAGAGATGGAAGCCACCGCTATCGCCCACGTCTGCTATAACTTCAACGTGCCGTTCGTGGTGGTACGCGCTATTTCTGACGTGGCCGATCAGCAATCGCACCTCAGCTTTGACGAATTCCTCGCGGTGGCGGCGAAACAGTCGACTCTGATGGTCGAAACGCTGGTACAGAAACTGGCGCATGGTTAAGCAAATGTTCAGGGCGCTGGTCGCCCTGCTGCTTACGCTCCCGGTGTGGCTTTACGCTGCGCCGCGCGTCATTACCCTCTCTCCCGCCAATACGGAGCTTGCTTTTGCCGCCGGGATTACGCCCGTTGGCGTCAGCAGCTATTCCGACTACCCGCCCGAAGCGCAAAAAATAGAACAGGTCTCTACCTGGCAGGGAATGAATCTGGAACGCATTGTGGCGCTGAAGCCGGATCTGGTCGTCGCCTGGCACGGCGGTAATGCGGAACGCCAGGTAAACCAACTGACGTCATTAGGTATTAAGGTCATGTGGGTGGACGCGGTAACCATCGAACAGATCGCCGACACGCTCCGTCAACTGGCCGCCTGGAGCCCGCAGCCGGAAAAGGCTCAGCAGGCAGCGCAGACATTGCTAAACGAGTACGCCGCACTCAACGCCGAGTATGCCGGTAAAGCTAAAAAGCGCGTCTTTCTTCAGTTTGGCATGAATCCTCTGTTTACCAGTGGTAAAGGGTCTATTCAACATCAGGTTTTGACGACCTGCGGCGGAGAAAACGTCTTTGCTGACAGCCGCGTGCCGTGGCCGCAAGTCAGCCGTGAACAGGTGCTGGCAAGGCATCCCCAGGCCATTATCGTGGCCGGAAAAGCGGGCGAAATTCTCAAAATTGAACAATACTGGGGAAACCTGTTAAAAATTCCGGTTATTCCGCTTAACAGCGACTGGTTTGAACGCGCAAGCCCGCGTATTATCCTCGCCGCAAAACAACTCTGTAATGCGCTTTCACAGGTGAATTAGAGCCTGTCTTACCAGGCTCCCAGTGGGGATTCGACAATGCTCGTCTATTGGCTGGATATTGTAGGCACGGCTGTATTTGCTATCTCTGGCGTGTTGCTGGCCGGGAAATTACGTATGGACCCGTTCGGCGTCCTGGTGCTCGGCGTCGTTACTGCCGTCGGCGGCGGGACAATCCGCGATATGGCGCTGGATAACGGCCCGGTATTCTGGGTTAAAGATCCTACCGATCTGGTCGTCGCCATGGTCACCAGTATGCTGACCATCCTGCTGGTTCGTCAGCCAAGACGTCTGCCGAAATGGATGTTGCCGGTACTGGATGCGGTCGGGCTGGCGGTGTTTGTCGGCATTGGGGTGAATAAAGCCTTCCTCGCTGAAACGGGGCCATTAGTGGCTGTCTGTATGGGCGTGATTACCGGCGTCGGCGGCGGGATTATTCGCGATGTTCTGGCACGCGAGATCCCCATGATCCTACGCACCGAAATCTATGCCACGGCCTGTATTATCGGCGGGATTGTTCACGCTACCGCGTTTTATACGTTTTCAGTACCGCTGGAAAGCGCCAGCATGATGGGTATGGTGGTCACGCTGTTCATTCGGCTGGCGGCCATTCGCTGGCATTTGAAATTGCCGACGTTTGCCCTGGATGAAAACGGACGTTGATATTGTTTTGCCCGATGGCGCTACGCTTATCGGGCCTACAGGAAAGATGTTGTAGGCCGGATAAGACGCTCGCGTCGCCATCCGGCACAACGAACAGCAATCAAATGCTGAAGGAAGAGCCACACCCGCAGGTACTTTTCGCATTCGGGTTGGTTACAATGAAGCGGGAACCTTCCAGGCCTTCGGTATAATCGACCGAACCACCCACCAGATACTGCAAACTCATCGGGTCAACCACCAGGCCAACGCCCTGTTTTTCGATGGTCATATCCCCTTCGTTAACCTGATCGTCAAAGGTAAAACCATACTGGAAGCCGCTGCAACCACCGCCGGTGATATACACGCGCAATTTCAGATTCGGGTTATCTTCGTCAGCGATAAGACTTTTTACTTTATTCGCTGCTGCGTCGGTAAACTGCAGCGGCAGCGCTACGTCATCACTCATATTTTGCTCCAAACGACATCGGTAATTGGATAAATTTTCACCCAATATTGGCAGTCATTATCTAATACCCTGGTAATTCGTTCAAGTATTCTCGCCCGCAGGCGCATTCTGGTTTTTCGCCGCCTGTTCCGCATCCTGCTTCGCCAGAGTGCGCGCCAGGATGGTTGAGTATAACGGTTTCCCGCCCAAAAACTGGGCTAATAGTGTCGCGCCAAGACAGGTGATAATCATTGGCAAAATGAGCTGGTAGTTATCGGTCATCTCCAGCACCAGCACAATCCCCGTCAGCGGGGCGCGCACCGACGCCGCCATCAGCGCCCCCATCCCGGCAATCGCAAAGGTACCGGCCTCCAGGTGATACTGCGGGAAAAGCACTGCCGCCGCCATACCGAAGGCCGTACCAAGCAGCGTTCCCAGCGCCAGCATCGGGGCGAAAATGCCCCCCGGCGCGCCGGAAGAAAAGCAAAGCAGCGTTGTGACCACCCGGGTAATAAAGATGAACAGCAGTAGCCCGACGCTAAAATTACCTGCCGCGGCGATAGGAATAAGGTTAAATCCGCCGCCTGCCGCTTCCGGCTCAATCAACCCCAGAATACCGCACAGGCCGCCGATCGCGCCGCCCATAAGCACCCATTTTTTAATTTCGCCGCCATGAAAGCGCTGAAACATATCCTGGGTACGCAGCACCAACGAATTAAATACTGGCCCGACGCAGCCAAAAATAATGCCGAGGATAAGGTATAACCACAGTGTGTTAACCGGCGCATCAGACAGTTTGCCGACTTCAATAATCGGCGCTTCGCCGTTAAATATGCGGAACACAATGCTCGACATGATGACGCCGGTAAACACCGCTTTAATCGAAATCAGGTTGTAGCGAAACTGCGGGCGCATCTCTTCAATAATAAACAGGATACCCGCCAGCGGCGCGTTAAACGCCGCAGAGAGCCCCGCCGCCGCGCCGGTCGCCAGCAACGTATGCCGCGCTTCGGCGCTGCGCATACGAAAAACATCCAGCACCATGCGCCCCAGGTTGCCCCCGATTTGCACCGTTGGCCCTTCGCGCCCTAATACCATTCCTGCGCCCAACGTTCCCATCCCACCGATAAATTTCACCGGCAACACGCGCCACCAGCGCACCGGACGTAGCTCCTCCAGCGCACCTTCAATTTCCGGGATACCCGAGCCGCCGGCTTCCGGCGCAAATTTTCGCACCAAAAAGTAGCCAACCATCGCCAGTAACGCCGAAAGGATAAAGGCCAGCGGCCAAAGCAAAAACGCATGGTCCGCGACCTGAACCAGCGCGCCAATGCGCATGTTTTGTACCCAGGAAACCGCCTTTTCAAAGGCGACGCCAACCAGTCCGGTAAGCGTGCCGACAACGGCCGCCATGAACAGGATGGCCAGCGGCGTTTTATCCCGCTGCATTAACCGGCGAATCTGATCTCTGCGCCGTAAACGCACAATTTGCTGAGCTAAAAAGGTGGAAGTGTCTGTTTTCATCAGAAGATCATTAATTGGTAATACAAATCTAAAGTCGGCATTCTACTCGCCAACGCCGCGAAAATCCCCTGCAAATCGTATTGTTTCAAATGCGTAAAACTTTCATAACCTTCTCTGAATAACTTAGAATAGCGGGTATTCACTTTTTCTACGAACCAGGAATCTTTCCATGAGTAAGTCTGAAAATCTCTATAGCGCGGCCCGCGAGCTGATCCCCGGCGGCGTGAACTCCCCTGTTCGCGCCTTCACTGGCGTGGGTGGTACCCCGCTGTTTATCGAAAAAGCGGACGGCGCTTATCTTTATGATGTCGATGGCAAAGCGTATATCGACTATGTCGGTTCCTGGGGGCCAATGGTACTGGGGCATAACCATCCGGCTATCCGCAATGCGGTGATCGAAGCTGCGGAGCGCGGTTTAAGCTTCGGCGCGCCAACCGAGATGGAAGTGAAAATGGCGGAACTGGTCACCAACCTGGTGCCGACCATGGACATGGTGCGCATGGTGAACTCCGGCACCGAAGCGACCATGAGCGCGATTCGCCTGGCGCGTGGTTTTACTGGCCGCGATAAGATTATCAAATTCGAAGGCTGCTACCACGGCCACGCAGACTGCCTGCTGGTCAAAGCCGGTTCTGGCGCGCTGACGCTTGGTCAGCCGAACTCGCCGGGCGTGCCGGCAGATTTCGCGAAACATACGCTGACCTGCACTTATAACAATCTGGCGTCAGTACGCGCGGCGTTTGAACAATATCCGCAGGAAATCGCCTGTATCATCGTCGAACCCGTAGCGGGCAATATGAACTGCGTCCCACCGCTGCCGGAATTTCTGCCAGGTCTGCGCGCCTTGTGCGATGAGTTCGGCGCGCTGCTGATTATCGACGAAGTGATGACCGGTTTTCGCGTAGCGCTGGCCGGAGCCCAGGATTACTACGGCGTCGTGCCGGACCTGACCTGTCTGGGTAAAATCATCGGCGGCGGGATGCCGGTAGGCGCGTTTGGCGGTCGTCGCGATGTAATGGATGCGCTGGCGCCGACGGGCCCGGTTTACCAGGCGGGCACCCTTTCCGGCAACCCGATTGCGATGGCGGCCGGTTTCGCCTGCCTGAATGAAGTCGCCCAGCCCGGCATTCATGAAACGCTGGATGAGCTCACCACCCGCCTGGCGGAAGGTTTGCTGGAAGCTGCCGAAGAAGCGAATATTCCGCTGGTGGTTAACCATGTCGGCGGCATGTTCGGGATTTTCTTCACCGACGCTGAGAGCGTAACTTGCTATCAGGACGTGATGGCGTGCGACGTGGAACGCTTTAAGCGTTTCTTCCACCTGATGCTGGAGGAAGGCGTATATCTGGCGCCATCGGCGTTTGAGGCGGGCTTTATGTCGGTCGCACACAGCATGGACGACATTAATAATACTATTGACGCCGCGCGCCGGGTGTTTGCGAAATTGTAAAAGAGAACGTCCAAAAACAACGTAGGCCGGGTAAGGCGTCAGCCGCCACCCGGCTTTTTTTGGTTCATCGCAGGTTAGCCTGAACCGCACCAAACACCCTAAAGCTCATCAATAATATACTGAAAGCTACAGGTCGACGTGAACTGCCCGGAGCCAATGTTGCGGGTGTTCACCGCTACATTAATGTCATGAAGCTCAACATCGGTTATCGGATGATCAACGGCGCTGGTCGTGACGCTCGACTGGTCGCAGCCCAGCACATTGAGCGTAATACCCGATGAGACAAAACGGCAATAAGCGCCACGGTCGTCAAATTTGCTGCCATCGCAAAGTTTTCCCCCCTCCATCAAATAGGTATGTAACGTGCGATTCACCGTGCCACCGGTGGCATCAAGCATGAGGGTTGTTTTCTGTTTCGAAACGTTCGCATCCCAGGAGATATCAAAAGTATCAACGGGAACTTTCGGGCAAACTGAGCTGCGCGTATCCGGCGGGGAATACGTTTCGCCAGAGATACCATCAGCAGCAGTGACACGACTCGTTGCCAGCCAGGGGCAACCATAGTCATCGCTTTGTACCGTAATATCCACGGTAAAAGAGCCACAATAGTGCCAACTCGCTGGCATATTCTGGCAACTGGAGCGCGCAACGCTGTTATCGAAATCGCGTAACACAACCGTCGGCGCGGGCTCTGGCCCCGACCAGGATTGTAAGGGTACCGGACGATTTTTTAAAACCCCTCCTAGCTGCCAGGTGCCATAGTATACTCCGTCATGTGTATCCACCATCACATTCAGCAGAATCGAGCGATCGAAGGTACTCGGGCCTATGCCGTAATAGAGCGTGGTACTTGAAAACGTCGCTTTCAGCATGGGTTTAGCCACTACCGAACTGCCATAAACGGCAATCAGCAGCAAAAATAAAGTCCGTATTATTTTCATCATAAATACTCAAATGTAACTAGTGCGCTTGCGAAGAACGTTCCCGGAACCAGATCTTCGCCAGGAAGGCGTTGTACCCAGGCATTCAGGCTTAGCGCGTTATTCCCCGTCACCAGCGTGAATATCGCACCCTCTTCATCGTTCATGCCCACGGGAACGCCGGATAGCGTTTCAATACCAATCCCGATCCCGGAAGCGCCTGAGTGGCTATCGATGGCCAGGATACCGCGCATTCCGGTCGCTTCGGTTCCAGTGAAAGTCACCTGCACCCCGTTACTCAGCGCCGAATCGCAATCCGTGAGCTCAAACACTAAAGGCTTACGAGCAGACTGGCCGTCGGGAGTGAAATCAGAACTGTCAAGCGACGAAAAATTGACTTCGGCAATCCCCGTCCCCTGCATCGTGAGCGTGCAAGGACTGGCCACCAGGCTACCGGAAAAATGCAGGTTATCTGCCGCTGAGACCGGCAATATCAGCGCCCCACAAAGGATGCAGGCCGCGCCGTGTAATAACGCCTGTCTTTTAGCCATTACTGATAATCCACCTGTAATGTTGCCGTCGCATCGAAGCCGCCTTCTGTCAGCGAAGCACCGCTCTTTTTAACCGGTATGGCTTTCAGAACAGGTATCGATTGTTCATTCACCGTAATGGTGGACCCCAACGTAAAGGGTTGGTTGTTCTGCCTGAGTTCAATTCCCAGTCCCGCCACGCTGGTGTTTACCGCCGCCGGATTAAAATCACTCACGGAACCGCTTAGCGTCAGGGTCATCGCCATCGTCTCATCGCGCACCGTTGAATCACAGGTGATCTCATACGGAACATTCTGCGCATAACGCGTACCATCTATTTTATTAATCAGCAAGTTACCGAACTCAACGTCGATCGTCTGATCATTGTTAATCGTACAATTCGGCGGCGAAATTAATGTGCCGTGGAACTTAAGGTTCTCAGCCGACTGCGCGGCAAAACTGCTGCTTATTAACACTGTCAAAGCCATTTTTTTCATTGGTAATCCACCACCAACGTGGCGCCTGCGTTAAACGCGCCACCTGTTAACGTTACGCCATTATTTTTGACGGGAATTGCCTCAATGGCCGGACCGCTGCCGCCGCTGTATTGAAATGACAACCATTGCGTATTGCCGGGGGAAATCAGCGCGCCATCCATGGCGGTTTGCAGACGAATACCCAATCCATCGACATCGGTTTGCAATACCGACTCGCCATTGATAGTCACCGCATTTCCCTGAATCTGTAACTTCAGGTAATCGCTCACTCTGCCGTTACAGCTCAGGCGATAGCCCACCGCCTGCCGGTAATTCACCCCGTCCACTTTCGTCGTCAACACATTGCCAAATTCCACCTCACCGCCGGTCACAGTACAGGGCGGCGCGGCATTAACGACTATCGTCAGCGTCATGTTGACCGTCTTACTTCCTGCTGCCAGCGGCATACTGACCGCACTCAGCATGGCCGCACACGTTACCGTGCCCAGCCGTAACCGCCATTGCCTCATCTTGCGTCTCCTTGTCGGTTACGACTTTCTGCTTTTTGCTTCATCTACCGCACAACTGTTGTCAGTACAGTTAAAAATCAGCGGTAACCGCGCGCCATAATCGTTGACGTAAGTCAGCACAGGCGAGTGACCTAATTCACTGGCGTCCCCTCCCAGCGTCACGTTGCTTTTTGGTGCAATCACTAATGGGCTAAAGCCTCTGGCCGGAGTGCCGTCCATGCGGCTGCTGGCGTTGCTTAACACCACGTAGTAACCGGTCGGATTGCTCACCTGATAGCCATTGCCCTGACGCTGAAGGGTGATCTTGTATTGCCAGGGATGCTGCATATCGATTTTCGATAGCGCCTGCGGGCGGTAAAAAACTTTGATGCGCGTTTGCAGGGCGATTTGCAGCGTGTTGGGCTTGTCGCTTTGCGGCGGAATTTCGCGCACGTTGTAATAAAAAAGGGTTTCCCGATCCTGGGGGAGCGACGCCAGCGCCGGCATCCCCTGAATTTTGACCTGTCCGATTGCCGACGGCTCAATGCGCTGGACCGGCGGGACGACGATTAAAGGCGAGGTGATTTTGGCGCCCTTCTCATCTTCCACCCAGGACTGCGCCAGATAGGGCAGTTTGCTGTTGGCGTTTTTCAGATCGACGCTTATCGATTTATCTTCGCCGCGAAACACCAGGCGGGTGCGATCGGGCGCGATGGCGGCCTGGGCGCTACCGTAGCCGCCCAGTAAAAGCAGCAAAACAGCGGCCAGGTTATAACGTTTTAATGGCATCATGAATGCGATTTCCTGAATCAATGTGTTGGATAACGAGAAGAGAGCGCTTCGGGTTGCGTTGAAGACGTCAGCCGCTGCGTATGAAGCTGGAGTAATGGTTTCTCTGCGGGCTGCGTTGCCTCAGGTGATGAAGCGTCGCCGATGCACGGCAGCAACAGGCCGCTAAACAGATCGCCCGGCAGCGGATCGGGCAACGCCGCTTCACACTGCGTTTTACCTTCCCATGTCACCTGCAACCGCTCGCCGGGGTTAATGCCTATCAGATAAACGCTGCCGTCTTCACCTACGATCCCTAACTGTTGCTGGCGACTGTTGTAAACCTCCGCGCCGAAGGGCGGCGTGCCGCCATCGCGCAGGCGGATACTGGCCATGGCTTTTTTACCGCTGAGCACCTCCAGGCGGCGATAACCGATCGCCCCTTCCGTCAGGGTCGCCTGAGCGATGGAGAGGGTTGCTTCCGCGTCTTCCGGCAACTGGGTAATGTCGATTTTCACCTGGTTGCGGTAATAGTCGTTGACGTCGACAATGACGGCTTTACCAAACGCGTTGGTATATACCGGCGTGCTGTAGCCGGAGATGGGTACGTTCGCTTCATCGCCGACATCCACCAGCAGCCGCGAGCCGCCGTTGACGCTGGTACGGTGCAGCGCCCCGCCTTTAGCAGTCAGCGTCGCGCCGCCCTGGATGTTCAGCCCGCCGGAGGTATAGTCGCCTTCCTGATAGTTCGCACTGACGTCAATGTCGGCATAGCTCGCTTGATGACGGTAATAGCCGTCGAGAGTCGCGCCGTTATCCGCGCGGCCAGCGTTGATCTGGTAGTTATTGCGATCGTCAATGCGCTCGTAATAGCCGACCTGATTGCTGTTGTTGTCATCGCTAAAGGAGCCGTTGTAGCTCAGCGTGCGGTTGTTGCCCCACGGAATACTGAGCGAGACGTACACGCCGTCATCACGCTCATTGTCATATTCGTTGCGAAAACCGTTCACCGACAGACTGATCCCGCGCACCTCGCCGACATCGAAATAGTGCGACAGCGTCAGGTTATAGCTGTCCTGGTTGGGTTGATTCCAGTAGGTGCGATGGGTGTAGTTGATATAAGCGTTGACGTTTATTGCCGAAAAGTTCTGGCTGTACGTCAGGGTATACATCTCTTTATCGTGGCCGGTGCGCTGACGATCGTTATCGTCATTATGCGTATCGATAAACTCGTCCATCGTCATGTAGTTTTCTTCGGAAAAGCGATAACCAGCAAACGTCAGACGGCTGTCTATATCATCAAAATCTTTAGCGTAGCTGGCACGGAACGAGTTACCCTGAATGGTGCCGTCGCCGTAGGCGCTCCCCTCTGGCAGCGTCGCACGGGAATGGGTAACATCGACGGAAAACGCGCCCAGCAGCGCCAGATCGCGCCCCAGTCCTAACGCCAGCGCCTGATAATCCTGCTCGCCGATGGCGCCGCCGTACAGCGACCAGCCGTTAGCGATCCCCCAGGAGGCTTCGGCTGAGGTGAAAAAGCCGCCTTGCATATTGTGATCCCAGTCCTGCGGTCGCCCGGCTGCCAACTTGTAGCGCACCTGGCCGGGACGGGTCAGAAACGGAATGGAGGCGGTGCTGACGTCATATTCCTGCACCTGACCGCTTTGTTCTTCAATTTTGACGTGTAGATCGCCGGATACCGTTTCATTAATATCCTGAATGCGAAACGGTCCAGCCGGGACCTGCGACTCATAAATCACCCGCCCGCGCTGGGTCACGGTGACTTTGGCGTTGGTGCGCGCCACGCCTGATATATCCGGGGCGTAGCCACGCAGATTAGGCGGTAACATCTGATCGTCGGTGATAAGGCTGCCGCCAACATAGTTAAAGCCATCGAAAATATCGGATTCCAGCGATCCTTCGCCCAGCGTTAGCTGCGCCCGGAGCTGCGGGATCGCCCGCCAGGCGTAATAGCGGTTCCAGTCCCAGTTCTGTTCGGAACTGGAGCCAAAGTTGTCTTTATCTTCGCTGTCATTTTCGTGACGATAGTTAGCCTGCCAGTCCGCGCGCAAACGCCACGCGCCGAGGTTGGCGCCCACCGTGCCGTTGCCGCTGATGTCATATTCATCGCCGTCATCATGTTCAGCATGTCGCCACTGGCTGTTAACGTTGTAGTCAAATAACACGCCGGGAATCCCTTCATCCCAGCGGGAAGGTGGATCCCACTCTTCATCGCTGTATTCCAGATAGGCCTGCGGAATAATCACCGTCAGCGTTGACTGGCTTAAATCCGTTTGGGTTTCCATCCCTTCCAGTTGATCTGGTTGCAGACACTGACCGGCATTTATCCAGATCATTTTATCTGCTATTTCAGGTTTTAACCCCAGCAGCGATACCAGTTCAGGCGATAAACAGGGATATGTATTATCAGGATCGTTATTATCAACGGAGTACGTAATAATATTATCCTGAGCAATTTGACTCTGATTGACCAGCACCTGAAGATGATAGCTCCCCGGCATAATGTAGCCTTTACGGGAAAAACGGGAGAGATCCAGGCTGGCATCATCTTTAACATCAAGAAATCGGGTATTAAATTGAATGGGCGCTTCCGCATAGCTATTTTCCGGACCGACAGCCAGAACAATACCCACCACGGCCGCAAGCGTGCTCAGACGAAATTTTTTATAGTGAGCCATCAGACAATCTATCCCTGAAATATATAATCTATTTTTTTACTTTGAGCATTATCCTGCGGCAGACTGCCGCAGGATGATATTTCACTTACAGATAGCTGATCGTGAAGTTTACGGTGCTGCTGAATTCGCCGGTATCGATAGTGGTGGCAGCGGAATCGCCTTTCACCCAGGCTTTGAAGTTAAGAGTCTGTTTCGCCGCCGCAACGCTGCCGTTCATCGTCAGGTTTTCGCTGTAAGCGTCGCCCAATTTGATCGCAGAACCCAGGTGGTTGCCGATAACAATGCTGGAACCCGCCATTTCGCCGCCGCCGATACGCATCAGCGCAACGCTGCCCGGATTAGCGCTGGATTCGTTACCGATGGCAGAGAAAACGGTAGACGCTTCTTTCTCAGTGGTGAATGCGCAGTTTTCCAGACCGATATGGAAATCGACTTTTGAAGATTCTTTACCGCCCATCAGAGAACCGGTACCGATATGGCCCAGGTTAACGGTCTGGTGTTCGTCGCCAACCACGATTGAACACGGTGAATCTTCAATAGTACCGGTAAAAGTCACCGTACCAGTATTACTGCCCGCAGCATTGGCAAAGCTGGAAACACCCATAACCAGTGCGGCAGCAACCGCAGCTTTTACTGCTGTATTCATTTTTCATCCTTATTAAAAGTTGGTGAGTATTTTTACGCTATTCACACGGAGTTATACTCAATACCCCATGTTTATATTAGTAGATATATATTATATGACGAGTTATGAAATTGCCGATGCAACATTCAAAAGAAGCAAACAACACGTTAATAAATAACATCCCTTAGGCGCGGTGAAGTATTTTCCATTAAAAACCCAAAGACAAGCGTTTTTTATTTAAAGGATTATCAGAATTAAATAATAAATATTTTTACCGTTCAAAAAACAAACAAAGCAAGCAAGACGGGAGAGCCAAAAAAACAATAAACATGTCAAAATGAATAAAAAAAGATCAGAATTACAGTACTGAATATATAGCAATGACGCGTAACATTTATTTTTGGTATAAATTTCATTAAAAAAAACAAAAAATGCTAAATTACATTTTTTTTGTTTACTCGTGGCAATTAATTTATTTTAATAGAGTTGTTTTTTATTACTTCGATAAAAAAATAATATTTTATTATCGAAGTTTTATAATGAAAATTTATTATTAAATTAAAATTGATTTACGAGATTCATTAAAGATGCGGCATCCGCATCTTAATATTTAAAAAGGCTTAATACCGAAACCGGTAATTCTTATTATTGGATAGATCATGCCGCAATTTATCATCAACGTTTCGGGCCTGGATATGTTGAAATTAGTCACCCTGTTCAGGAGACAGCGGCGCGCCACTGAAATAGCACATGACTTATCGATACAGAAATAACACCTGCTTCTTGCTGAAAATAAAAGCAGAGTTCCCTCGATAAAACGTGACAGGACAGCTCTCGCACCTGATAGCGTTCAGCTATTTTTAGGCCTACAAAATATTGTCACAACATATTGATATTGTGTAATTTGTAGGTCGGGTTGAGCATGGCTGCCACCCGACATAAATGTGGCACAGCTTTTTTTTACCGACTCTGTTTACGTAGCAAATAGATAAAGTACGGCGCGCCAATAAAGCTTGAAAGCAGTCCCGCCGGGATCTGATACGGAAATAGCGCCATCCTGCCGCACCAGTCGGCAAAGACCAGTAAAACGCCCCCTGCCAGCGCCGAGATGACCATATGCGGCATCGTCCGGCGAAAACCGAGCATCCGCGCAATATGCGGCGCCATCAGTCCAACGAAACTCAGCGGCCCAATGGTCATCGTCGCGGTTGCCGTCAAACAAGCCGCCAACGCCAGCAGCGCGATACGCGACGGCGTAAGCGCCATGCCCACCGCGCGCGCGGCATCGCCGCCCAGAGGCAAAATCGTTAACCAGCGGCGACACAACGGCACAATGGCCAGCAAAATCACCATCACGATCGCGGTTCGCGTAACCTGCCCGCCAGTGGCGTTATAGGTAGATCCTGCGATCCAGGTCAACACTTCCGCCATCCGCGGGTCGCCGCTCGCCTGGAGCATCATTAGCAGCATGGTAAACGCGGTGCTGAGCGCCATCCCCGCCAGCAACATCCGTTGCGGCGAGAAACCGCCGCGCCCGGCGGCTATCATAATAATCAGCAGTGTCGCCGCCGCGCCCAGGCTTCCGGCAGGTAGTAGCCAACCGAAAGCATTCCCCGGCACCAAAAACAGCATCAACACCACGCCAAACGCAGCTCCGGAACTGATCCCCAGCACTTCCGGACTGGCCATTGGATTACCGGTCAGACGCTGAATAATGCAGCCCGCCACCGCCAGCATGACGCCCGCCATTAACGCCGCCAGTATCCGCGGCCAGCGCCACGGCATCAGTTCTTCAAGCAGCGTTCCGCTCGCCCACGTCCAGCCGTGCGCGTCGCGACCAAAAGAGAGCGCGCCCCATGTTGCCAGCAGCAAGAGCGCGCCACCGGCAACGGCAAAAGCGAGGACATGCCGACGCTCCGCCGCCACACGATCGCTGGCGTTCATATCCGGCGCGCTCATGCTTTTAAGCCGCGGCAGCAGCCACAGGAGCAGCGGCGCGCCGATTAACGCCGTCACTGAACCGGTGGAGACCTCCATCCATACGCGGGTGAGCCAAAGGATAATCTGATCGGATAGCCATAAAATAAGCGCCCCAATGAGCGGCGCCAGCATCAGGCGCGCCAGCAGACGTCTTGCGCCAAGCATTTTCGCCAGCAGCGGCGCAAACAGGCCGATAAAACCGATAATGCCCACCGCGTTGACCAGCAGCGCGCTCAACACAATCGCCAACGACAGCGCCGCCAGACGCGCTAACGACAGCGCCAGCCCCAGATTACGCGCAACGCCGTCATCCAGCCCCATCAGCGTCATCGGACGTAGCAACAATAATGTGAGCATCACACCGCCCAGCAACTGCGGCCACAGACGCTGCACGCCGCTCCAGTCGGTTTGCGTCAGCGTTCCGGTGCTCCATAAAAACATGCTTTGCAACTGATCGTGGTGGAAAATCACCAGTAACTGGTTGATTGCGCCACAATAGAGGCTAACCACCAGCCCGGCGAGGATTAGGGTTACCGGCGACAGGCGTTTGCCCCACGCCACGCCGAACACCAGCGCGCCGACAATGCAGGCTCCCGTCAAGGCGGCAAACTGCGTGGTCAGCGCGCCGGGAATCGCCCATAGCGTAGTCACCGTGATCCCCAATTGCGCGCCGGTCGCCACGCCCAGCGTGGTCGGTTCCGCCAGCGGGTTACGCAATACTTGCTGGAACAGGACGCCTACCAGCCCAAGTCCCGCGCCCACCAGCAGCGAAATCGCCAGTCTTGGCAGCAGGCTGTAATGAAAAATCATCTGCTCAATGATGTCGATATCCGGTGACCAGATAGCCTGTTGCCACTGACTGCGCGGTAGCGCAACAGAGAAGTTAACCCATGTCAGCCAGCAGGCGGCAACAAACAGCACCAATAACAGCAACGCCGGATGGCGGCTTCGCCTTATCCGGCCTACCAAGCGCCCGAACCGTAGGTCGGATAAGGCGTTTTTCGAGCCGCCATCCGGCATTTCACGTTTTCTGCTCACGCTTTGCCTCCCAACACGTTATTCAGGATGCGGACAAAATGCATCGTGGAGAGGGTCGCGCCATAGAACCAAACGGCGGGCACCCGGTGAAAGCGCCCGGCGCGGACAAACGGCATGGCCTGCCACAGCGGCGTTGCCATCAGCGCGTTCATATCGGTGCTATTCCCGTGATCGAAGCAGATTACATCCGCTTCTTTATACATCGCCAGCCGATCGATGCTGACCGCCGTACTGCCCCAAAAGTTGGTTTCACCCTGCCAGGCATTGACAATGCCATACTCGTCCAGCACCTCCTGGAACAAGCAATTCGGGCCTAGCACCAGCATATGCCGCGGATCGATAAGCGTCGTCATCAGTAACGGACGCCCCCCGCGGCGGATAAAATGCGGCTTCTGGCTGGCGATGAAGCGATCGTATTGCGCCAGATGTTTTTCTGCCGCAGCTTCCAGATTCAGCGTCTGCGCCAGTTCAACCATCGAGCGTCGGGCTACCGCCAGCGGCTTTTTGCCGTCGCTAAAATCGAACCCGCGCCCCGGCGCGATCCGCGCCAGTTTCTCCGGCGAGGGTCCGTACCCTGCCGACCAGACCATAAACGACGGCTTCATCTCCGTCAGTAGTTCGAGATTGGGTTCAGTGCGAAGACCCACATCAATCACCGAATCCGGCAACGGCGGTTCGCTAACCCACAGCTTATAATTTGGCACATCCGCCACGCCATACGGCGTAATACCGAGCGCCAGCAGCAGCTCAACCGGCAGCCACTCCAGCGCCACAATCCGGCGGGGATCGATAGCGGCAGCCTGCGCCGTATTCATTTGCCACAGCAGCGGCGAGAGCGCCATCGCCGTTAATAAACGGCGGCGAGTAAGAGGATATAAATCACGCATTAATACACAAAACTCACAGGTGCCGCGCCCGCCGGATGCGGAAGGATACCCATCGGGATACCGTAAATCTTCTCCAGCGTGTCACTGCGCATCAGTTCCGCAGGCGTTCCTTGCGCAATCATTTCACCGCCGCGTAGCGCGACTAAATAATCACAGTAGCGGGCCGCCATGTTGATATCGTGCAGCACCGCAACCACCGTCAGCCCACGCTGCTGGCTTAAGCGATGCACCAGCGCCAGCACGTCAACCTGATGGGCGATATCCAGCGCTGACGTCGGCTCATCCAGCAGCAGACAACGGCTGTCCTGCGCGACCAGCATGGCAATCCACGTGCGCTGGCGCTCGCCGCCGGAAAGGCTGTCTACCAGACGATGCGCCAGCGGTTTTAAGCCGACCAGCGTAATCGCCTCGTCTACTTTTTCCCGGTCCGCGACGCCAAAGCGTCCCAGCGCGCCGTGCCACGGATAGCGGCCAATCGCCACCAGTTCGCGCACCGTCATTCCTTCCGCCTGCGGCAATTGTTGAGGCAGATAGGCAACTTTTCGGGCAAACGCCTTGCTGCTCCAGCTCGCCAGCGGCTGATTGTCGAGCAGAATATCCCCTTCGGAAGGCGGCTGATGGCGGCCCAGCATTTTTAACAGCGTGGATTTACCGGAACCATTATGACCGATAAGTCCGGTGACGCGACCTGCGGGAAACGTTAACGAGAGAGGGTGTAAAAGCGTGCGGCCCGGCACACGAAAGGCGACGCTTCGCAGCGTAAAGGTGGTATCGGAATGAATGTGGTTTTCCTGCATCGCAGCCAACTTGTAAAACGGGCACGGCCAGCCGTGCCCAAAAAGAAATTAGAAACGGAAGGTTGCCGTTGCAACGACCTGACGTTCTGCGCCCCAGAAACAGCCGTAGGTCTGGAAGCAGCTGGCGACGTATTCGCGGTCGAGCAGATTATTAACGTTAACCGCAATGCTGGAGCCCGCCATACCAAAACGCGCCAGATCGTACTTGACGACCGCATCCATCACCGCTGCGCTGCCTACCTTGAAGCTATTGGCCGGATCGCCGTAACTGGAGCCAATAAAACGACCGCCTGTTCCCAGCGTTAAACCTGACAACGGACCATCGTTGAAGGTGTAATCGCCCCACAACGACGCCATGTGTTCAGGCACCTGCTCTGGCGTATTCCCTTTCAGGTTAGTGTCTTTCGTGTATTCAGCATCAGTATAAGTGTAAGACGCCGTCATATTGATATTAGCCGTCAATGCTGCTTTGGCTTCCAGCTCTACACCTCGCGCACGAATTTCGCCTGCTGGCACCTGCGCTAATGGGTTGGTTGGATCGGCGGTCAGGTTATTGGTTTTGGTCAGCTGATAAACGGCCCCCGTAACAACAACCGGCATGTCTTTCGGTACATATTTCACCCCTGCTTCATATTGCTCGCCTTTTGACGGCTTGTAAGAAACGCGTGGGGTGCTCCACAAATCGAAGGCGCTTGGCTCGAAAGATTGGCTATAGCTGAAGTAAGGTGAAATTCCATTATCGAATACGTAGTTTACGCCACCGCGCCAGGTGAACTGGTGGTCATTACGTTCAATATATCCTTCTGTCGGCGTAGTGGAATTCTGACGCACCGTTGTCGCTTGTTTAGACCAGTCATAACGGCCGCCGAGAGTAAATACCCACTTATTCCATTCCGCCTGATCCTGAACATAAAGGCCTGTTTGTTTACTTTCGTTCATCTGGTACGGCTCAGCGCCGCCGAAAGCAAAGTATTCAGGATGGTAATTGTTATAGAGATCGATTGACGGCGCGCTACCAAACGTCGCGTTAATATCATTACGCATACGCATGAAATCGACACCCGTCAGCAACGTATGATCAATATCGCCGGTCGCGAATTTACTTTCCAGTTGTGTATCTACGCTGAAATTCTGTAAACGCTCGTTGTCAACGATAGTACCGCGGTTAAGCGTATGGCCGTCCGCCGCAATCCCCGTGCCATAGACGCTTTTTTGCGCGGTTTTCATTTCGACAAAACGTAAATTCTGGCGCACGGTAAAAGTGTCGTTGAAGCCATGCTCGAAACTGTATCCCACCATTTTCTCGTTACGAGAATAGGTGTTGTTTGACGCCCCTTCATTGAAATCTGTTGGCAAGCGTTTACCATTCGGTAACGGTTCAACCGTTCCCTCTTTCGGCAGCCAGCCGTAGTAGCCGGTCTCTGGTTCGTTCTGGAAATAAGAAAGGAACGTAAAATTCGTTTTCTCATCAGGACGCCAGGTAAAAGAGGGCGCAATCGCATAGCGCTGCGACTCAGAACTCTTTTGCTGCTCATTTGTCGAACGCGCCAGTCCCGTCAGACGATATGAGAACTCACCGTTGTCATCCAGGGAATCACTAAAATCAAAACCGGTCTGGAACAAATTGTCCGTTCCCATTTTGAATTGAATTTCTTTCAGCGGCTCAGTAGTCGGCCGCTTGCTAACCATCGAAATGATACCGCCCGGGTTGCTCTTACCGTAGAGGACGGACGTTGGGCCACGCATCAACTCAACACGCTCAAGCATGTAGGGATCAATAACCGCATCGTTGTAGAAGTTCCCCTGCAATTTCAGGCCATCCAGATAGTTATTCTGGCTCAGGCCGACGGAAGAGAAGCCACGGATAATCACGAAGTCATAGGTATTGGAAGCGCCGCGGCTGCTTACCGTTACGCCCGGCGTGTAACCCAACGCTTCTTTTACTGACTGGAATTGATGCATCTGCATCTCTTCGTTAGTGACCACCGAAACCGACTGTGGCGTTTTTTCGATAGGTGTATCAGTTTTGGTGGTGGTGGCGGAACGCTTCGCGGCGATGGTCGGAGCCGGTCCCCAGGCACTTTCCTGCGCGGCAGGCGCTGCGGTTACGGTAATGGTTTCTTCTTTCGGTTGAACCGCCGCCTGTGCATAGACAGACATGCCGCTAACCGCTGTGGCTACTACAACTGCGATTTTACGCAGTGAGGAGTTTGGCTGAGCAGTTTTAAGACGCGCCATTGGTATATCTCTGATGAAAGTGAATGATAACGTAAACGATAATTATTATTATAACCGCAGCATGATAGGCGAAATATCGTCGCAATGGCAAGCGATACGCGGCCCTACGAAAACTAAGGGGTTAAGAAATAACCAGATGAAAAGGAAGGGTTAATAAATTAGACTGAAATGTTATTTATAGGGGATTTGCCGGATGGCGACGTAAGCGTCTTATTCGGCCTACGTCGCACATAATGGAGTCGTAACGGTGTAGACCGGGTAAGCACAGCGCCACCCGGCACTATTACCGTGATTAATTGCCGCCGAACATCTCCTTAATCCAGCCGGCAACGCCGTCGCTCTTCTCTTCTTTCGGCGGCTGTTGCTGCGCAGGCTGCTGCGGCTGAGACGACTGATCGAACGGATTACCTGACGGCTGCTGTTGCTGCTGCATCATCTCGCCCTGCTGGCACAGCGTATTTGGATCGTCCGTCCAGACCGGCAGAGTGCGCATACCGCCGCTACAGACAAAATTACCGTCGTAATCAACGCCCATATCCACCACATCTTCCGGCGGCGTCAGAACTAAAGGCGTCGGCGTCTGGTTCGCCAGATAGCGCTGGTAAATCGCCATCGCGCCGCTGGCGCCGTACAATTTCGTCGGCTGGTTGTTATCACGGCCTACCCAGGTGATAGTCACCTGGCTACCGTCGATACCGGCAAACCAGGTATCGACATTGTTGTTTGTCGTCCCGGTTTTACCCGCCAGATGCAGACCTGGATATTTCGCGCCAAGCTGACGCCCCGTACCACGCTGGACGACCTGCTGCATTGTCCAGATCGTCAGGTAAGCCGCCTGTGCCGGTACAGCGCGTTCAGCTTGCGGATAACTTTGGTACAGCACCTTACCATCTTCCGCAATAACCGAACGCAGCGCTGATAACGGCGCGCGATTTCCGCCGCTGGCGATAGTCTGGAACGCTTGCGCCACTTCGATCGGCGTCAGGTTCAGCGCTCCTAACAGCATAGCCGGAACCGGATTGAGCTGATCTTTCGGCACGCCGAGCTTCGTCCAGGTATCGGTTACCGCCGGTAAACCTAACGCCATCCCCAGATTGACCGTCGGTACGTTCATTGAGCGAGTTAACGCATCCACCAGCATCACTTTCCCGCTTTCGCTGTAGCGACGATCGTCGTTCTGCGGCGACCAGACCTGACCATTCGGCTGGCGCAGAGAAATCGGCGCATCGGCAATCCAGGTGTTCAGACGGTATAAGTTCGGCTGACTTAACGCGGTCAGATAGGTCGCCGGTTTCGCCAGCGACCCGATGGAACGGCGCGCCTGCATGGCACGGTTATAGCCGGCATACTGCGGCTCCGCCCCGCCAACCATCGCGCGCACCTCGCCGCTAAAGCGATCCACCACCACCATCGCGGTTTCCAGATCGCTCAATTTACGCTGCTTCTTCAACGCCGGAATGCCTTCGACAACGGCTTTTTCTGCGGCATCCTGCGCCACGGAGTCAAAGGTGGTGAAAATCTTCACGCCGGAGAGATCTTTAATTTTATCCCCCAGCTTCGCCTG
This sequence comes from Salmonella sp. SAL03688, assembly GCF_046551895.1. Classification (NCBI taxonomy): domain Bacteria; kingdom Pseudomonadati; phylum Pseudomonadota; class Gammaproteobacteria; order Enterobacterales; family Enterobacteriaceae; genus Salmonella; species Salmonella sp. SAL03688. Next base: position 67,077 of record NZ_JBGDVI010000001.1, read on the forward strand.
CAGTTCCTGACGAACCATCTGCATAAACGCTGGCTGCGGTGAAATAACGCCGCCGCGCGGCTGTACGCCAAGCGGACGCGCGCTCAGCATGTCATAGAGTTCCTGATCGATGATTTTCTGCTGCTGTAACAGGCGTAGCACCAGGTTACGACGCTCCAGCGCCAGTTTCGGGTTGCGCCACGGGTTATAAATCGACGCCCCTTTTACCATCCCCACCAGTAACGCCTGCTGATCGAGGCTCAGTTCCTCTACCGGACGACCAAAGTAATACAGGCTCGCCAGCGGAAAACCGCGAATTTCATTATCCCCGCTTTGACCGAGGTAGACCTCGTTCATGTACAGCTCAAGAATACGATCTTTACTGTAACGGGCATCCATGATCAGCGCCATGTAGGCTTCATTCGCTTTACGCCAGTATGATCTTTCGCTGGAGAGGAACAGGTTCTTCACCAGCTGCTGGGTTAGCGTACTGGCCCCCTGCACCGTACGTCCCGCCGTCAGGTTGGCCAGTACCGCACGCCCGATAGAGTAAAGACTAATGCCATCATGCTCATAGAAATGACGGTCTTCCGTCGCCAACAGCGTATCGACCAGCAGATCCGGGAAACCGCTGCGCGGGACGAATAAACGCTGCTCGCCATTTGGCGAAGAAAGCATAGTGATAAGCCGCGGATCGAGGCGGAAGAAGCCAAACTGGCGGTTGTTATCCAGATTGACGATGGTTTCCAGACGCCCGTCACTGAACGTCAGCCGCGCGCGCACCTGCCCTTCTTTGCTGTCCGGGAAGTCAAACGGACGACGGATCATCTCAATGCTATTGGCCTGCACGGTAAATTCGCCGGGACGGGTCATCTTCGTCACCAGACGATACTGCGTCGCTTCCAGCAATTTCACCATCTCGTTTTTGCTGACAGGCATGTCTGGCTCAAGGTTCACCATCCGGCCATATACCGCCGCCGGAAGCTGCCAGACCTTGCCATCAATACGGCTGCGGATTTTTTGATCCAGATAGACGCCGTAAATGGCGAACAGCACCACAAAAACGATAAACAGTTTTAGCAATAGCCACAGCCAGCCGCGCTTGCCACGAGGCTTACGCCCTTTGCCCTTACCTTTACGCGGCATCGGTTCTTCATCCTCATAGTCATCATCATAATCGTCGTCATGCTGCCGACGACGGCTCACCTTTTGTTTCACAGGACGTGACGGTTTCCCCTTACGTCCAATCGGCTCGCGGTCATTCCCCGCCATGCTTTTTCTCCGCAACATACAGGCGCAAAGGCCCGATTCTGTATTCTTCCGCCAGACGACAGAAGAAGAAATCTCTCAATTTACTCTTTTGCCGGATGGCGATTAACGCCTTATCCGGCCTGGAGGCAACGTATAACACGTCACGAATACTTCTTCGTGCGCCGCGTTGGGGCCGTATTCGCCGGATCGTCCGGCCAGACATGTTTGGGGTAACGGCCCTTCATCTCTTTTTGCACTTCGCGATACGCCCCCTGCCAGAAAGCGCTTAAATCGCGTGTAATCTGTAGCGGTCGCTGCGCAGGCGAAAGCAGTTCCAGCACCAGCGGCACGCGGCCCTGAGCGATGGTTGGGGTCTTCGCTTCGCCAAACATTTCCTGCATTCTGACCGCCAGTGCGGGCGGGTTATCTTCATGATAACGAATCGTTATTCGGCTTCCCGTCGGCACAGTGTAATGCCCAGGCAGTTCACTATCCAGACGTTGCAGCATGGCATAGTCAAGCAGTCCCCGTAACGCCTGAGTCACATTCAGAGATTTCAGACTCCGTAACGACTGTACGCCTGTCATGTGCGGCAGCAACCAGTTTTCCAGAGTCGCCAGCAGCGACGCCTCATCCACGGCAGGCCAGTCATATTCCGGCAGCCATTTCGCCGCACAGTGTAGACGCAGACGGAACTGCTCCGCTTCCGGCGTCCAGTTAAGGACGGCCAGACCTCTATCGCGGATGCCGTTCAGCATCGCCTGATGAAGCTCCTCTTCAGACGGTTTCGCCAGTGGCTGAACGCTAACCGTCAACTGTCCAATACGCATTCTGCGCCACGCTTTCAACGTTCCCTGCGCTTCGTCCCATTCAACCGTGTCAGACTGGCGCAGTAAATCAGGACACGCCTGAATCAGCGAGGCAATATCCAGCGGCTGCGCCAACAATATTCGGGCGTCCGGCGAGGCGCTACCTTGCAGCAACAGCGGCGCGATCAGCCATTCATGACGTCCCAACGCGTCATCCGCATCTAACATCGCGCCCATACCATTGGCTAACTGATAGCGCCCTTCCTGACCACGACGTCGCGCGATGCGGTCGCTAAATGCTCTGGCCAACAGCGGCATAATAAGCGCGCTATCCGGCTCGCCATTACGCACCTGCAGCCGTTTTAAAAGCTGCTGGCTACGCTGCTGCCAGCCCGGCTGTCGCCGCGAAAATAGCACGCTTAAATCCGTACCGCCGCCGCGCGGCGGGTCCTCAAGGATGGCCGCGAGCATGGCGGCGGTGGCGGCGCTGTCGCCCTCGTCGGCGTTGACTAACATCGCCGCCAGGCGCGGATCGTTACCCATTGCCGCCATTTTCTGGCCCCGCGCGCTTAATCGCTCGCCCTCCAGCGCGCCTAACATCAATAATAAACGGCGGGCGGCCTGAAGATTCACCTCCGGCGGCCTGTCCAGCCAGAAAAGCGATGCCGGATCGTGACATCCCCACTGCAACACCTCCATCAACAAACCGGAGAGGTCGCTGTGTAAGATTTCCGGATCGCTTTGCGCCGCCGCCCGCTCCGCCTGTTCTTTGGCCAGCAGATGTAAACAGATTCCCGGCGCCAGTCGTCCGGCGCGCCCCGCGCGCTGCGTCATTGACGCCTGACTGATACGCTGCGTAACCAGCCGCGTCAGTCCCGTTCGCGCGTCGAATCGCGCCACGCGCTCCTGAGCGCTATCGACGACCAGACGAATCCCTTCAATCGTCAAACTGGTTTCGGCAATGTTAGTCGCCAACACCACTTTACGCATCCCGGCGGGGGCGGGAACAATCGCTTTGCGCTGCGCTTCCAGAGACAATGCGCCATACAGCGGACAAAGCAGGACATCGCTCCCTACCCGCGACGCCAGATGTTCATGAACGCGCTGTATTTCGCCTACGCCGGGTAAAAATAGCAGCAGTGAACCGTTTTCATTGCGCAGCAGTTCCGCTGTCGCCATCGCGACAGCTTCATCAAAACGCAAATGCGCCGCAAGCGGCTGATAACGTCGCTCCACCGGGAACGCGCGCCCCTCCGAGACGATCGTCGGCGCATCAGGCAGTCGCTGACAAAGCCTGTCGTTATCCAGCGTCGCAGACATAATTAACAGCCTGAGATCGTCACGGAGCCCTTGCTGGATATCCAGCAACAGCGCCAACGCTAAATCCGCCTGTAAACTGCGCTCATGAAATTCATCCAGTATCACCAGCCCCACGCCGCGTAATTCGGGATCGCGCTGAATCATTCTGGTCAATACGCCTTCGGTCACCACTTCCAGCCGGGTACGCGGCCCCACGCAGCTTTGCGCGCGCATCCGGTAACCTACCGTTTCGCCAGGCTTTTCATTCAACGCTTCCGCCAGACGCTGCGCGACATTACGCGCCGCCAGACGACGCGGTTCAAGCAGGAGAATTTTTCCAGCAACCGGACCTTGTTGCAGGAGTTGCAACGGCAGCCAGGTGGATTTCCCCGCCCCGGTAGGCGCGGACAACAAAACCTGCGGCGCGGTTTTTAGGGCTGTCAACAATTCAGGCAATACGGCGGCAACGGGCAATGACGTCACAAACGGCTCCACGGGGTTAACTTTCTTTGCGCCGCATTGTAGCATCGTGTTAATCCATAACCGAGTATCCCTATGTCTGAGCCAAAACGGCTGTTTTTTGCTATTGACTTACCCGACGACGCGCGCGCGCAAATTATCGCCTGGCGCGCCGCCCATTTTGCGTCTGAAGACGGACGCCCCGTGGCAGCGGCGAACCTGCACCTGACGCTGGCCTTTTTAGGCGACGTCAGTAGCGATAAGCAGCGCGCGCTTGCGCAACTGGCCGGACGAATTCGCCAGCCGGGCTTTACGCTACATCTGGATGACGCCGGCCAGTGGCTGCGTTCGCGCGTGGTGTGGCTGGGGATGCGCCAGCCGCCGCGCGGGTTGTTGCAGTTGGCTAATATGCTGCGCGCGCAGGCTGCCCGCAGCGGTTGTTACCAAAGCCCGCAGCCTTTTCACCCGCATATTACGCTGCTGCGCGACGCCAGCCATACGGTGGCTATCCCGCCGCCGGGCTTTTGCTGGTCATTTCCGGTCACGTCGTTTGCGCTTTACGCCTCTTCGTATGGGCAAGGCCGTACCCGCTATGCCGAGCTGCAGCGCTGGACGCTGGGCGAATAATAATGAAGGAATGTCGATGCTATTCTCACCCCCTTTACAACGCGCTACGCTGATTCAGCGCTATAAACGTTTTTTAGCCGATGTGATCACCCCTGACGGTACAACGCTTACGCTGCACTGTCCTAATACCGGCGCGATGACCGGCTGCGCCACGCCTGGCGATACCGTCTGGTATTCGACATCAGAAAATACTAAACGCAAATATCCGCATACCTGGGAATTGACTGAAACGCAATCCGGCGCATTCATTTGCGTGAATACGCTGCGGGCGAACCAGCTAACGAAAGAAGCGATTCAGGAGAATCGCCTGCCGGCGCTGGCGGGGTACAATATTCTGAAAAGTGAAGTCAAATATGGCGCCGAGCGCAGCCGTATAGATTTTATGTTACAGGCAGATTTCCGCCCGGACTGCTATATTGAAGTGAAATCGGTCACGTTAGCGGAAAAAGAAAACGGTTATTTTCCCGACGCCATCACCGAACGAGGGCAAAAACATCTTCGGGAATTGATGGGCGTTGCGGCGGCAGGTCATCGCGCGGTGGTGGTGTTCGCGGTGCTGCACTCCGCCATTACACGTTTTTCACCCGCACGTCATATCGATATAAAATACGCGCAGCTATTGAGCGAGGCTCAGAATAAAGGCGTGGAAGTTTTAGCTTATAAAGCAGAACTTTCAGCCCAAAAAATGGAACTGAACGAACCAGTACCCATAACGTTGTAGTGGAATAACAGCCTGATTATTAAGTATTCTGGCCGCGTGCGTAAATACGCTTTTCCTCACAGGGTTGTCAAGTGTTACGTTTAGATAATTGCTATCCGGAAAAGCATCTGCTATTTATAGCGACCTGATTTTCCCCCGAACATGGGGATCGATAGTGCGTGTTAAGGAGAAGCAACATGCAAGAAGGGCAAAACCGTAAAACATCGTCCCTGAGTATTCTCGCCATCGCTGGGGTGGAGCCGTACCAGGAGAAACCGGGCGAAGAGTATATGAACGAAGCCCAGCTATCGCACTTCAAGCGTATTCTTGAAGCATGGCGTAATCAACTCCGGGATGAAGTCGATCGCACTGTGACGCACATGCAGGACGAAGCCGCCAACTTCCCCGATCCGGTCGATCGCGCCGCGCAGGAAGAGGAGTTTAGCCTGGAGTTACGTAATCGTGACCGTGAGCGCAAACTGATCAAAAAGATCGAGAAGACGCTGAAGAAAGTGGAAGATGAAGACTTCGGTTATTGCGAGTCCTGCGGGGTGGAGATTGGTATCCGCCGCCTGGAAGCGCGTCCAACAGCCGATCTGTGCATCGACTGCAAAACGCTGGCTGAAATTCGCGAAAAACAGATGGCGGGTTAATCCCGTTCGTTTCTACCCTATTTATGACAGGCGGGAGTTTTCCCGCCTTATTCTTTATTGCCCGCAGCATGACTGACTCACACTATATTGGCCGTTTCGCGCCGTCGCCATCCGGCGAACTGCATTTCGGCTCGTTAATCGCCGCCCTCGGCAGCTATCTACAAGCCCGTGCGCAACGCGGAATTTGGCGCGTTCGCATAGAGGATATCGACCCCCCACGTGAAGTTCCCGGTGCCGCAGCGACCATTCTGCGCCAGCTGGAACATTACGGCCTGCACTGGGATGGCGAGGTCTTATGGCAATCACAGCGTCATGAGGCTTATCGCGAGGCGCTGGCCTGGCTTCACGAGCAGGGACTGAGCTACTACTGCACTTGCCCCCGCTCGCGCATTCAACGTCTGGGCGGTATTTACGACGGCCATTGCCGGACGTTATGCCACGGGCCGGAGAATGCCGCCGTCAGAATTAAACAGCAGCATCCGGTGATGCGTTTCCATGATGCCTTGCGCGGCGACATCCAGGCTGACCCACAGCTGGCGAGCGAAGATTTTATTATCCACCGCCGCGACGGACTGTTTGCTTATAATCTGGCCGTGGTGGTCGACGATCATTTTCAGGGGGTGACGGAGATCGTCCGCGGCGCAGATTTAATCGAACCCACTGTCCGACAACTTTCGCTGTATAAACAGTTTGGCTGGCGTGCGCCTGGTTACGTGCACCTTCCGCTGGCGCTCAACGAACAAGGCGCTAAACTTTCCAAGCAAAATCATGCCCCTGCGCTTGCGACAGGCGATCCGCGCCCGGTACTGGTCCAGGCATTGCGCTTTTTAGGCCAACGCGACGTCGTAGCGTGGCAGGAGATGTCTGTTGAGGAGTTGCTGCGCTTTGCGGTGACGCACTGGAGGCTTACAGCCGTACCCACATCGGCTAATGTAAATCCGGCATTCTCAAATGCGTCTCGCTGAGCTATGATTAGCCGCTATTTTTGCTCATCGTCTTTCGCATTGCTGCGGCGTTAATGATGCTTACAGCCCAGGTCGCGTTGCTCTCTTACGCCCGTCTGCCGTAATGCGAAAGACACAGAGTAAGTTGATCTTATTAATGTATGACACTACCGAGGTGCGCTATTTTTACCCGAGTCGCTAATTTTTGCCGTAAGGTGTTAAGCCGCGAGGAGAGCGAGGCAGAACAAGCCGTCGCCCGTCCACATATGACGATTATCCCGCGTGAACAGCACGCTATCTCCCGCAAAGATATCAGTGAAAATGCCCTCAAGGTACTGTACAGGCTGAACAAAGCGGGCTATGAAGCCTACCTGGTCGGCGGCGGCGTCCGCGATCTCCTGCTCGGCAAAAAGCCGAAGGATTTCGACGTGACCACCAACGCAACACCAGATCAGGTACGGAAATTATTCCGCAATTGCCGTCTGGTGGGGCGTCGTTTCCGCCTGGCTCACGTGATGTTTGGCCCGGAAATTATCGAAGTGGCAACGTTTCGTGGTCATCATGAAGGCAGTGAAAACGACCGTACGACCTCCCAGCGTGGGCAAAACGGTATGCTGCTGCGCGATAATATCTTCGGCTCTATCGAAGAAGATGCCCAGCGCCGCGATTTCACCATCAACAGCCTTTACTACAGCGTAGCGGATTTTACCGTGCGCGATTACGTCGGCGGAATGCAGGATCTGCAAGAAGGCGTGATTCGCCTGATCGGCAATCCGGAAACGCGCTACCGCGAAGATCCGGTTCGAATGCTGCGCGCCGTGCGTTTCGCTGCGAAGCTCAATATGCGTATCAGCCCTGAAACGGCTGAGCCAATCCCGCGTCTGGCAACCTTGCTAAACGACATTCCTCCCGCGCGCCTGTTCGAAGAGTCGCTGAAGCTGTTGCAGGCGGGGAACGGTTTTGAAACCTATCAACAACTGCGGGAATACAACCTCTTCCAGCCGTTGTTTCCTACCATTACGCGTTATTTCACCGAAAACGGCGACAGCGCAATGGAACGCATCATTGCGCAGGTGTTGAAGAATACGGATAACCGCATCCGTAACGAGATGCGCGTTAATCCGGCATTTTTGTTTGCCGCCATGTTCTGGTATCCGCTGCTGGAGATGGCGCAAAAAATCGCTCAGGAGAGCGGTCTGGCCTATTACGACGCTTTCGCGCTGGCCATGAATGACGTGCTGGATGAGGCCTGCCGTTCACTGGCGATCCCGAAACGCCTTACCACGCTTACCCGTGATATTTGGCAGCTTCAGTTACGGATGTCGCGACGTCAGGGCAAACGCGCCTGGAAACTGATGGAACATCCCAAATTCCGCGCCGCGTTTGATTTACTGGAGCTGCGCGCTCAGGTGGAAAATAATACTGAACTGCAACGTCTGGCGCAGTGGTGGGCCGAGTTTCAGGCTTCCGCGCCGCCGGAACAAAAAGGGATGCTCAACGAGCTGGACGACGATCCTGCTCCACGCCGCCGCCGTTCACGTCCGCGCAAACGCGCGCCGCGCCGCGAGGGCACCGTATGACGATCGCGTATATCGCGCTTGGCAGTAATCTGGCCTCTCCGCTGGAGCAGGTCAATGCCGCCCTGAAGGCTATCGCCGACATTCCCGATAGCCGTATCGTCACGGTGTCTTCGTTTTACCGCACGCCGCCGCTTGGTCCACAGGATCAGCCGGACTACCTGAACGCCGCGGTGGCGCTGGATACCGCCCTCGCCCCCGAAGAATTGCTTAACCATACCCAGCGCATTGAGCTGCAACAGGGCCGGGTGCGCAAAGCCGAACGCTGGGGGCCGCGCACGCTGGATCTCGACATTATGCTGTTTGGCGATGAAGTCATTAACACCGACCGTCTGACCGTACCGCACTACGACATGAAAAACCGCGGTTTTATGCTGTGGCCGTTATTCGAAATCGCTCCTGATCTGATCTTTCCGGATGGTATCAGCCTGCATCAGCATCTCACCCATCTTGGTGCTGCAAAACCCGCCCACTGGTAAAACATCGCCTCCCCTTTAGCGTTTACTGCTTTAGCGCCAAACGATTGCTTAAATCAATTGCCCCCCTGAATATGACTGTTAGAATGCCGGGAAATATAACTTTTACCATCAGGAAACGTTATGAAACCCACCACCATTTCACTGCTGCAGAAATGCAAGCAAGAGAAAAAACGCTTCGCGACAATTACTGCCTACGACTACAGCTTCGCTAAGTTATTTGCCGACGAAGGTATCAATGTGATGCTGGTTGGCGACTCGCTGGGCATGACGATTCAGGGGCACGACTCCACCCTGCCGGTCACCGTGGAAGATATCGCTTACCACACTCGTGCCGTGCGACGTGGCGCGCCCAACTGTCTATTGCTCTCCGACCTGCCGTTTATGGCTTACGCCACCCCGGAACAGGCATGTGAAAACGCGACTATCGTGATGCGTGCGGGGGCCAATATGGTCAAAATTGAAGGCGGCGCCTGGCTGGTTGATACGGTGAAAATGCTCACCGAACGCGCCGTGCCGGTTTGTGGTCATCTGGGGCTAACGCCACAGTCGGTGAATATCTTCGGCGGCTATAAAATTCAGGGCCGCGGCGACGCCGGACAAGTGCTGCTGGATGACGCGCTGGCTTTAGAAGCCGCTGGCGCTCAACTGCTGGTGCTGGAGTGCGTGCCGGTTGAGCTGGCGAAGCGCGTCACGGAAGCGCTGTCGATTCCGGTGATCGGCATCGGCGCGGGCAACGTCACCGACGGTCAGATCCTGGTGATGCACGATGCGTTTGGCATCACCGGCGGCCATATTCCCAAATTCGCGAAAAATTTCCTTGCCGAGGCGGGCGACATGCGCGCCGCCGTACGGCAGTATATGGCTGAAGTGGAGTCCGGCGTTTATCCGGGCGAAGAACACAGCTTTCACTAATTTTTCTGACCGTGCCGGATGGCGACGCGACGCGTCTTATCCGGCCTACCAATCCTCAACGGATGTAGGCCTGATAAGCGCAGCGCCATCGGGCAGGATCATCAAGCAACTCAAGGAGTTTTGTTGTGCTAATCATTGAAACCCTGCCGCTGCTGCGCCAGCATATTCGTCGTCTGCGTCAGGAAGGTAAACGCGTCGCACTGGTTCCCACCATGGGCAACCTGCACGACGGCCATATGAAGCTGGTCGATGAGGCAAAAGCCCGGGCTGATGTGGTGATCGTCAGCATTTTCGTCAACCCGATGCAGTTTGACCGGCCGGACGATCTGGTGCGTTATCCGCGCACGCTGCAGGAAGATTGTGAAAAGCTGAACAAACGCAAAGTCGATTATGTCTTTGCGCCAGCCGTTGAGGAAATCTACCCGCAGGGGCTGGAAGGCCAGACGTACGTTGATGTTCCCGGCCTCTCTACCATGCTGGAAGGCGCCAGCCGTCCGGGTCATTTCCGCGGCGTCTCGACCATCGTCAGCAAGCTGTTCAACCTGATCCAGCCGGATATCGCCTGCTTTGGCGAGAAGGATTTCCAGCAACTGGCGCTGATCCGCAAAATGGTGGCGGATATGAGTTATGACATTGAGATCGTCGGCGTGCCGATTATTCGCGCCAAAGACGGTCTGGCGCTCAGCTCACGTAACAGTTATCTGACCGCAGAGCAGCGCAAAATTGCGCCGGGTCTACACAACGTGATGAATAGCATCGCTGAAAAACTGATTGCGGGTAATCGTGAGCTGCAAGAGATTATCGCCATTGCCGAACAGGAACTGAATGAAAAAGGCTTCCGTGCCGACGACATTCAAATTCGTGATGCCGACACGCTGCAGGAGCTGACGGAAACCAGCAAACGCGCAGTGATTCTGGCCGCCGCCTGGCTGGGTCAGGCGCGTCTGATCGATAATCAAAGCGTTACATTAGCCCAGTAGACAGGGGTTAAAAATCGGGCAATACTGCCTGAGAATTTCCAAAGCAGGCCACAAGCGCCTGCTTAGCCAAGGTAAACGACAGGGTAAAGAAGTTATGATTCGCACCATGCTGCAAGGCAAGCTCCACCGCGTAAAAGTCACGCAGGCGGACCTGCACTACGAAGGTTCCTGTGCCATTGACCAGGATTTCCTTGATGCCTCCGGTATTCTGGAGAACGAAGCGATTGATATCTGGAACGTGACCAATGGGAAACGTTTCTCAACCTATGCGATTGCGGCTGAACGCGGCTCCAGAATCATCTCGGTGAACGGTGCGGCGGCGCACTGTGCTGAAGTTGGCGACATTGTGATTATCGCCAGCTTCGTCACCATGTCTGATGAAGAAGCGCGTACATGGCGTCCGAAAGTGGCCTATTTTGAAGGCGACAACGAAATGAAGCGCACCGCGAAAGCTATTCCGGTACAGGTTGCCTGATAGTCCTTATCCCTGCGGCTGGTTGCTGATCAGCCGCGACATGGTTTCCAGCGAATCCGTGCGCAGAATATACAGCCTTTTGAGCAGCATCGGATTATCTCCCGGCTTCACCTTCCCTCTCACCGTGGTGACCGCCAGATGGAAACCGGCGTCTTTTGCTGCTTTGATCGCGGTCGCGTTATAACCGCCAAAGGGATAAGAAAGATAAAATACGTGCGGAGTAAACTGTGCGAGCGCCCGACGCGAGCGTTCAAAATCAAACAGAATATTATGGTAGCTGCGGCTATATAAAATCGGGCGACGATGCCCATCTACCCGGTGTAAAAAGTGAGTATGCGACTGAAAATCAAAAACGTCGCTTATCTTGCGCAATTCGAACACGCTCATAAATTGCAGCGATCTGGGATTCCATGTTTGCGGATGGCGCTTAATACGCGATGAGATAATAAATGCCGTCGCTTTCATACCGTACTGCTTTAATACCGGATACGCATAGCGACTCACCGATTTAAGGCCATCGTCAAAGGTGATAACCACCGCGCGCGCCGGGAAATTCGCGCGGTTATGGATGTAATCCTCCAGTTGGTACATCGTCAACGTGGCATAGCCGCGATCGCGAAGCCAGGTCATTTGGTTGCTGAATGCCCGAACCGAAGTCGTGGTGGACGTATGGCGAAAACGAGTATTCTCTTCATCACGTAAGATGTGATGATAGGTCAAAATCGGAATGCCGTTGTCCTCCTGCGCATCCATGGCGCTGACATAAGCCAGCCTGTCGCCAATACGGATCTGATACCAGGTTTGGTGTAGCCGGCCTTGCAGCTTGCTAATAATGGGGTAACGCAAATTATCCACTAATACGCCAAACGGGGCGCTACTGATGTCCGGCGCGTTATACACCGGCGTGTCCTTCCAGGTCACCAGATTCTGATTGCTGAGCGGCTTGTTAAGATCGCCCAGCCCATCTTCCACTTTTTGTTTTCTCTGCACGGATTCCAGATGGCCTTTATCGATAAACGCCACACCGAAGCCGAATTTAAAGGCATAATAATCAGCCGCAACAGGCGTTACGGAAAGAATTTGTCCGGCGCGGATATTCCCTACGGTCACCATTTTATCGCCAATCTGCGACCAGATGGCGGCGTCTTTCGTCGTTTGCATATAACGAGCGGGCAAGGCAGCCAACACATTACCGGAGAAAAAGAACAGCAAGATAAGGACAACGCGCATAACCATATATCATAACCGAGGCGAAAAAACGCCGTTATTGTAGCAAAAGCGTCGTCAATGGTATTGATCAAAACTCATACAAATCATGCAGCAATACAAAAGGCGGATTTTTCTGCTGCTGATGCCAGAGACTGGTGACATCCGGTGCGCCAAGCGCGACAATCTGGTCGCGAAATGCTGAACTGCTCATCGACTCTCGCAAAGGAAGCATTTCCTCTATCAATGAATAGCTGACACCTGAAATAACTTCACATTGAGAATGTTTATGGCTCATCAGCGACGCTACACGATAAGGCGCCGCGCCGGAAATGTCGGTTAAAAATATCACGCCTTCACCGGAGTCGGTGGCATGGAGGGCGTCACACATCATGCGGCTGAGCATATTTACGCTTAACCCACGCCAGAAATTGACCGCCCGACACTGCGCCAACGGCCCATACTTCTTTTCAAGACCTTCGAGCATTTCCTGCGCCCGATCGTCATGACAGGAAATGACCCATCCCAGCATAACTTCTCCTCCATTGAGCTCCAATCCTGCATGATGTCAGCATGTTTTTTTGGCCGACAACACACTATGACCACGATCATTTTTTATTCAAAAAAATTTGCATTATTTTTAAAATTGTTAACAGCCTTCATAGAATCTGGCCCATTAAAGGGTAATCACGGCGATTCAATTAAACAAACCCTCACCAAAATAATTGATTAAATATATATTATAAATATTTCATATTTATGTATTCTGAATTTTTCTTCGCGCCGCAAAAATCATCGGACATTATATTTACTCATTCGGCAATAAAAAGAACAATAACTTCCCACACTATAGATATTGTTACTATGTCAATATTTATAATATCTTAAAGGATCAAAGATAATGAAACTCACCTTAAAAACACTCACTGTGTCACTGGCTGCCATCACCCTCTCCCCCGCCGCGCTGGCAGACACCGCCAAAGACGGCACCGTACATATCACCGGCCTCATTAAGCAAAACGCCTGTACGGTAAAAACGGATTCAGTAGAGGTGACATTACAGGACGAATTTGCCTCTCTTTTTACTGCCGCAGGGCAGACGGCAGGGGATAAAGACTTCACCATCGAACTCGAAAACTGCGACGCAAACGTCTACAGCAGTGTACAGGCGCGCTTTGAAGGCACACTCGACGGAACCGATGCGACCATCCTGAAAAATGAGGATGATGCTGAGAATATTGGCGTGCAAATTCTTGATAAATCTAGCACCCCTATGACCTTTAACGATCTTCAGGCATGGTCTGCCGCAGTCGCGCTCACAGAGGGGGTGACGGAACTCTCAATGCCTTTCACCGCCCGCTATATCTCCACCGCGGTTCCCGTTAAGTCGGGAACGGTCGATGCAACCGCAACATTCTATCTGCAATATAACTGATCCTGGCGGCCAGCGTCGGCTGGCCCCTTTGTTTATTGAGGTCATCAATGAATTCATTGGCTAAAGCAGGGTTGCTTTGTTGCCTGTTGTGCGGTTCGCTGGCGCATGCCGCAGGGATAAACATCGGCACAACGCGGGTTATTTTTCACGGCGATGCCAAAGATGCGTCCATATCGATAAGCAATAACGACAACGTTCCCTATTTAATTCAGTCCTGGGCGCAATCGATCAGCGAAACAGGGGTGAGCGGCGATGCGCCGTTTATGGTCACCCCGCCGCTTTTTCGCCTTAATGGCGGGCAAAAGAACGTACTACGAATTATCCGTACCGGCGGCAATTTGCCGGAAGATCGCGAGTCGCTGTACTGGCTGGATATTAAATCGATTCCCAGCAGCAATCCGGACAATAAACACAACACGCTCATGCTGGCCGTTAAAGCGGAATTTAAGCTGATTTACCGGCCAAAAGCGTTAACCCAAAAACCAGAAGAGGTTGCCGATCGGTTAACGTGGTCGCGTCAGGGTCGCACGCTCACCGTGAAGAACCCCACGCCCTATTATATGAACTTCGCCACCCTTTCCGTTGGCAGTCAAAAAGTGAAAGCCCCGCGCTATGTGGCGCCTTTCGGCAACGCGCAGTACACGCTGCCTGCCGCCGCCAGCGGCCCGATTGTCTGGTCTATCATCAACGATTTTGGCGGTACTGGCCCCGAACATAAACAAACGCCTTGAGAAGAGTGACAGGGATGAGAGTGCCGATGCGCAAAAGGCAACACCGGGTATTTTATTTATCGCGCTGCGCTGTGTGTATCGCGCTGGGCAGCACGTTCGCACACGTTGCATGGGCGCGCGACTATTTCAATCCGGCATTTATTGAAAACCATGGGCAGGCGAGTCGCACAAGCGTCGATCTGTCGACATTTGATAACGACAAAAGCCAGCTGCCTGGCACCTATTACGTCACTATCAATATCAATAAAACAGAAATCGGCGCGCGAAACGTTGATTTTCAACTCACGACGCTCAGTGACGGTCAACAGGCATTACAGGGCTGTTTACGGCTCCAGGAACTAAAAGATAACAGCGTCAAAACCGACCTTTTTCCAACCCTGGAGAGTGAAAAAGGCTGCGTCGATCTCAGCGTTATCCCCGGCGCCAGCCAGCGGTTTGATTTTCAGCGACAGACATTATCAGTAAGCATCCCGCAACTCTACATCGCCAACAACGCGCGCGGCTACGTGCCGCCGGAAAAGTGGCAGGAGGGGATTACCGCGCTAATGCTGAACTACAGTTTCAGCGGCTATAAAGAGTACGGTTCCAGTGAGGATTCCGACGATGCGGAATCGAAGTATCTCGCTCTCCAGCCGGGTTTTAACCTCGGGCCGTGGCGTTTTCGCAACTACAGTAACTGGAGTTCAAATAACGGCGAGAGCGGTAGCTGGAACAGCGTTTATAACTATTTACAGCGCGACATTATCGCGCTGAAAAGCCAGTTCACCGCCGGAGACAGCAATACGCCATCCGACGTGTTCGACAGCGTACCTTTTCGCGGCCTCCAGCTTACCTCTGACGATCAAATGCAGCCCAACAGCCAGCGTGGTTACGCCCCGACGATTCGCGGCATCGCCCGCTCAAACGCGCAGGTTATCGTGCGGCAAAACGGCTATATCGCCTATCAAACCGCCGTTTCGCCGGGCGAATTTGAAATCAACGATATGTTTCCCACCGGCAGCAACGGCGACTATGACGTAACGGTAAAAGAAGCCGACGGCAGCGAACAGCATTTTATCGTGCCCTACTCTTCGCTGCCGATTCTGCAGCGCACCGGACGGGCAAAATACAGCGTGACCGTGGGTAAATACCGCGATTATAACAACCACACGCTGGACGACTTCGGCCAGGCGACCCTGCTGTACGGCCTGCCATGGGGCATCACCCTGTACGGCGGCAGCCAGATTGCCGGCGATAAATACCAGTCCGTCGCCTTCGGCGTCGGGCAAAATATGCAGATGCTGGGAGCCATTTCCCTGGACGGCATCTGGTCGCACGCCAAATTTGACGATGGCCGCAAAGAAATCGGGCAATCCTGGCGCGTCCGCTACAGCAAGGGCGTCGTCAGTACGGGCACCACGTTTTCGCTGGCCGGCTATCGTTACGCCAGCGAAAACTACAATTCGCTGAGCGAGGTGATCAACCCGGACGACGATTTTTATGATAACTACGGCAAGCGCCATAATCGTTTCGAAGCTTCGGTCAACCAGCAAATTAGCGATACGCTCGGTTCCTTAACGCTAAGTTGGGTAAAAGAAGATTACTGGCACAGCGCGCAGCAGATGGAATCCCTGAGCGCCAGCTACAACAATAGCTGGGGTCCGGTGAGCTATACGCTGAGCTACAGCTATAACAAAAACACCTACCAGTACCGTTCGGACAATGACGATGATGATAACGACGACGATCGTTATAACCAGAACGATCGGCTGTTCACGCTGTCGCTGCACGTTCCGTTTACGGTGTTCGATTCCAGGCTATACGCCAGCTATATGCTGAACACGCGTAAGCATGATGCCACGGTGAACAGCACCACCCTTAGCGGCACCGCGCTGCGTGACAGAAACCTGAACTGGTCGTTACAGCAGAGCCACAGCACACAAGACGGTGATTCCGGCGGGGTAAACGCCAGCTACAAAGGCACTTATGCCAATCTCAACGCCGGTTACAATCAGTCGCCAGATAGCCAACAGGTCAGCTACGGCATCAGCGGCGGCATTCTGGCGCACGAAAACGGTATTACCCTGAGCCAGCCGATTACCGGCGCGGCGATTTTAATTAAAGCGCCCGGCGCCAGCGGCGTTTCGGTTGAAAACCAGACCGGCGTCGCCACCGACTTCCGGGGTTATACGGTGATCCCCAACGTTACGCCGTATTATCGCTACGATATCTCGCTCGACAGCAGCACGTTTGCCGACAACGTGGATATTCCGCTCAACAACCAGACCGTCTACCCGACGCGTAATGCGGTGGTGCGCGCGGCGTATGACACGCATAAGGGCTATCGCGTGCTGTTAACGCTGACGCGTAGCAATGGCGAGCCCGTGCCCTTTGGCGCGACGGCAAGCGTCGATGGGCAGGATGCGAACCTGGCCAGTATCGTCGGCGATAAAGGCCAGGTCTTCCTCAGCGGCCTGCCGGAAGAGGGCCTGCTGCTGGTGAACTGGGGAAGCGCCTCTTGCCGCGCGGATTACCACCTGGATATCAGCAAAAATATGAACGGCATAGTGATGGCGAACGCCGTCTGCCAGTGAGGAACACAATGAAGAATTTATGGATGCTGCTGGCGCTGTCGCTATTTTCAGGCCATGCGCTGGCAGACGGAACGATGGGCAACGGAAGCGGCTGGTGTCAACCCACCAGCGGCACGCATAATTTCTTTTTTCCCCTTGACCAGACCATTACCGATACGGATGAGAACCAGGCAGGGAAAATAGTCAAAGAGAGTTGGTCGGTCGGCGGCGAATACAGCGCCAGGTGCGACTGCGATAATAAAGATTATCAGGGCGTTAACTATTTCACCGCCACGACCGGCGATTTAACACAAAAAGGAACGTACAGCGAAGCGGGTAGCAATGGGCAACAGATGGATTTTTATGTTCTGGTCGCGGGTAAGCTGGAGATTGGTACGGAAACCTACATCGTCGGTAACCTGAAACAGTATATCCCCGTTCCCTTTTCAGCGATCAGTAATCAGGACCCCACCGCAGGCGGGTGTACGGGCGCGGACATAAACAAAATGTCCGCAGGGAATAAGGGTAACGTGCGTATTTATATTACTCACCCACTGGTAGGTGAAATCACCATTCCTGAGACGACGATTATGAATCTCTATTTGTCAAAAACGCCGGGCAGCAGCGGAGATAATATTCCCCCTTCCGTTCCACCGATGGCGCACGTCACCATGTCCGGGACCATTACCGTGCCGCAGTCCTGCTCCATCAACGCCGGGCAGGTTATCGAGGTCAGGCTACCGGATATTGAGGGCAAAGATATTCGTCACCTCGGCGACAGTCCGCAGAACTCGCACGTCACCACTCAGGTAAACTTTACCTGTAGCAACGTGGCGGACGGCACCAACCTGTCAATGTCATTAAATGGCGCAACCGATCCGCACAACCCGGACTACCTGAAAACCGACAATGAGAATTTGGGGATACGGATTTCCGATAAATACGATAATACCATCGTTCCCGGCGGCAGCGCCGAATTGCCGATTGAAGATTACACAGACGGTAAAGGCAGCACCGAGTTCACCGCCGCGCCGGTCAATACCACCGGACATGTTCCCCACACCGGAGAATACCAGGCCACCGCCACGCTGGAGATTCAGATTCGCTGAGAGAAGCGTTGGGTTTCGACAAGCCTCACCTACCGACCCGTAACCCATTGATATTACGGACCCGTAGATGAAGTGAAGCGAAGCGCAACCCAACGCCCCATCTCCCCAGTCAGCGCTTAACTGCGCAACCCGCGCCCGCGCTGGATCAGCGACCAACACAGCAGATAGAAAGCAGAGATAAAGATCACCAGTACGCCAAACGTCGTCACCAGCGGCACATCATGGATACCCAGAAAACCATAACGGAAACCGCTGATCATGTAGACGATCGGGTTCAGGTGCGACAGCCCTTGCCAGAACGGCGGCAGCAGCGTCAGCGAGTAAAATACCCCGCCGAGGTAGGTCAGCGGCGTCAGCACAAAGGTCGGGATCAGACTGATATCGTCAAAGGTTTTCGCAAACACGGCGTTCAGCAGTCCGGCCAGCGAGAACAGAATCGCGGTCAGAATCAGCGTTAGCGCGACAAATATCCAGGAATGCACCTGGAAAGGCACGAAAAAGAGCGAAATCGCCGTCACCAGAATCCCCACGCACAGCCCGCGCGCTACGCCGCCGCCGACAAATCCGGCGATGATCACGTGCGTTGGTACCGGCGCGACCAGCAGTTCCTCAATATTGCGCTGAAACTTGGCGCTAAAAAATGACGACGCGACATTCGCGTAGGAGTTAGTAATGACCGCCATCATAATCAGGCCCGGCACAATAAATTGCATATAGCTAAAACCATGCATTTCGCCGATGCGCGAACCAATCAGGTTGCCGAAAATAATAAAATAGAGCGTCATGGTGATGACGGGCGGCACCAGCGTTTGCACCCAGATCCGCATAAAGCGGTGAATCTCTTTCGCCCAGATGCTTTTAAGGGCAACCCAGTAAAGCTGCATCATGCGCGATCTCCTTGTTTTTCATGCACCAGCGACACAAACAGTTCTTCCAGACGGTTGGCTTTATTACGCATACTTAATACCTGAACCCCCTGCTCGCTCAGTTGGCTAAAGACGCTGTTAACCCCCTGCTCGCGTAACACTTCCACCTCCAGAGTCGAGGTATCCACCAGACGATATTGATAACCCGTAAGCTTAGGTAGCGGGCTTTTTGGCGCTAAATCCAGAATAAACGTCTCCGATTTCAGCTTTGAAAGCAGATTTTTCATGGAGGTATTTTCCACCAGCTCGCCGTGCTGAATAATACCGATATTGCGGCACAGCATTTCCGCCTCTTCCAGATAGTGGGTGGTGAGAATAATGGTGGTGCCTTTGGCGTTTAAGTCTTTCAGGAATCCCCACATCGAGCGACGCAATTCTATATCGACGCCCGCCGTCGGCTCGTCGAGAATCAATAGCTTAGGTTCATGCATCAATGCGCGGGCGATCATCAGGCGGCGTTTCATCCCACCAGAGAGCATCCGCGCGCGTTCACTACGTTTTTCCCACAGATCGAGCTGTTTTAAATACTTTTCGCTACGTAAAACCGCCTCTTTATGTTCCACGCCGTAGTAACCGGCCTGATTCACTACGATCTGCTGCACCGTTTCAAACGGGTTAAAGTTAAACTCCTGTGGCACCAATCCTAGCTGTCGCTTGGCGTTAACCACGTCTTTTTCCAGGTCGTAACCAAAAACGTTAACGCGCCCGGACGTTTTATTAACCAATGAGCTGATAATACCGATGGTGGTCGATTTCCCTGCTCCATTTGGCCCCAGAAGCGCGTAAAAATCCCCCGCTTCGACCTGCAAATCTATGCCGCGCAGCGCCTGAACGCCGCCGGGATAGGTTTTTTTAAGTTGTTGAAGTTCCAGCGCAATGGTCATAAATTCTCACTTACTTTACGTTCTTACACT
Source organism: Salmonella sp. SAL03688 (assembly GCF_046551895.1). NCBI lineage: Bacteria > Pseudomonadati > Pseudomonadota > Gammaproteobacteria > Enterobacterales > Enterobacteriaceae > Salmonella > Salmonella sp. SAL03688. The sequence continues at coordinate 87,094 of NZ_JBGDVI010000001.1, forward strand.
TTATATATGGTTTAAATAACTACGGAGTTGCCCTATATTAGCCCAACGCACTTATTTGGTTACAGGTCGTTAACTTCCATGAAAGACATAGATACACTCATCAGCAACAATGCACTATGGTCAAAAATGCTGGTGGAAGAGGACCCCGGATTTTTTGAGAAACTGGCGCAAGCGCAAAAACCGCGCTTTCTATGGATTGGATGTTCCGACAGCCGCGTTCCCGCAGAGCGTTTAACCGGGCTTGAACCGGGCGAATTGTTTGTTCACCGTAATGTGGCTAACCTGGTTATTCACACCGATCTGAACTGTCTCTCCGTGGTTCAGTATGCGGTTGATGTTCTGGAAGTTGAGCATATTATCATTTGCGGCCACTCCGGTTGCGGCGGTATCAAGGCTGCGGTAGAAAACCCTGAGCTGGGCTTGATTAATAACTGGCTGCTGCATATCCGCGACATCTGGCTTAAACATAGCTCGCTGTTGGGAAAAATGCCCGAAGAGCAACGTCTGGACGCGCTCTATGAATTGAACGTCATGGAGCAGGTTTATAACCTGGGACATTCCACCATTATGCAGTCAGCGTGGAAACGCGGGCAGAATGTGACCATTCACGGCTGGGCGTACAGTATCAATGATGGCCTGCTGCGCGATCTTGACGTCACCGCCACCAACAAAAAAACGCTGGAGAACGGCTATCATAAGGGTATCTCCGCCCTAAGTCTGAAATACATTCCCCACCAATAAGCCATTAGCTATAGGCCGGATAAGTCGCTTTAGCGACGCCATCCGGCATTTCTGCGCTTACTCGTCCAGCAGCACCACTTTACCAACATACGGTAGATGGCGATAACTCTGGGCGTAGTCGATACCGTAACCGACTACAAATTCGTCCGGAATCGAAAAGCCAACGAACTCAACCGGCACGTCCACTTCGCGGCGAGACGGTTTATCCAGCAGCGTACAAATCGCCAGCGATTTCGGCTCGCGCAGGCCCAGGATTTCACGGACCTTCGACAGCGTATTACCGGAATCAATAATGTCTTCAACAATCAGCACGTCTTTACCGCGAATATCCTCATCCAGATCTTTGAGGATTTTCACGTCGCGGGTGGTGGACATGCCGCTACCATAACTGGAGGCGGTCATAAAATCGACTTCATGAGGAACCTGAACTTCACGGCACAGGTCCGCCATAAACATAAATGAGCCACGCAACAGACCTACCAGCACCATTTCACTGCCGCTGTCTTTATAACGTTCGGTAATCTGACGACCCAGCTCGGCAATACGTGCTTTGATCTCCGCTTCGGGGATCATGACTTCAACAGTATGTTTCATATTTATAACCATATGATTTAAAAACAAATCACTCAATGCCGGTGACTAATAACGCCGCATTGACGCGCAAGGCACGCAGTATAACAGCAAACGTATTCATTCGCGGCATTTGATAAGAAAGCTCATTTTGTGATGACGATCACACATGTTAATTCCTATACTTAATTGCTACTAAAAAATTAACAATTTGGGATGGTGTCTTTTTATGGCAGAAAATAACGCACGATCGCCACGATTACTCGTGACGCTGACGGCCCTCTTTGCAGCACTTTGCGGGCTGTATCTTCTTATCGGAGGTGTCTGGCTGGTTGCTATTGGCGGTTCCTGGTACTACCCCATCGCGGGCCTCGTGATGCTGGTTGTGGCCGGATTGCTATGGCGCAGTAAACGTGCCGCGCTGTGGCTGTATGCCGCCCTGCTGCTGGCGACAATGATTTGGGGCGTGTGGGAAGTCGGGTTCGACTTCTGGGCGCTCACGCCGCGTAGCGATATCCTGGTGTTTTTCGGCATCTGGCTAATATTGCCGTTTGTCTGGCATCGGCTGGTGGTTCCTTCCAGCGGCGCAGTAGCGGCGCTGGTCGTGGCGCTGCTGATTAGCGGCGGCATTCTGACCTGGGCTGGCTTCAACGACCCGCAGGAGATCAACGGTACGCTTCGCGCCGACGCCACGCCCGCCGCAACAAGCTCGTCGATCGCCGACGAAGACTGGCCGGCCTATGGACGTAATCAGGAAGGCCAACGCTATTCGCCGCTGAAACAGATCACTGCGGATAACGTTCACCAACTGAAAGAAGCGTGGGTCTTCCGCACCGGCGATCTGAAACAACCCAACGATCCGGGCGAAATCACCAACGAAGTGACCCCGATTAAAGTCGGCGATACGCTTTATTTGTGTACAGCTCACCAGCGACTGTTCGCGCTGGACGCCGCCAGCGGTAAAGAGAAGTGGCATTTTGATCCTCAGTTGAAGACCGATTCGTCTTTCCAGCATGTGACCTGCCGCGGCGTCTCTTATCATGAGGCCAAAGCGGATACCGCCTCGCCGGAGGTCATCGCCGACTGTCCGCGCCGCATTATCCTTCCGGTCAATGACGGTCGCCTTTTCGCGGTGAATGCCGAAACCGGCAAGCTGTGTGAAACCTTCGCCAATAAAGGCGTCCTGAATCTGCAAACTAATATGCCGGACACCACGCCGGGACTGTATGAACCGACGTCGCCGCCGATTATCACCGATAAAACGATTGTCATTGCCGGTTCGGTCACGGATAACTTCTCTACCCGCGAAACGTCCGGCGTTATCCGTGGTTTTGACGTTAATACCGGTAAACTACTGTGGGCCTTCGATCCGGGGGCGAAAGATCCGAACGCGATTCCAGCCGATGAGCACGCTTTTACCTTTAACTCGCCGAACTCCTGGGCGCCTGCCGCCTATGATGCGAAACTGGATCTGGTCTATCTGCCGATGGGCGTGACCACGCCGGATATCTGGGGCGGTAACCGCACGCCGGAGCAGGAACGTTATGCCAGCTCCATTCTGGCGCTGAATGCCACCACCGGGAAACTGGCCTGGAGTTATCAGACCGTCCATCACGATCTGTGGGATATGGACCTGCCGGCACAGCCGACGCTGGCAGATATTACCGTTGACGGTACTACCGTTCCGGTTATCTATGCGCCAGCGAAAACCGGTAATATCTTTGTGCTCGACAGACGTAATGGCGAGCTGGTCGTGCCCGCTCCGGAAAAACCGGTCCCGCAGGGCGCGGCAAAAGGCGATTACGTCGCCAAAACTCAGCCGTTCTCTGATTTAACCTTCCGCCCGAAAAAAGATCTCTCCGGCGCGGATATGTGGGGCGCGACCATGTTCGACCAACTGGTGTGCCGCGTTATGTTCCACCAGTTGCGCTATGAAGGTATCTTCACCCCGCCGTCCGAGCAGGGGACATTGGTATTCCCTGGCAACTTGGGGATGTTTGAATGGGGCGGTATTTCCGTCGATCCAGACCGTCAGGTCGCTATCGCTAACCCGATGGCGCTGCCGTTTGTCTCGAAACTGATCCCACGCGGCCCGGGTAATCCGATGGAGCCGCCGAAAGACGCGAAAGGTACCGGAACAGAAGCGGGTATTCAGCCACAGTACGGCGTACCGTTCGGCGTCACGCTGAATCCGTTCCTTTCGCCGTTTGGCCTGCCGTGTAAACAACCGGCCTGGGGCTATATTTCCGCGTTGGATCTGAAGACCAATGAAATCGTATGGAAGAAACGTATAGGGACGCCGCGCGACAGTATGCCGTTCCCGATGCCGGTTCCGGTGCCGTTCAACATGGGGATGCCCATGCTCGGCGGGCCAATCTCAACCGCCGGTAACGTGCTGTTTATCGCCGCGACCGCCGACAACTACCTGCGCGCTTATAACATGAGCAACGGGGAAAAACTGTGGCAGGGACGTTTACCCGCCGGAGGCCAGGCAACGCCGATGACCTATGAGGTAAACGGTAAGCAGTACGTGGTCGTTTCTGCCGGAGGCCACGGTTCGTTTGGTACGAAGATGGGCGACTATATCGTGGCCTATGCTTTGCCTGACGACGCGAAATAACCATTAATGCCCGGCGTATGCCGGGCATTGTGCCGGGTGGCGGCTTCGCCTTACCCGGCCTGCGTCACAGACATCGATTAGACCGTAAATCCTAACATCATTCCCGTATCTTCATGTTCTAACAGATGACAGTGCGCCATATAGGCATGTTCCTTCGGCGCGTCGTGATCGAACTTGACCAACACTTCGCTGATACCGCCCTCAACGCGTACCGTATCCTTCCAGCCCGTTCTGTGCGCCGCTGGCGCTTTGCCGTTCTCTGACAGAATACGGAACTGCGTGCCGTGAATATGGAAAGGATGCAGCATCATGTCGCCCACGCCGGAAATGACCCAACGTTCATGTCGGCCTTTTTGCGCCGCGAACATCGGTTTGTTCATATCGAAGACCTGGCCGTTGATAAAGTTAGCGTTATGGAAGTCGAATTTTCCGCCGTGATTCATATTGCCCATCGCGCCATGATTCATCCCGCTGTGATCCATGTTGCCATGATCCATCTCGCCATGCCCCATATTGCCGCCCTGCATATGCGCGTTCATGCTGTCATGATCCATGCCGCTCATCGCCTGAGCGCCATATTTCTTCATCAGCATTTGCATCCCCATCATATCAAGGCGTGGGTCCATCGACAGTTTCAGGTTGCGCACCGTCAGCCCTTCCAGCGACGGCAGCGCCGGCATCGTCGTCAACGTATCCGGCAGCGTACCGGAGGCGGTAATCCGCAGCGGCTGGATACGCATCACCGGATGCGGTTTATCAAACGGAGCGATCGCCATTCCCATCTGGCTGACCGGCAGGGTCACCAGATCAAAGGCTTTCCCGTCACTGATATCCACCAGCACTTCAAAACGCTCACCCATTAATAACGGCAGTTCGGTGACTTTCACCGGCTCCGCCAGCAGGCCGCCGTCGCTGGCGATCACATAAAGCGGGCGATTATCGCTGGCGGCGATATTCAGCGAACGCGCATTACAGCCATTTAGCAAGCGCAGACGTAGCCAGCCTTTCGGCGCGGAATGCTGCGGATAGATAGCGCCATTGGTCAGCAGCGTATCGCCAAACCAGCCGACGGCGGCGGTCATAATATCCAGTTGATAATCAATCTGGCCATCGGCGGAGAAGCGTTTGTCCTGAATGATCACCGGCACATCGTCGATGCCCCACTGTTTCGGCAGGCGCAATTTGCGAATCTCGTCATCTTCAATCAGCACCAGCCCGGCAAGGCCCATCGCCACCTGGCGCCCGGTTTTGCCGTGTTTGTGCGGATGAATCCAGCAGGTCGCGGCGCGTTGCTCCGGCGTAAACGTCACCGTGCGGGTTCCGCCTGCGGGAATAATCCCCTGCGGACCGCCGTCGACGATGCCCGGAATCTCCAGACCATGCCAGTGAAGCGTCGTGTCTTCGGCCAGTTGGTTATGGATATCAACGGTCACGCTTTTTCCTTTGTGAAGCTGTACCGCTGGCCCCAGCAAATTACCGTTGTAGCCCCAGGTTGTCGCGTTCTTACCGGCGAATGTCGACTGTCCGGCTTTAACAATTAACTGCATACGGTTGCTCGCATCTGCCGTTAACAGGTCAGGAATAGGCAACGCGGGACGTTCGGCGGCAAAAGCGGCGCGGCTCCACAGCGGCAGCGCTGATGCAACCCCCAGCGCCACTGAATATTTTAAGAAATCACGGCGTAACATAATCATTTCCTTATAATGAACAGGCGGGTGTCTAAGCTTAGACCCTGCCCTAACGGGAAGGTCAAGCCAGCAACACGTCTTTACCATTCCTGACAGCAATACAATAAGAATGAAAACGCCGCGACCAATCCTGATAATAAAAGTCGTCGCTACGTTCTCAGTATGCTAACGTTGACTTTCCCTGATGCCGTGGTAGAAGCAATGAAGACGTTTTTCAGACCCGTGTTGTTTGGCAGCCTGATGGCCTTATGCGCAAATAGCTATGCGCTTACTGAATCCGAAGCTGAAGATATGGCCGATTTAACGGCGGTTTTCGTTTTTCTGAAAAATGACTGTGGTTACCAAAATTTACCCAACAGTCAGATTCGCCGTGCGCTGGTCTTTTTTGCCCAGCAAAATCAGTGGGACCTGAGTAACTACGACACCTTCGATATGAAATCGTTGGGCGAAGACAGCTACCGCGATCTTAGCGGCATCGGTATTCCGGTCGCTAAAAAATGCAAAGCTCTGGCCCGCGATTCTCTGAGCCTGTTAGCCTACGTTAAATAATCCTCCGCGATCCTATTGCTGAAATAATGACCGTGCATCCACGGTCATTGTTAGCTATGATGTTGCGCCCTTTTTTTACGGGTGTTAACAATGGAGGTATCAGCCAATGGCCGAAAATACGATGTGGCATGAAACGCTACACGACCAGTTTGGTCAGTACTTTGCCGTAGACAACGTTCTGTATCATGAAAAAACCGATCACCAGGATTTAATCATCTTTGAAAACGCCGCTTTTGGCCGCGTGATGGCGCTGGACGGCGTGGTACAGACCACCGAACGCGACGAGTTTATTTATCATGAAATGATGACCCACGTCCCGCTGCTGGCGCACGGTCATGCGAAACACGTTCTGATTATCGGCGGCGGCGACGGCGCAATGCTACGTGAAGTTACCCGGCATAAAAACGTCGAAACCATCACCATGGTGGAGATCGACGCTGGCGTAGTCTCGTTTTGCCGCCAGTATTTACCCAACCACAATGCCGGCAGCTACGACGATCCGCGCTTTACGCTAGTGATCGACGACGGCGTGAATTTCGTCAATCAGACCCATCAGACCTTTGATGTGATCATTTCCGACTGTACCGATCCGATAGGCCCCGGCGAAAGCCTGTTTACCTCCGCCTTTTATGCAGGCTGTAAGCGTTGCCTGAATCCGGGCGGCATTTTTGTCGCCCAGAACGGCGTGTGCTTCCTGCAACAGGATGAAGCGCTCGACAGCCACCGCAAGCTGAGTCATTACTTCAGCGATGTCGGCTTCTACCAGGCGGCGATTCCGACCTATTACGGCGGCATTATGACCTTCGCCTGGGCGACGGACAACGACGCTCTTCGTCACCTGTCGAGCGAAATTATTCAGGCGCGTTTTCATGCCGCCGGCCTCAAATGTCGCTATTACAACCCGGCTATTCATGCCGCTGCATTTGCGCTACCGCAATATCTACATGACGCACTGTCCGCACAGTGACGTTAAGGAGGTGATAAAAATTGAAAAAGCTGAAACTGCATGGCTTTAACAATCTGACGAAAAGCCTGAGTTTTTGTATTTACGATATCTGCTACGCCAAAACCGCAGAAGAGCGCGATGGCTATATCGCCTATATCGATGAACTCTATAACGCCAACCGACTGACCGAGATCCTGTCGGAGACCTGCTCCATTATCGGCGCGAACATCCTGAACATCGCCCGTCAGGATTATGAACCCCAGGGCGCCAGCGTCACGATTCTGGTGAGCGAAGAGCCGATCGACCCGAAACTTATCGATCAAACCGAACATCCCGGCCCGCTGCCGGAAACCGTGGTGGCGCACCTCGATAAGAGCCATATCTGTGTGCATACCTATCCGGAAAGCCATCCGGAAGGCGGGCTATGCACCTTTCGCGCCGACATCGAAGTGTCAACCTGCGGGGTGATTTCACCGCTAAAAGCGCTCAATTACCTGATCCACCAGCTAGAGTCCGATATTGTCACCATCGATTACCGCGTGCGCGGCTTTACGCGCGACGTCAACGGTATGAAGCACTTTATCGATCATGAGATTAATTCTATTCAGAATTTTATGTCGGAAGATATGAAGTCGCTGTATGACATGGTGGATGTAAACGTGTATCAGGAAAATATTTTCCATACCAAGATGCTGCTTAAAGAGTTCGATCTTAAGCACTACATGTTTCACACCAAACCGGAAGATCTCACTGAAACCGAACGCCAGGAGATCACCGCCGCGCTGTGGAAAGAGATGCGCGAGATTTACTACGGCCGCAATATTTCGGCGGTCTGATTCACCACTGACAGCGCCTGACGGCGCTGTCACTCCGGCTGCACCAGCGTTAGCGCAAAAGCGCGCCCTTTCAGTTCAACCTGTGCTGACGGCGGCAGATTGACGTCGGTAATCACGTCATTAAAGCGCTCAAGCGGTACCACATTAAAGAGCGAATGCGCGCCATACTTACTGCTGTCCGCCAGTAACACTTTGCGCTGCGCATTAGCAATAATCTCCTGTTTAAGCCCGGCCTTATCTTCCGTTGGGGTCGTCACGCCCGTTTTTACCCCCCATGAATTACAGCTCATAAACGCGATGTTCGGATAAACGCTGCGCAACAGCTTACGCCCATGCTCACCGATACAGGACTGACTGCTGTCATCGATACGACCGCCGACAATCGTCACTTCAATTTGCCGGAACTCAGCTAAAAACAGCGCAATATGCAGATCGACGGTGATGACCCGCAGCGGAAGATGGGTTAAGCATTTCGCCAGCTCCATCATTGTCGTACCGGCATCCAGCACGACGGCATCGCCAGCATTGACCAGCGATGCGGCAACGCGTGCGATCGCCCGTTTTTCAGCGGGCGATCGCAGTTGTTTTTCATTGGTGGTGGGCTGGGCGGGTTCAAAACGCCGCAGCGCCACGCCGCCATGACTACGGCTGATCACGCCCTGCTCATCCAGCTTGATCAAATCGCGACGGATAGTGGCTGGCGATGCGTCAACCGCCTCAACCAGCTGTTCTACCGTAACCAGCGTATGGTTTTTCAGATACGCCACAATGAGATCCAGACGGTGTTGTCCTTTCATAACAGGGAATTATGCCAGTTGCATTGCCAGTTTGATCGATACGGCCATGCTCTCAGATTTTGCTTTTCCCGTCCAGGCGATATCAAATGCGGTGCCATGATCGGCAGAGGTCCGAATAAACGGCAGCCCCGCGGTGATATTCACGCCATCATAAAAGCCAAGCAATTTCAACGGGATATGTCCCTGGTCATGATACATCGCCACCACCATATCATACTGCCCCTCATAAGCCTGGAGAAATACAGTATCCGGCGGGCACGGCCCATAAACGTCCATACCTTTTGCACGGGCATCGGTAATGGCTGGCGTCAGGATACGCGTCTCTTCATCGCCAAACAGGCCATTCTCGCCCGCATGAGGATTCACGCCTGCCACGGCGATACGCGGTTTAACGTAACCCACACGCTTGAGGAAAGTATCAGCAATGCCAATCACCGTTTCGACACGCGTGGTACTTAACGTATCAAGGAATTTACGCAGCGCGATATGCGTTGAAACGTGAATCACTTTTAGTTTATCGGTGTAAAGTACCATCGCGTAATCGCGGCTATGGGTCAGGGTCGCGAGCAGCTCGGTATGGCCCGGATAGTTGTGCCCCGCCAGGTGCAGCGCCTCTTTATTCAGCGGCGCGGTAGCGATAGCCTGTACGTCGCCCCGTAACGCTAACTCGGTGGCGCGCTTCACGCAGCGATACGCTAAATCCCCCGCCTGCGCCTGAACTTTCCCGGCCTCCAGCGCCTCCGGCTGCGCCAGCGGCTCATCAATCACATGAATGATGCCGGGCGCAAAACGCGCTTCGGCGACCCGTTCAATGGCCCGTAGCTCAACGTTCGGCGTGATGCCCTTCGCCTGTAAACGTTTCAACGTTGCGAGGCATCCAATAACCACCAGCGGCGCGCCGTTGAGACCGTCTTCGCTTAGCGCTTTAACAATAATTTCCGGCCCAATGCCCGCTGGATCGCCCATGGTAATGGCAACGGTTTTAGTCTCCACAATACATCTCCTCAATATAATAAAGCGCGTCACACAACGTACTGTCTGAACCGAATCCGCCCGCTTTGGTAATGACCGGCAGATCGTCAATTTCGCTGTTTACAAACGTTCCACAGGGAATACAGGGCGCCACCTCGCTCTGAATGCGATAACCTTCAGCGCCAAGCGCGCCGGCGACGGCGGTAGCGATATCGCCGCCGGTCAGAAACAACCCGCCAATCCGCGCCTGCTCGATAATGTTTAACGTGACGACGCCAAGCCGCTGGCTCAGTCGCTCGCCCAATTGCTGACGGCTCATCGCGGATTTTTCGCACAGCGCGTCGATTAACTGTCGATCTTCTGCGCGACGGCTGGTGCGTAAAATCGTATGTCGATGCTGACTTAACAGCGCGCAGGCCTGCTCTACGACAGACGCGATTTCCTGTTCCGCGCTATCCGACACCATGCGCGCGGCATCAATATCCACGACCTCCGCACGTCCCCGGCACAGCGCATTATCCACCTGACGTCGCGTGGCTTCGCTCATCGAACCGGCCACCACCAGCACCGGCAGCCGCTGCCGGTCTTGCATAAAAAGTTCAACCGGCAACGCATTCGCCAGACCAGCTGCGCCGACGAGCAGCGGCATCGACGGTTGTTCGCACGCCGCTTGCGCAATCAACGTCAGATCCCGCTCTTCCACCGCATCCACGACGATAATCCCTTCGCCCTCAGCCGCATAAGCCGTAAGTAAGGCGCTTAACCCACCGCGTCGGACATCCTGCAAAAAGACTTCATACACAGGGATCTCACTTTGCAACGCCACTATCTCGGCAATACGGGAAGAGACAATGGGCGTTTTCGGATCGCTGGCAAATTCGGTTTCCAGTAGCGGGACGCCATTAACCAGACATTTTCCTTCACGCGTCGTGCGTCCGGCCGCAGGGATCGCGGCGGCGATAACGGCCAGTTTTCGCTGACTGGCGCGCATGGCCGCCGTCACTTCGGCGCCGATATTGCCGCGAAATGTAGAGTCGATTTTTTTGTACACCAGCGGCGCTGGCGATGTCTCACACCACGGCGAAAGCGCGGCATAAACGGCAGATGCCGCCTGATCTGCGGGCATCGCCCGGCTTTCGGTGTTAATGACTAACACATCGGCGCGGCGGGACGGTTTTTGCGACGCGCTCAACATGACTTCCGTTCTCGCCCCCTTCTTCGCCAACTGGACGCCGGTATCATTCGATCCGGTAAAATCATCGGCGATAACCATCATTTTCATGCGTTTTTCTCCAAAGAAGCCTGACGCGCCTGTTTTTTCGCAACCCAGGAGGTCAACACTGGCGTCAGGATTGCCGTGGTGATCACCGAGGCGGCAATCAGCGGAGCGGCAGCAGCGGCCACCTCGGCGAGCGAAGGGTCGGCCTGCGCAATAGCCAGCGGCGTCGCAACGGCATTACCCGCGGTGCTGGAGGCCGCCGCCCCGGCAATGCCAGTTCCGCCAACCAGACGATCTGCGCGAATATTAAAGAAACCGCCAACGAACGTTGTCAGCACGCCGAGCAGAATTCCGGCAAGTCCGCCTTGCAGTAACATTTCCAGATTGATGCCCGCCCCCAGCGCAAAAGCAAAGAAAGGAATGAGCAGCGGGCCGCCTTTGGTCAAAAAATCGCGCATATGAGGATCAAGATTGCCGAGGATCATGCCGACAACCAGCGGAACCAGCACCGCCACCAGCGCCATAATGGGAATGTTCGCCATCCCTGCCGCGCCCAGCGCAATCATCGTAAAGAAAGGGCCATCATTAAGAGACAAAATAGAGATAGCGCCGACGTCGCGCTCATTGCCGAATTCGCCTACCAGCGCAGCATAAAGTCCGCCATTCGAATTGCTCATCGCCGCGATAATCGCCACGCCGCTCAGGCCAAAAATACCCTCCGCGCCGAAAAGATGCTCCACGCCCAGGCCAATGCCGATGGCGACAAGCAACTTAGTGAGCGTAATCGTCCCGCCCTGCAATAACGCCTGGGGCGCGGCTTTCACACTGATACCGGCTCCCATACACAGCAGAAAAGCGCCAATCAGCGGCGCCGCGCCGTTTTTAAATAAGGCGGTGGTAAAACCGCCGATCTCAAGCGCCTGCGGGGCGAAGGTGTTAATGACTGCGCCAATAACGAGCGGTACGACCATCATGCCGCCGGGTACGCGCTCTATTGCTTTTTTGATGTTCATGGTCTTACCGCCTGTTGCTTGTTGTGATTGAATAAAATCATAACGATTATATTCAATCAAATTAAGATCACAAACGCGTCAGATCACAGTTTTAAAATGATTAATAAAAATCAAAAAATCATTCTGCTATAAAAAAGCCGGGATACTCCCGGCTGGAATGTGTGGTGATTTCGTTTCCACTACCGCCCCCAACTGTCCGTCGACTGGCGTTGCGGGACAATAACGAAGAGAGGGTCAGGCTTTACTGACGAATTCCCGATACGCGGCGACGACCCGCAGAAAATCCTCCATGCCGCACAGGGATAAACTCTCTTCATCGTAATAACTCATCCCCTCTTCCATCTCATCGCCGGAAAAATCCAGCTGATTGGCGCGAATCATCACCTCTTCGCCGTCCATCCAGATCGTGTATTCATGCCCTGCTCGTTGCCAGGAGCGTTCGCTGCCTTTGACCGTACGCGCGGCTTGTTCTACTTCATCCAGTAGCGAGAGGTTGTCTTTAACCTCTTCATTAAACCAGTGACCGACCACCTCGTGGCCCATCGACATTCGTACTTTTACCCCTCCGGTAACGTCGCGCAGAAATTCGTAATCCATAATTGTTTTCCTCTGCCCTGGCAATGCGCCAATACCGCATTGCGCCTTGAGGTAATTATCGCAGCACGGTGAAAGAAAAACAGCGGGGCGCACAAAAGATAAAATAAAAATGCCAAAACGGTTTATTATTCATACAGAAAGTCACTCTAGCGCTTCAATATATCTACACGCGCTCCGACAAAGTGCTACGTGCCGCACCGTGGGGTATTGAGTCTCCACGACTGACAAACTCGCCGTTAGCGAAGCGCGATCTGGAAGAGTATTTATTTAATGAATGTGCTTTTCATATGCAGCCGTAATCAATGGCGCAGCCCCACGGCGGAGCAGGTGTTCCGCCGCTATCCCGGCCTTAGCGTCCGTTCCGCCGGCACCAGCCGCAACGCCAAAAAAAGCGTGTCGTGCGGGTTACTTCAGTGGGCTGACGTTATCTGCGTTATGGAGCAGAAACATAAAGATCGGTTGATGGCTGAATATCGTCGTATTATTGAAAATAAGCCCCTGCACGTACTCGATATCCCCGATGACTACCGCTATATGGACCCTGAACTGGTCAGGCAACTGGAAGAGCTGGTGCCGGAAGTGCTGGGGATATAGGCGTTGCCGCAAGGAAATGTCCATCATCCATCACGCTTACATACACTTAATCTCCGTTAAGCGAAAACTCGACGACAAATTTCACATCAGGCAGCGCGCCGTTTAGATGACCTTTTATTATGCGCCGGAAGAGCGCAGTCGTTAAAAACGGCTGACCCTCATCCAGTTATAGCATTACCAGCCCGGTGTCCCTCTGGCGTTTTTTCAGAAATCATCAATACCCTGCCCACGCCGACGCCTGCTAGTCTTTCAGACGCTTCCTTATCATCCGGGTCGTTGTCATGAAATTGTTGGCTACTTGATAAGCGCTTTTCAACTGAGCTCCAGCAATGGGCAATATCAGCAGAGAAGCCGTAGTGAGTTGTATTTTTTGTCAGACGGTTGAAGGAAAATTCAGGAAGGATACATTATGTCTGTATTTCGACGAATAATTTATCATAGCGGTTGGTTTATTCTGTTTGGGCCGTTAATAGGCGCAGCCATCGCGATAGGTATCATAAACTTTTTACCCGCCATTATTGGCGGACCAGACTCATTTTTGTTCTGTTTCTACAGAACAATACCAGCATTAGTTATTATTACCGGCTGGATATACAGTCTCCTCCCCGCATGGTTAACCGGTGTCGCCTGCGCGCTGATACCCCTGAAATTATATCAAAAAATAATTAACAGGATGTTCCTTTGCGCCATTGCAGGTGGTCTGATCACGACGCTGTTTAATTTTGCGCGATATGGTTTTGACATACGCATACTGCCATTAATATATGGTGAAGTATTGATTATGCTTATTCCAGCGATTGTAGCCGGGGCAATAATGGGCGGGGTAATTACGTATTTGCCGGGGCTACGGGAAGTGAAGCGTAATAATAAATAAGAAGCGCCATTCGGGCCCGGAAATCCGGGCCCGTCTCTGTTACACCGCAGTCTGGAAAATCACGCCGTCCGCTTTCTCAGTGTACTGAGAGAGCTGGTCGAAGTTCAGGTAACGGTAGGTATCCACCGCCGTCTTATCCACCTGCGCCACAAAGGTCTGGTACTCTTCCGGCGTTGGCAGTTTGCCGATCAGCGCTGCAACCGCCGCCAGCTCCGCAGAAGCCAGGAAGACGTTCGCACCGGTACCTAAACGGTTCGGGAAGTTACGGGTAGAGGTAGAAACCACCGTCGCGCCGTCGGCCACACGCGCCTGGTTACCCATACACAGGGAACAGCCCGGGATCTCGATACGCGCCCCGCTCTTACCAAACACGCTGTAGTAACCTTCTTCGGTCAGCTGCGCAGCGTCCATACGGGTTGGCGGCGCTACCCACAGGCGGGTTGGCAACTGGCCTTTGTGGTTATCCAGCAGCTTACCAGCCGCGCGGAAGTGGCCGATGTTGGTCATGCAGGAACCGATGAACACTTCGTCGATCTTCTCGCCCTGCACGTCAGACAGCAGACGCGCGTCGTCCGGATCGTTCGGCGCACAGAGGATTGGCTCTTTGATATCCGCCAGATCGATGTCGATCACCGCTGCGTATTCCGCGTCAGCATCGGCTTCCAGCAGCTGCGGGTCCGCCAGCCATTTTTCCATGCCCTGGATACGACGTTCCAGCGTACGACGGTCGCCGTAGCCTTCGGCAATCATCCACTTCAGCAGGACGATGTTGGAGGTCAGGTATTCAATGATCGGCTCTTTGTTCAGCTTGATGGTACAACCCGCAGCGGAACGCTCGGCAGAAGCATCGGTCAGCTCAAACGCCTGCTCAACTTTCAGATCCGGCAGACCTTCGATTTCCAGGATGCGGCCAGAGAAGATGTTTTTCTTGCCTTTCTTCTCAACGGTCAGCAGGCCCTGTTTGATGGCGTACAGCGGGATGGCATGGACCAGATCGCGCAGGGTGATGCCCGGCTGCATTTTGCCTTTGAAGCGCACCAGCACGGATTCCGGCATATCCAGCGGCATCACGCCGGTCGCGGCGGCAAACGCCACCAGACCAGAACCCGCCGGGAAAGAGATACCAATCGGGAAACGGGTATGGGAGTCACCGCCGGTACCGACGGTATCCGGCAGCAGCATACGGTTCAGCCAGGAGTGGATCACTCCGTCGCCCGGACGCAGGGAGACACCGCCACGGTTCATAATGAAGTCTGGCAGCGTGTGGTGCGTGGTGACGTCAACCGGCTTCGGATAGGCTGCGGTGTGACAGAACGACTGCATGACCAGATCGGCGGAGAATCCCAGACAGGCCAGGTCTTTCAGCTCATCGCGGGTCATCGGGCCGGTAGTATCCTGAGAACCGACGGAGGTCATTTTCGGTTCGCAGTACGCGCCCGGACGGATACCTTTCACACCACAGGCGCGACCGACCATTTTCTGCGCCAGCGAGAAGCCGCGGCTGCTTTCCGCCACGTCTTTTGCCTGACGGAAAACGTCTGAGTGCGGCAGCCCCAGCGCTTCACGCGCTTTGGTGGTCAGGCCACGGCCGATAATCAGCGGAATACGACCACCGGCACGCACTTCGTCGATCAGCACGTCGGTTTTCAGTTCGAAGGTTGCCAGCAGTTCGTCAGTTTCGTGATTGCGCACTTCGCCTTTGTACGGGTAGACGTCAATTACATCGCCCATATTCAGGTTAGAAACGTCAACTTCAATCGGCAGCGCGCCCGCATCTTCCATAGTGTTAAAGAAGATAGGCGCAATTTTGCCGCCGAGGCACAGACCGCCGCCGCGCTTATTCGGCACGTTCGGGATGTCGTCACCCATGAACCACAGCACGGAGTTGGTCGCGGATTTACGGGAAGAACCGGTGCCCACCACGTCACCCACGTAAGCCAGCGGGTAGCCTTTTTTCTGCAATGCTTCGATTTGTTTGATGGGGCCGACAACGCCTGGCTGATCCGGCTCAATGCCTTCACGGGCGTTTTTTAACATCGCCTGCGCATGTAACGGAATATCCGGTCTCGACCACGCATCCGGCGCCGGAGAGAGATCGTCGGTATTCGTTTCGCCGGTCACTTTGAAAACGGTGACGGTGATTTTTTCCGCCAGCGGCGGACGGCTCAGGAACCATTCGGCGTCGGCCCAGGATTGCATCACCTGTTTGGCATATTCATTGCCCGCTTTGGCTTTCTCTTCTACGTCGTAGAAGTTATCGAACATCAGCAGAGTGTGGGACAGCGCTTTGGCAGCAATCGGCGCCAGTTTCGCATCGTCCAGCGCATCAATCAGCGGATGAATGTTGTAACCACCCTGCATGGTGCCCAGCAGTTCAATGGCTTTTTCTGGGGAGACCAGCGGGGAGGTGGTGTCGCCTTTCGCGACAGCAGCGAGAAAACCGGCTTTAACATAAGCGGCTTCATCTACGCCAGGAGGAACGCGGTTGATCAACAGGTCTAACAGGAATTCTTCTTCGCCCACAGGCGGGGTCTTCAGCAGCTCGACAAGCGCAGCCATTTGGGTTGCGTCTAAAGGTTTCGGCACAATCCCCTGGGCAGCACGCTCAGCTACGTGCTTACGGTATTCTTCTAGCACGACGATATCTCCTCGCTCTCATTGTCATAATGCGGCGCTTTTGTTGATGGGCGATTCTCTTCACGCTCCTGTGAGACAGTAGTTAGTAGGGTAAATGCCCGGTACCGCATAAGGCACAATAACAGGATTTTCTTTAAGTGTTAATCTGTTTACAAAAAAGCAACATAAAAAAGTGGCTGAATCGTTAAGGATGGTCTAATGCTCTACTGAGACGGGAGCTGCAGCCATAAATGCTTACCTCATTTCGTGCTTTGATCGTCACGTAACGTTATCGATCCCAACATTAGCTAAAAATTAAACTATCGTCCCTTTATACTCACGCGAAACTGCACCCCGTCGGCGGCAGGCATAATGACCATAGCGATTCTCTGGAATCGGGAGAGATAAAATGACGTTGCCCTTTAAACCCCATCTCATTGCCCTTGTGTGCAGTGCCGGGTTATTTGCCGCTTCGGGCGTACTGTATGTTAAAAGCCGCGCTCCCGAAGCGCCCGCGCAGGCGGCAGCTCCCGCCTCTGAGCCAACGCAGACCGCTGTGCCCGCGCCTGTCGCGAAGACGACCTTTACCACTGCGCAAATCGATCAATGGGTCGCGCCTGTCGCGCTTTATCCCGATGCCCTGCTTTCGCAGGTGCTCATGGCCTCCACCTACCCGGCGAACGTGGTTCAGGCCGTCCAGTGGTCGCGGGATAACCCCACGCTGCAGGGCGATGCCGCTATTCAGGCGGTGGCCAGCCAACCGTGGGACCCCAGCGTCAAATCGCTGGTCGCCTTTCCCCAGTTGATGGCGCTTATGGGCGAGAATCCGCAATGGGTGCAAAACCTGGGCGATGCGTTCTTAGCCCAGCCACAGGATGTGATGGATGCGGTGCAAAGGTTGCGTCTGCTCGCTCAACAAACCGGTTCGCTAAAATCAACGCCGCAGCAAACCGTCACCAGCGTGCCGAAGTCCAGCGCTTCTACCGCCGTCACGACGACAACAACCACCACCACATCCGCCAGTACGCCAGCAACACCGTCGACCGTCATCAAAATTGAACCCGCGAATCCGCAGGTGGTGTACGTGCCAAACTATAACCCCGCGACGGTGTATGGCGCCTGGCCCAATACCGCTTATCCGCCGGTGTATTTACCGCCCCCTCCGGGGCAGCAGTTTGCCGACAGTTTTGTTAAAGGTTTTGGTTATAGTCTGGGCGTCGCCACCACCTATGCGTTGTTCAGCAGCATAGACTGGGATGACGACGATCATCACCACCATGACGACGACCATCATGATGATGATTACCATCATGGTGGTAACGGTTATCAACATAATGGCGATAATATCAACATCAATGTCAATAATTTCAACCGGATATCCGGGCAAAACCTGCCGGGCCAAACGATGGGCTGGCAGCATAATCCCGCCTGGCGCAATGGCGTCCCCTATCCGAATAATACCGTTGCGCAACGGTTCTATCCCACCAATGTTAGCGGCGGGTTAAGCGCAACGCAGCAAGCGCCAGTGTCTCGCGACAGTCAGCGCCAGGCGGCCATGACGCAATTCCAACAGCGCAGCCATACATCACCCGCTAACCTGTCAGGCGAGACATCCCGCGATAGACAGCGCAAAGCGGCATCGCAGCAGTTAAATCAAATTGCCCAGCGTAATAATTACCGTGGCTATGACGGAACACAAAACAGCAGTCGTCGCGAGGCGGCGCAGCAGACACTGAATAAATCCACCACGCAGCAGCATCGTTCCGAGCTGAAGGCTAAAGCCCAGCAGCACCCTGTTTCACAACAGCAGAGAGACACCGCCCGCCAGCGTATTGAATCCTCTACGCCGCAACAGCATCAGGCATTTCGCCAGAATATGCACGCCAATGTGTTTAGCGGGAACGACAGTCGATCGCCGTCATGGCAATCGCAACAGCTACGCGGCCTGGAAAGCCGTCGCGGCAGTCACTTAAACACCGAGCAACGCGCCGCCGCGCGGGAACATTTTTCTGAACATCATGAATTTCATCGCCGTTAACCGGAGCAGATAATGAAAAAGGTTATGTTAAGCGCTCTGTTACTGTCGTTACCCTTGCTGGGCTACGCGCAGGAACGGTTCCCCTCCCCGGAAGCGGCCGCCAGCGCCTTCGCCGCGGCGGTAGCCGGAAAAAACGAAACGCAGCTTACCGCGCTACTGGGCGATGACTGGCGGCAATTTCTGCCGCCGGAAGGTGCCGATCCCGAGGCCGTGGCCCGCTTCAATCGTGACTGGCGCGAAGGCCATCGCATTGTACAAAAAGACAATACGGCGCACCTGAATGTCGGACGAGAAGACTGGCAGCTCCCGGTGCCCATGGTGAAAGAGACTGGCGGCTGGCGCTTTGATATGGCGGCAGCCGGGAATGAGATCCTCACCCGTACTATTGGGCGAAATGAACTTTCTACCTTACAGGCCATGCATGCTTACGTTGATGCGCAGCAGGATTATTACTTACAAAACCATCGCTGGGCGCACAGGATAATCAGTAGCGAAGGCCAAAAAGATGGCCTGTACTGGCCAACCAAAGCAGGCGACGTCCCCAGTCCGTTAGGCCCAAACTTTAGTCCCGCAGCGCCAGACGAGGGTTACCACGGCTACCATTTCCGTATTATCAGCGATAACGACGGTCACGGCGCGGCGCTTCTGGCCTGGCCGATGCATTACGGCGAAACCGGGGTGATGAGTTTTATGGTCAACCAGGACGATCGTATTTATCAGGCGGATTTAGGCAAGGAGACGGAGAGTAAAGTTCAGGCTATCACGCGTTTTGCGCCAGACGCGCAGTGGCAGGTCGCCGAATAACCCGTAAGCGCCTGGCGTTATCGCCAGGCCATGATCATTAGCCCTGATGCGGCATTAATTCCGGGTGGCCTTGTACCGGCGGCTTGTTGCTGGTCAGCGCGGCTTCATCAGCCTGAATGCTGCCGGAATTGGCCGCCCATACGCCTTCATGCGTGTGGGTGATCTGCTGATGCTGCGCATTCAAATCCTCGCCCATTGCCGCAATATGCGTACTTTCCGTACCGCCGCTGTTAGTCGCCCAGGGGATGACGGGATCGCTGGCAAATGCCATGCCGGAAATCAACGTCGCAGTTAGCGCTGCTGTTGTCAGAAAAAGTTTCATATATCAAACCTCATAATTAGCTCGCTATTATTTTATAGCGTTACTAATTTCAGGGTGATGACAAAGTAAGGAGAGGTATTTCTTATGAAACAATTAGTTGGTCGAAAATGACAGACAAAGGCACTACCGACGGCATAAGCTTTGAAAAACGTACTGCTGCGGACAAGATAAATTTTGCGGTTTCGTTATCCTTCGCCATCATTTGACACATCTGATTTGCCATGCATAAAAAAAGCGGCTGTAAAGCCGCTTTTTTGTATCGGGTGGCGCATTGCCACCTACAGAAGATTATTTCTTCTTCGCTTTCGGGTTCGGCAGGTCGGTAATACTACCTTCGAACACTTCAGCAGCCAGACCGACGGACTCGTGCAACGTCGGGTGCGCATGAATGGTCAGCGCGATGTCTTCCGCATCACAGCCCATTTCGATCGCCAGACCGATTTCACCCAGCAGCTCGCCGCCGTTGGTGCCGACAATCGCCCCGCCGATCACGCGGTGAGATTCTTTGTCGAAAATCAGTTTGGTCATACCGTCTGCGCAGTCAGAAGCGATAGCACGGCCAGAAGCTGCCCACGGGAAGGTGGCGGTTTCATAGCTGATGCCTTTTTCTTTCGCTTCTTTCTCGGTCAGGCCAACCCATGCCACTTCTGGCTCGGTGTACGCGATAGACGGGATAACTTTCGGATCGAAGTAGTGTTTCTTCCCGGCGATAACTTCAGCGGCAACGTGGCCTTCGTGAACGCCTTTGTGCGCCAGCATCGGCTGACCGACGATATCGCCGATAGCGAAGATGTGCGGCACGTTGGTGCGCAGCTGTTTGTCCACGCGGATAAAGCCACGGTCGTCAACTTCCACGCCAGCTTTGCCCGCGTCGAGGTTTTTACCGTTCGGTACACGACCGATAGCGACCAGCACAGCATCGTAACGCTGCGCTTCAGCCGGGGCTTTTTTGCCTTCCATCGAAACGTAGATACCGTCTTCTTTCGCTTCAACGGCGGTCACTTTGGTTTCCAGCATCAGGTTGAATTTCTTGCTGATGCGCTTGGTGAAGACTTTAACCACGTCTTTATCGGCAGCCGGGATAACCTGGTCGAACATTTCAACCACGTCGATCTCTGAACCCAGCGCATGGTACACAGTACCCATTTCCAGACCGATGATACCGCCGCCCATGACCAGCAGGCGCTTAGGAACAGCTTTCAGTTCCAGTGCATCGGTGGAATCCCACACGCGCGGATCTTCATGCGGAATAAACGGCAGTTCGATCGGACGGGAACCCGCCGCGATGATTGCGTTGTCGAAGTTGATTACGGTTTTGCCGTTTTCGCCTTCAACTTCCAGGGTGTTTGCCCCGGTAAATTTACCCAGACCGTTAACCACTTTCACTTTACGGCCTTTGGCCATACCCGCCAGACCGCCGGTCAGCTGAGTGATAACTTTTTCTTTCCAGGTACGAATCTTGTCGATATCGGTTTTCGGCTCGCCAAAAACGATACCGTGTTCAGCCAGTGCTTTGGCTTCTTCGATAACTTTTGCTACGTGCAGCAGCGCTTTAGAAGGGATACAGCCGACGTTCAGACAAACACCGCCAAGGGTGTTGTAGCGTTCTACAATTACGGTTTCCAGACCTAAATCAGCGCAACGGAAAGCGGCAGAATAGCCTGCCGGGCCCGCCCCAAGTACCACGACCTGAGTTTTGATTTCAGTACTCATCATGACCTCTTTATTTGTATCCGGCGGTCCGGGGTACTTGATCGCCCATCATCCACCGGGTCGTTCTATCCGCCTGTATCTTACAAAATTGTTAACAATTTTGAAACAACAAACGGATCACGAATTATCGCTTTCGCTAATAACCTCACAAATTCCATGAGATTATCAAAAAAAAGCCGGCCGTCGGGCCGGCTTTTTCATTACATCACCAGACGGCGAATGTCAGACAACATATTGTTGATAATGGTAATGAAACGCGCACCATCAGCACCATCGATCACACGGTGGTCGAAGGAAAGAGAGATAGGCATCATCAGACGCGGCACAAACTCTTTCCCATTCCACACCGGTTCCATCGCCGACTTAGAAACGCCGAGGATAGCCACTTCCGGCGCGTTAACAATCGGCGCGAAGTGGGTAGTTCCCAGACCGCCGATGCTGGAGATAGTGAAGCAACCACCCTGCATTTCGCCAGCGGTCAGCTTACCATCACGCGCTTTTTTGGAGATGGTGGTCAGTTCACGAGACAGCTCGGTCACGCTCTTCTTATTCACGTCTTTAAAGACCGGAACCACCAGGCCATTCGGGGTATCAACCGCCACGCCGATGTTGATGTATTTTTTCAGGGTCAGACGCTGACCGTCTTCGGACAGAGAGCTGTTGAAGCGCGGCATCTGTTCCAGAGCAGCGGCAACCGCTTTCATGATGAAGACCACTGGCGTGTATTTCACATCCAGTTTGCGCTTCTCAGCTTCGGCGTTCTGCTGTTTACGGAACGCTTCCAGATCGGTGATATCGGTTTTGTCGAAGTGCGTAACGTGCGGGATCATCACCCAGTTACGGCTCAGGTTCGCGCCAGAGATTTTCTGGATACGGCCCAGTTCCACTTCTTCAACTTCACCAAACTTGCTGAAGTCCACTTTCGGCCACGGCAGCATACCCGGGATACCACCGCCCGCAGCAGCCGGCGCAGCTTCCGCGCGTTTGATTGCGTCTTTCACGTAAGCCTGAACGTCTTCGCGCAGAATACGGCCTTTACGACCGGTGCCTTTCACTTTCGCCAGGTTGACGCCAAACTCGCGCGCCAGGCGGCGAATCAGCGGGGTAGCGTGAACGTAAGCGTCGTTTTCAGCGAACTCAGATTTACCTTCCGCTTTGGCAGCCGGAGCCGCTGGCTTCTCAGCTTTCGCCGCCGGAGCCGGTGCCGCCGCTTCCTGTTTAGCCGGAGCGGCCGCAGGCGCTGCGCCTTCTACTTCGAAGACCATAATCAGAGAACCGGTTTTCACTTTATCGCCGGTGCTGATTTTGATTTCTTTCACGGTGCCCGCGAACGGCGCAGGAACTTCCATAGAGGCCTTGTCGCCTTCCACGGTGATCAGCGACTGTTCAGCGGCAACTTTATCGCCAACTTTGACCATCACTTCGGTGACTTCAACTTCGTCGCCGCCGATATCCGGTACGTTAACGTCTTTCACGCCCGTCGCTGCTGCTGGAGCAGCCGCAGCCGGAGCGGCTTCCGCTTTCGCTGGTGCTGCTGCGCCCGCTTCACCCGCCACTTCGAAGACCATAATCAGAGAGCCGGTAGACACTTTATCACCGGTGTTCACTTTGATCTCTTTCACGGTGCCCGCGAACGGCGCCGGCACTTCCATAGAGGCCTTGTCGCCTTCGACGGTGATCAGCGACTGTTCAGCTTCAACGGTGTCGCCCACTTTCACCATCACTTCAGTCACTTCAACTTCGTCACTGCCGATATCCGGAACGTGAACGTCTTTCGCCGCTGCCGCAGCAGGTGCTGCTGCCGGAGCCGCTTCTTTCTTCTCTTCTGCCTTAGCAGGTGCAGCGTCGGCTGCACCGTCGGCGGAATCGAAAATCATGATAAGTGCACCGGTCTCGGTTTTGTCGCCGACAGAGACTTTGATCTCTTTCACGACGCCAGCCTGCGGAGACGGGACTTCCATAGAGGCTTTGTCGCCTTCTACGGTGATCAGCGACTGTTCAGCTTCCACTTTGTCGCCCACTTTGACCAGAATCTCGGTGATTTCAACTTCATCTGTCCCGATGTCCGGTACTTTGATTTCGATAGCCATTATTCTTTTACCTCTTACGCCAGACGCGGGTTAACTTTATCTGCATCGATGTTGAATTTGGTAATCGCATCCGCTACCACTTTCTTGTCGATTTCGCCACGTTTAGCCAGTTCGCCCAGCGCTGCAACAACCACATAAGAAGCATCAACTTCGAAGTGGTGACGCAGGTTCTCACGGCTGTCGGAACGACCGAAGCCATCCGTACCCAGTACGCGATAGTCGTCAGCCGGTACGTAAGTACGAACCTGCTCGGCGAACAGTTTCATATAGTCAGTAGATGCTACAGCCGGAGCGTCGTTCATCACCTGAGCGATGTACGGTACACGCGGGGTTTCCAGCGGGTGCAGCATGTTCCAGCGCTCACAATCCTGACCATCACGCGCCAGTTCGGTGAAGGAGGTTACGCTGTACACGTCAGAACCTACGCCGTAGTCTTTCGCCAGGATCTGTGCCGCTTCACGCACATGACGCAGGATAGAACCGGAGCCCAGCAGCTGAACTTTACCTTTGCTACCTTCAAGGGTTTCGAGTTTGTAGATACCTTTACGGATACCTTCCTCGGCACCTGCTGGCATGGCCGGCATGTGGTAGTTTTCGTTCAGGGTGGTGATGTAGTAGTAAACGTTCTCTTGTTTCTCACCGTACATACGCTCCAGACCATCGTGCATGATGACCGCAACTTCGTATGCGTAAGACGGATCGTAAGAGATACAGTTCGGGATAGTCAGAGACTGAATATGGCTGTGACCATCTTCGTGCTGCAGACCTTCGCCGTTCAGCGTAGTACGACCGGAAGTCCCGCCGATCAGGAAGCCGCGAGCCTGCTGGTCGCCAGCCTGCCAGCACAGGTCGCCGATACGCTGGAACCCGAACATAGAGTAGTAGATGTAGAACGGGATCATCGGCAGATCGTTGGTGCTGTAAGAGGTCGCCGCAGCCAGCCAGGATGCGCCTGCGCCCAGCTCGTTGATACCTTCCTGCAGAATCTGGCCTTTCTCGTCTTCTTTGTAGTAAGCAACCTGCTCACGGTCCTGCGGGGTGTACTGCTGGCCGTTCGGGCTGTAGATACCAATCTGACGGAACAGACCTTCCATACCGAAAGTACGCGCTTCGTCGGCGATGATCGGAACCAGACGATCTTTGATCG
This sequence comes from Salmonella sp. SAL03688, assembly GCF_046551895.1. Classification (NCBI taxonomy): domain Bacteria; kingdom Pseudomonadati; phylum Pseudomonadota; class Gammaproteobacteria; order Enterobacterales; family Enterobacteriaceae; genus Salmonella; species Salmonella sp. SAL03688. The sequence goes on from NZ_JBGDVI010000001.1 coordinate 111,840, forward strand.
ACTTGTTCTTCAGCATCACGTTCAGGGCACGCACGAAAGCGATCGTAGTGGAAATCTCTTTACTTTGCTCTTCCAGCAGCGCGCCGAAATCTTCCAGGGTCGGCAGCTCTAACTTCTCGGTGAAGTTCGGCTGACGGCTTGGCAGGTAGCCATGCAGCGCCTGACGGCGTTCATGCAGGTATTTGTGTTCTTCAGAACCTTCCGGGAAGGTAATGTACGGCAGTTTTTCGAGATCAGCATCGGCAACCGGCACGTTGAAACGATCGCGGACGTAACGCACGCCGTCCATGTTCATTTTCTTAACCTGGTGAGCGATGTTTTTACCTTCCGCGGTGTAACCCATGCCGTAACCTTTAATGGTATGGGCCAGGATTACGGTCGCTTTGCCTTTGGTTTCCTGCGCTTTTTTCAGTGCCGCGTAGACTTTCTTCGGATCGTGACCACCACGGTTCAGCGCCCAAATCTGCTCATCGGTCCAGTCGGCCACCAGCGCTGCGGTTTCCGGGTATTTACCGAAGAAGTGCTCACGTACGTAAGCGCCGTCTTTGGATTTGAAGGTCTGGTAGTCGCCGTCAACGGTTTCGTTCATCAGCTGGATCAGTTTACCGCTGGTGTCTTTACGCAGCAGCTCATCCCAACGACCGCCCCACATGACTTTGATAACGTTCCAGCCAGCACCTGCAAAGATGCCTTCCAGTTCGTTAACAATCTTGCCGTTACCGGTGACCGGGCCGTCAAGACGCTGCAGGTTACAGTTGATAACAAAGACCAGGTTGTCCAGTTTTTCACGGGTGGCGATGGTGATAGCGCCTTTGGATTCCGGCTCATCCATCTCGCCGTCGCCGAGGAAGGCGTAAACGGTCTGTTTAGAGGTATCTTTCAGGCCACGGTGTTCCAGATATTTCAGGAATTTCGCCTGGTAGATAGCACCGATTGGGCCCAGACCCATAGAGACGGTCGGGAACTGCCAGAATTCCGGCATCAGTTTCGGGTGCGGATAGGAAGAGAGGCCATTGCCGTGAACTTCCTGACGGAAGTTATCCATCTGTTCCTGGGTCAGACGACCTTCCAGGAACGCGCGAGCGTAGATGCCCGGAGAGATGTGGCCCTGGAAGTATACCAGGTCGCCGCCATCCTGTTCGTTGCGCGCACGGAAGAAATGGTTGAAACAGACATCATAGATCGTGGCGGAAGACTGGAAGGACGCCATGTGGCCGCCCAACTCAAGGTCTTTTTTAGACGCGCGCAGCACGGTCATGATGGCGTTCCAGCGGATAGCAGAACGAATGCGACGTTCCAGCTCCAGATTGCCCGGGTATTCCGGTTCGTCTTCAACGGCAATAGTGTTGATGTAATTACTGGCCCCTGCGCCTGCCGCGACTTTCACGCCGCCTTTGCGAGCTTCAGAAAGCAGTTGGTCAATCAGATACTGAGCGCGCTCAACACCTTCTTCACGGATGACCGATTCGATCGCCTGTAGCCAGTCGCGAGTTTCGATCGGATCCACGTCATTTGGGAAACGTTCTGACATGGGGGTATTCCTTATCTATCTAATACGTTGAGTTATCTGGAACCTGTCCCATTAAACTTTCGTCAGAAAGCTTAATAAGACAGGTTCTGCGTTTATTGCCTGGCCCATAAGGTGTAATTGTTGCAGCCAGTTTGGTCACGGACAGCGCGGAACAACCGGAACGTACACGTAGTACGTGAGGATTGTGAGCACTGCCCAGGACCAAAATGGCAAATAAAATAGCCTTATGGGCCTGGCATTTAGTTGCCGCGCACATTTTTGCGCTTTATTCACAACATCTTCTGGTTAACGTTCTGCCAGAAAAAACTAATTCTTGCGCTGCTCCAGACGGCGTAAAGCGCGTTCACGACGGCTCTCCTCACGGCTTCTGTCCAACATAATCTCTTCGATAAACGCCAGATGGCGGTGTGACGCTTCACGCGCTTCTTCTGGTTTTCCGGCCATAATGGCTTCAAATATACGGGTGCGATGCGTACTCACCAGCGGCAGCATCTCCCGACGCGCATACAGCAATTCGAAGTTCTGCCGCACGTTTTGCGCCAGCATCGGCTCCATACACCTTAGCAGATGAAGCAATACCACGTTGTGCGCCGCTTCGGTGACGGCGATTTGATACTGGAGCACGGCTTCGGACTCGGCATCCAGATCGCCGGACTCTTGCGCCAGCTCAATGGCATGGTGCAGCTCGCGAATACGGTCTTTATCTTCGTCGGTGCTGCGTAGCGCCGCGTAATAAGCCGCAATGCCTTCCAGCGCATGGCGCGTTTCGAGCAGGTCAAACTGGGATTCAGGGTGATCGGAGAGCAGTTCCACCAGCGGGTCGCTAAAGCTCTGCCACAGGCTGCTCTGCACGAAGGTTCCGCCGCCCTGGCGACGAAGCAACAATCCCTTCGCTTCGAGACGTTGAATCGCCTCGCGCAAGGAGGGACGGGAGACGTCGAACTGTTTTGCCAGTTCACGTTCCGGTGGGAGTTTTTCTCCGGGACGCAATGTTCCCTCAAGGATTAAAAACTCCAGCTGCTGCTCGATCACATCGGAGAGTTTTGGTTGGCGGATTTTGCTGTAGGCCATGATTTCCTGTCTTAAGCCATTTGCCCGGAGTCAATTGGTCTTACCAATTTCATGTCTGTGACGCTAAAGTAACAAAGTATTCACCTTCTGTCCATACAGGTTTTGATTGAAATCAGTAAAGGAGGCACATTTTAACAATTTTACAGAAATCACGTTTCAAAACTGTAACTGTGCACAAATGTTAAATTTACCCACCAGGAGGTAGATTTAACGTATTTGAAACGACAAAAAATCTCATCTGAACCGATTCAACAGCAGATTAAATGCATTTATATGCATAAATAATGAATAGAAACAAATTAACCTCTGCAAGGGAAAATAAAAGGAGGTATTTACAAGTGCTTTCTTTTTACGCAACTCGTCATCACCCCTGCACAAAGCAGGTGCATTCGCGGCCACATACCATTATTCTGATCAAGACGAAAGAGTTGAAGTGACATTTTAAAAAACGAGCCTGTAAATAAATCAATACAAAAAGCGGAATTGCAAACTTACACACGCACTACTGCATCGTTCAAAATAAGCGCGTTATGAATAAACCGCGCCCGATACACGAGGTTTTATAATGGACAGTCAGCAGCACGGCGAGCAGCTCAAGCGCGGCCTGAAAAACCGCCATATTCAGCTTATCGCATTGGGCGGCGCGATAGGGACAGGCTTGTTCCTGGGAAGCGCCTCCGTTATTCAGTCGGCGGGGCCAGGAATTATCCTGGGCTATGCGATTGCAGGCTTTATTGCCTTTCTGATTATGCGCCAGCTGGGGGAGATGGTGGTTGAAGAACCGGTCGCCGGCTCTTTTAGCCACTTCGCCTATAAATACTGGGGCGGCTTTGCCGGATTCGCTTCCGGCTGGAACTACTGGGTGCTGTACGTATTAGTTGCCATGGCGGAACTGACTGCAGTGGGTAAATATATCCAGTTCTGGTATCCGGAGATCCCCACCTGGGCTTCTGCGGCAGCCTTCTTTGTGATTATCAACGCCATCAACCTGACCAACGTTAAAGTGTTCGGTGAGATGGAGTTTTGGTTCGCCATTATTAAAGTGATCGCCGTCATCGCTATGATTCTGTTCGGCGCGTGGTTACTCTTCAGCGATACCGCTGGTCCGCAGGCCACCGTGCGCAACCTGTGGGAACAGGGCGGCTTTCTGCCGCATGGCTGGACCGGGCTGGTGATGATGATGGCCATTATTATGTTTTCGTTCGGCGGACTGGAGCTGGTAGGGATCACCGCCGCTGAAGCCGATAACCCGGAACAGAGCATCCCCAAAGCCACCAATCAGGTTATCTATCGCATCCTGATTTTTTATATCGGCTCGCTGGCGGTTCTGCTTTCGCTGCTGCCATGGACTCGCGTCACCGCCGATACCAGCCCGTTTGTTCTTATCTTCCATGAGCTGGGCGATACGTTTGTCGCCAATGCGCTGAATATCGTGGTTCTCACCGCCGCGCTATCGGTTTATAACAGCTGCGTTTACTGCAACAGCCGTATGCTGTTCGGTCTGGCCCAGCAGGGAAATGCGCCGAAAGCGCTGCTGAACGTCGACAAACGCGGCGTGCCGGTGAGCTCCATTTTGGTTTCCGCCGTCGTGACGGCGTTGTGCGTGCTGCTCAACTACCTGGCCCCAGAGTCCGCATTCGGACTGCTGATGGCGCTGGTGGTCTCCGCGCTGGTCATTAACTGGGCGATGATTAGCCTTGCCCATATGATGTTCCGTCGCGCGAAACAGCAGCAGGGCGTGAAAACCCGCTTCCCGGCCCTGTTTTATCCGTTCGGCAATGTTCTCTGCCTGCTGTTTATGGCGGCGGTATTGATCATTATGCTGATGACGCCAGGTATGGCGATCTCCGTGTGGCTGATTCCGGTATGGCTGCTCATCCTGGGCGTCGGCTACCTGTGTAAAGAAAAAACGGCAAAAACGGTGAAAGCCCACTGATCGTGGCATTACTTTTCCGCCCTCCCCGTCCGGGGAGGGTGTTATCTGCCTCACAGTTTCCCACGTATAACCATTTTATCCATATCAGCGGCGTGATCCTGCTACGCAAATAAAAGCTCGCAGGCGAATAATTACCGCCATCATCTGATGGGGAGAAGTCTCAATGGATAAGGGCAGACTTTCGGTAAGAGAGAAAATCGGGTATGGCATGGGCGACGCCGGATGTAACATTATTTTTGGCGCTATCATGCTGTTTGTTAATTATTTTTATACGGATATTTTTGGTCTTGCCCCGGCGTTAGTCGGTGTTTTACTCCTTTCAGTACGCGTTATCGATGCCGTTACCGATCCGGTGATGGGCGCACTTGCCGATCGTACCCAAAGTAAATATGGTCGTTTCCGCCCCTGGCTACTGTGGATTGCATTTCCCTACGCGCTGTTCAGCGTTCTGATGTTCACGACGCCGGACTGGGGCTATAACAGCAAAGTTGTCTATGCTTTCGTCACCTATTTTCTGCTTTCTGTGACCTACACCGCCATCAATATTCCCTATTGCTCACTGGGCGGCGTGATCACCAATGATCCAAAAGAGCGCGTGGCCTGTCAGGCTTATCGCTTCGTGTTAGTCGGCATCGCGACGCTGTTGCTATCGTTAACGCTATTGCCGATGGTGGACTGGTTTGGCGGCGGCGACAAAGCCAAAGGCTATCAGTTGGCGATGACCGTGCTGGCGATTATCGGCATGGGTATGTTTCTGTTCTGCTTTGCCAGCGTCCGCGAACGCGTTCGCCCTGCCGTTCCGACGCACGATGATATGAAGAATGATTTCAAAGACGTGTGGAAAAACGATCAGTGGGTACGCATTCTGCTATTGACCTTATGTAACGTCTGCCCGGGGTTTATCCGTATGGCGGCGACCATGTATTACGTCACCTGGGTGATGGGACAAAGCACCCATTTCGCTACGCTTTTTATTAGCCTTGGCGTGGTCGGTATGATGATCGGCAGTATGCTGGCAAAAGTCTTAACCGATCGCTGGTGTAAATTGAAGGTATTTTTCTGGACCAATATCGCGCTGGCGATTTTCTCCTGCGCGTTCTATTTCTTTGATCCGAAAGCTACCGTGATGATAGTGGCGCTCTACTTCCTGCTCAATATTCTGCATCAGATCCCTTCCCCGTTGCACTGGTCGCTGATGGCGGACGTCGATGATTACGGCGAATGGAAAACCGGCAAACGCATTACCGGTATTAGCTTCTCCGGTAATCTGTTCTTCCTGAAACTGGGCCTGGCGATTGCCGGGGCGATGGTCGGCTTTTTGCTCTCCTGGTACGGTTATGACGCCAGCGCCAAAGCGCAAAGCGCCTCGGCGATGAACGGTATTATGCTGTTGTTTACCGTTATCCCCGGTGTTGGCTATCTGATTACCGCAGGCGTGGTACGTCTGCTGAAAGTTGACCGTGAACTGATGAAAAAAATCCAGGACGATTTGGAAAAACGTCGCACTAATTACCGCGAATTGAGTGAGTTGCAGGAGCTCAAAGCCGCTGAAAGCGTAAGGAAAGCCTGATGGCAAACTGGCCAAACCCGTTTATTGAACAACGTGCCGATCCGTTTATTTTACGCGACGGCAGCGATTACTACTTTATTGCCTCCGTACCGGAATATGACAGGCTGGAAATCCGCCGGGCTGATTCGCTGGAAGGGTTGCGCGCCGCCGACCCCGTTGTCGTCTGGCGCAAACCGGAAAGTGGCCCGATGAGCCAGCTCATCTGGGCACCGGAAATGCACCGCATCAACGGCAAGTGGTACATCTATTTTGCCGCTACCCATACTCAAGCGCTTGATAAGCTGGGAATGTTCCAGCACCGCATGTTTGCCCTGGAGTGCGCCGATGCCGACCCACTCACCGGCAAGTGGACGGAGAAAGGTCAAATTAAAACACCGTTTGATACCTTCGCCCTCGATGCCACCACTTTTTATCATCAGGGAAAGCAGTGGTATCTGTGGGCGCAAAAAGCGCCGGATATTGCCGGTAATTCAAATATTTATCTGGCTGAACTGGAAAATCCGTGGACGATTAAAGGCGAGCCGGTAAGACTCAGTAAGCCAGAGTACGACTGGGAGTGTCGGGGTTTTTGGGTTAACGAAGGTCCGGCCGTCGTGGTGCATGGCGACAAGCTGTTTATCAGCTATTCGGCCAGCGCCACCGATGAAAACTACTGTATGGGATTACTGTGGATTAACGTAAACGACGATCCGCGCGATCCGGCCAACTGGCATAAATCACCGCGCCCGGTCTTTACCACCAGCTATGAAAATCGCCAGTATGGGCCGGGACACAACAGCTTTACGCAAACGCCGGAAGGTGAAGATGTACTGGTGTACCACGCGAGAAATTACACCGAAATTGAAGGCGATCCGTTGTACGATCCCAACCGCCATACGCGTCTGAAACGGGTGCGCTGGGACGAAAACGGGATGCCTGATTTTGGCGTGCCGCCAGCCGATACGATCTAAGCCGTTGCACTGCCCGGTGGCGCTAGCGCTTACCGGGCCTACAGGTTTTTCCATTGTAGGCCGCATAAGCGTTAGCGCCATCGGCACAACATTACACTAATGCCCCATAAATGGTGAGCAACGCAATAATCACCACCACCACAAACGAGGCCTTCTTCGCCATCGACACCGCCGCTTTGGGGGTTTCTACTTTGTCAGTATGCGGTTCGCGCGCCAGTGAGAACTGCGCCAGACGTGTGAGCACCTGATACTGCGAAGTATGCAGATCCGCCAGCGAGGCAAACCAGGCCGGCAACGCTTTCTCGCCATGCCCCAGTAATGCATACACTACGCCCGCCAGACGTACCGGAATCCAGTCCAGCACATGAAGAATAGCGTCAATGCCGGATTGCAAACGCTGGTGCGGCGTCTGATAGCGCGCCAGCCAGGTCTGCCAGGCCCGTAAAAACGCATAGCCCACCAGCGTTACCGGCCCCCACGGACCGCCAACGATAAACCAAAATAGCGGTGCGAGGTAAAAACGGAAATTTATCCATAACAACGCATTTTGCAGCTCACGCAAAAATTCACGCTCATTACAATCCGGCGGCACGCCGTGAATCAGCGTAAGCTCGCTGGCCATCGCCTCGCAAGGATGCGGATCGTTACGGGACGCCGCTTTCAGCCAGGCGTGATAATGTACTCGCACTTTGCCCGCGCCGATACACAGCACGCCCAGGAGAATCCACACCACCAGTGTCGGCACGTTAAATAGCAGCCCTTTTAACGCCTGGAGCAGTAGAAAAGTCACCACCATCGCGATCGCCGTCATTCCCATCGTGCGCAACATCGAAAAATGCGTAATCCGACGGAATAGCGCCTCCAGCCGATGATCGAGCTGCCAGTGCTCGCCCAGCTTAAACAGGCGCTCGACAATCAGCACCAGTAATGTCGTAAACAGCGTCATGTCATCTCCTTGTGCGACGAGAGGGCTACCAAAGCGCGAAAGCGCGGCCAGTCAAAGGCAGGGCCAGGGTCCGTTTTGCGGTCAGGCGCAATGTTGCAGTGTCCGGTCATATTGTCGGCGATCGCCGGATAGCAAGCGATAAGCGTGCGCGTCACGGCGGCTAGCTGCTGATACTGCGCATCGGTATAAGCCAGCGTATCCGTCCCCTCCAGCTCAATACCAATGGAGAAATCATTACAACGTTCCCGCCCCTGATAGTTTGACACGCCCGCATGCCACGCACGCTTATCAAAAGGCACATACTGGACGATTTCACCGTCGCGACGAATCAGACAATGGGCCGAAACACGAAGATGAGCGATTTCTGCAAAAAAAGGATGGGCGTCTGGATCTATCGTTCCGGTGAATAATGCATCGATCCACGGACCGCCAAACTCGCCGGGGGGCAGGCTAATATTATGCACCACCAGCAAGGACGGTTTTTCGTCATCCGGACGGCAATCATAATGCGGAGAAGGGACGCGTCGCGCCTCTACCAACCAACCCTTATCTGGCAACATGCAGAGTCTCCTTTTGAGTGGTGCTTATAGCTGCTTCAGAGTAGCATGTTTCTACCTTATGATTCGTTAGCAATTTGGAGTTTTATCATGCCGCCTCGCCGTTATAACCCAGACGACCGACGTGACGCGCTACTGGAACGCATTAATCTCGATATCCCTGCCGCCGTTGCTCAGGCGCTGCGTGAAGATTTAGGTGGAGAAGTCGATGCTGGCAACGATATCACCGCGCAACTTTTGCCGGCAGATACGCAAGCCCATGCCACGGTGATCACTCGTGAAGACGGCGTTTTCTGCGGCAAGCGCTGGGTTGAAGAGGTCTTCATCCAACTGGCGGGCGATGATGTGCGCCTCACCTGGCATGTCGATGACGGCGACGCCATTCACGCCAACCAAACAGTGTTTGAACTAAACGGCCCCGCTCGCGTATTGCTGACCGGCGAGCGCACGGCGCTAAACTTTGTCCAGACCCTTTCCGGCGTTGCCAGTGAAGTACGCCGCTACGTTGGACTGCTGGCTGGCACCCAAACCCAGTTGCTCGACACGCGTAAAACGCTGCCGGGTCTGCGCACCGCGCTCAAATATGCGGTTTTATGCGGCGGCGGCGCCAATCATCGTCTGGGCCTCACTGACGCGTTCCTGATTAAAGAAAACCATATCATCGCCTCCGGTTCGGTTCGTCAGGCGGTGGAAAAAGCGTTCTGGCTACATCCGGACGTGCCGGTAGAAGTCGAGGTCGAAAATCTGGATGAACTGGACGATGCGCTGAAAGCAGGCGCGGATATTATCATGCTGGATAATTTCAACACCGACCAGATGCGCGAGGCGGTGAAACGCGTCAACGGCCAGGCGCGGCTGGAAGTATCCGGCAACGTCACCGCGGAAACCTTACGCGAATTTGCTGAAACCGGGGTGGATTTCATCTCCGTTGGCGCGCTGACCAAGCACGTACGCGCGCTCGATCTCTCCATGCGTTTTCGCTGATCCTCTCCACCCGATGGCGCTGCGCCGTCGGGTCTATAAATCACCTGTCCGTAGATCCGCGTCATGATTCGGTAAAATATTCGTAGCGCCTCGCAATAACGTTGCCGTGTCATGTAACGCAGCGAAAATCTTCAGAATCCGCCTTCCCGTTTTATCTTTTGCCGCTCGCCTGCTCTTTCCTCGTTTGCCACAGTAGCGCCAGCTAACTCAAGGAGCGAACAATGGAAAAACAACGCGGTTTCACGCTTATCGAACTGATGGTCGTTATTGGCATCATCGCCATTTTAAGCGCCATTGGCATTCCGGCTTACCAGAACTATCTGCGTAAAGCGGCGCTGACGGATATGTTGCAAACGTTTGTCCCCTACCGTACCGCCGTCGAACTCTGCGCTCTGGAACATGGTGGGACGAACACATGCGATGCGGGCGTCAACGGTATCCCCTCGCCCGTCATCACCCGTTATGTTTCGGGCATGAGCGTGGAAAAAGGCGTCATCACGCTTACCGGCCAGGAGAGTCTGAGCGGGCTTAGCGTCATCATGACGCCCGCCTGGGACAATGCTAACGGCATTACCGGCTGGACGCGTAACTGCAATATTCAAAGCGACAGCGCGTTACAACAGGCTTGTGAAGATGTCTTCCGTTTTGACGCCAACTAAGGAGACAAGATGAAAGACGCTCAGCTCAACACCTTGTGTCAACGTCATCAGGCTGTACTGATCAATAGCGCCAGCAACAGTATCACTGTTGCGGTGGTCGACGCGCCCTCTCATGCGTTACTGGACGCTCTGCATTTCGCTACGCAAAAACAGATTGATATTGTGTGCTGGACTCGCCAGCAAATGGAAAATCATCGGCATAAGCCGGATCAGCCACCCTCGGCAAACGCCGCGAAAGGCGGAGAAACCGCGGCCCAGCTTCTCAATCAGACATTACGCTCGGCGATGGCGAAACGCGCCTCTGATATCCATCTCGAACCAGGCGCCAGCCGCTACCGAATAAGACTCCGCATCGACGGCGTTCTTCATATTCTGCAGGACATCGCCAAAGAGACGGGGCTTGCGCTGACGGCCAGATTGAAAGTCCTGGGAAATTTGGACATCGCTGAACATCGGCTGCCGCAGGACGGGCAATTTACCGTTGACCTGTCGGGAGACAGCATCTCTTTTCGTATCGCCACGCTTCCCTGTAAAGAAGGCGAAAAAGTCGTCTTACGGTTGTTGCATCAGGTTGAACAAACGCTGGATCTGGACACGCTGGGCATGTACGGGGCACAACTTACCGCTTTTAGACAAGCCCTACAGCAACCTCAGGGGCTGGTACTGGTGACTGGCCCCACCGGTAGCGGAAAAACGGTCACGCTATACAGCGCGCTACAAACCCGGAATACGCCGGGTATCAACCTCTGTAGCGTTGAGGATCCGATAGAAATTCCACTGGATGGGATTAACCAGACGCAGATCCATCCCCGCGCCGGGCTCACCTTTCAAAATGTGCTGCGTGCGCTATTACGCCAGGACCCTGACATCATCATGGTAGGTGAAATTCGTGACGGCGACACCGCAGAAATCGCCATTAAGGCGGCACAAACGGGCCATCTGGTACTTTCAACGCTACATACGAACTCCACCAGTGAAACCCTGATACGTTTGCAGCAAATGGGCGTAGCACGCTGGATGATCTCATCGGCGCTTACGCTGGTGGTAGCGCAACGCCTGGTAAGGAAGCTTTGCCCGCACTGCAAACAGCGCCTGAGCGATCCCGTAGTGCTATCGCCCAATCTTTGGCCCAGCGCGCTACCGCGCTGGCAGGCAAACGGCTGTCAGCATTGCTACCACGGCTTTTATGGCCGAACCGCGTTATTCGAAGTGTTAACCGTTACCCCGGCATTACGTCAGTTAATTGCGAGCGGCGCATCGGCGCAAGCACTGGAAGCCCACCTCCAACAGACCGGTACAGGGACGCTTTTTGAAAATGGCTGTCGCGCCGTTGAGCAAGGCATGACGTCCTTTGAAGAGATACTGCGCGTTCTGGGAATGCCCCATGAGCGTTAAACAGCTCTGGCGCTGGCAAGGCGTTAACGATAAAGGTCAACTGGAACAAGACGTTGTATGGGTGGACAATCGTCTGGCGCTGATCATCACCCTGCAACATCAGCGCATTATGCCGCTTCGCATCAAGCGCATAGGCGTTAACGCCGCACTGTGGAAAGAAGAGCAAAGCGCTGAAATTATTCATCAGTTGGCCACGCTCATTCATGCCGGGCTGACGCTTTCAGAAGGGCTGGAACTCCTTGCGCAACAGCATCCCCACCGACAATGGCAAGCGCTGTTGCGCACGCTGGCTCACGAGCTTGAACAGGGCGTCCCTTTTTCCAGCGCATTAGTCTCCTGGCCGCAGGTATTTCCGCCGCTCTACCAGACGATGATCCGCACCGGAGAACTGACCGGCAAACTGGCCGACTGCTGCTTTGAACTGGCCCGTCAGCAAAAAGCGCAACGGCAGATTACGGTTAGCGTGAAAAAGGCGCTGCGCTATCCCGCCATTATTCTGACAATGGCCGCCCTGGTCGTTTTCGCCATGCTGCACTTTGTCCTGCCGGAATTTGCCGCCATTTACCGTAGCTTCAATACCCCGCTCCCTCTTCTGACGCGCGGTATTATCGCGATAGCGCAATGGGGGTCGGCATGGGGTTGGCTCATCTTGTTCCTGACGATGCTCATTGCTATCGCTCACCGCAGGGTAAAACAAAAGCCGTCCTGGCAAGCGCAGCGGCAGCGTCTTCTGCTACGGCTTCCCGTTATGGGTCGCCTGATAAGAGGCCAGAAACTAGCGCAAATATTCACCGTACTGGCATTGACCCAAAGCGCAGGCATTCCTTTTCTTCAGGGACTGGAAAGCGCTATCGATAGTCTCGGCTGCCCTTACTGGTCACAGCGTTTAACGCAGGTACATCAGGAGATCGCCGCGGGCAATCCGGTCTGGTTGGCGCTAAAAAATACCCAGGAATTTAGTCCGCTATGCCTGCAACTGGTCAGAACGGGCGAAGCGTCCGGCTCACTCGATATCATGCTGCATAACCTTGCCCGTCACCACAGTGAAACTACGCTGGCGCTGGCCGATAATCTGGCGTCGCTGTTGGAACCGGCGTTATTGATCATCACCGGCTTAATTATCGGTACGCTGGTGGTGGCGATGTATTTGCCGATTTTTCATCTGGGAGACGCGATGAGCGGGATGGGATAAGGCTGGCGCACATTTACGCCAGCCAGAATATTAGAGGCTATTGAAAATGCGGTTTTCTTGTTCCTGCACCCGAATAAAGGTGGTGCGTTTGGTCAACTCTTTCAGGCGAGACGCGCCGACATAAGTGCAGGCTGAGCGTAGACCGCCCAGGATATCGCGGGCAGTATTGCCCACCGGCCCACGCAGCGGCAATTTAACCGTTTTACCTTCTGCCGCGCGGTATTTCGCAACGCCGCCGACATGACGGTTCATCGCAGATTCCGAACTCATGCCGTAGAACAGCATAAATTTCTCGCCGTTCTCTTCTACCACGCTGCCGCCGCTCTCTTCGTGACCCGCCAGCATGCCGCCCAACATAACGAAATCCGCGCCGCCGCCGAAGGCTTTTGCTACGTCGCCTGGCATGGTGCAGCCGCCATCGCTGACGATCATGCCGCCCAGGCCATGCGCCGCGTCAGCACATTCGATAACCGCCGACAGTTGCGGATAACCAACGCCAGTTTTTACACGCGTCGTGCATACGGAGCCGGGACCAATTCCCACTTTCACGATATCGGCGCCGGAGAGGATAAGCTCTTCGCACATCTCGCCCGTTACCACATTGCCTGCGCAGATTGTTTTTGTCGGCCATGCTTCACGTGCTTTCGCGACGAACTGCACAAAATGTTCTGAATAGCCATTGGCCACATCAATACAGACAAAGTTCAGCGCAGGATTCAGCGCCAGAATCTGCACGGTTTTTTCGAAATCAGCATCAGAGGTCCCGGTGGAAACCATCACATGCTTCAGAACATCAGCCGAAGCCGTGTTGATAAAAGCTGCCCACTCTTCAACGGTATAATGTTTATGTACAGCAGTCAGAATATCAAACCCGGCCAATGCTTGCGCCATTTCAAACGTCCCGACGGTATCCATATTGGCCGCAATAATCGGTACGCCAGACCAGGTCTGACCTGAGTGTTTAAAGGTGAATTGACGTTCCAGTTCGACATCGGAACGGCTTTTGAGGGTAGAACGTTTAGGACGGATAAGAACGTCTTTGAAACCTAACTTCAGATCTTCTTCAATACGCATGTGCGGATTCCTGGGGTTAATGGCGAAAAATCGAAACTCACAACTCCAGTGACGCTATCATACGCACTAATCATGGCCGTACAAGACTGCGAAATTCTCTTTTTTTACGTTACAATCCCATAAATTTACCTGGCGAATAGTAGGTTAATGCTCAGAGCGCATCGTCTTTGTATGTTTAAAATTTAACCTTTTGATTATCAAACTAAAATTCCGGAAGCTGGAGATATGAGGTATACCGTAGCCTTAACCGGCGGTATTGGCAGCGGTAAAAGTACCGTCGCTGATGCCTTCGCTGACCTCGGAATAACCGTCATCGACGCGGATATTATCGCGCGCCAGATGGTTGAGCCAGGGCAGCCCGCCCTGAACGCAATAGCGGAACATTTTGGCTCTGAACTTATCGCCGCCGACGGCACGTTACGTCGCCGGGCGCTGCGTGAGCGTATTTTTTCGCATCCGGAAGAAAAAGCCTGGCTTAACGCTCTGCTTCATCCCTTAATTCAGCAGGAAACCCAACGACAGTTTCAACAGGCTACGTCGCCCTATGTGTTATGGGTTGTGCCTCTGCTGGTTGAAAACAGGCTGTATCAAAAAGCCAACCGCATACTGGTGGTTGACGTGACGCCCGAAACGCAGCTTATGCGCACAATGCAGCGTGATGATGTTACGCGCGAGCATGTTGAACACATTCTCGCTGCGCAGGCGACGCGTGAAGCGCGCCTTGCCGTGGCGGACGATGTTATTGATAATAACGGCGCACCGGATGCTATCGCATCAGATGTGGCCCGCCTGCACGCCAGTTATCTTAAGCTCGCGTCGCAGTTTGTCTCACAGGAAAAACCGTAATGCACACCCAGGTCCTATTTGAACACCCTCTCAATGAGAAGATGCGTACGTGGCTGCGCATAGAGTTTTTGATCCAACAGCTCTCCATCAACCTGCCAATTGCAGACCATGCTGGCGCACTGCATTTTTTCCGTAACATCAGCGATCTACTGGATGTGTTCGAACGGGGCGAAGTCCGTACCGAACTGCTGAAAGAACTGGAGCGCCAGCAGCGTAAATTACAGGCCTGGGTTGAGGTTCCCGGCGTCGATCAAGACCGTATTGAAGCCCTGCGCCAGCAGTTAAAATCCGCGGGCAGCGTGCTGATCTCCGCCCCGAGGATTGGCCAGCAGCTACGCGAAGATCGCTTGATTGCCCTTGTGCGTCAACGCCTAAGTATTCCTGGCGGCTGTTGCAGTTTCGATTTACCCACTCTGCATATCTGGTTGCACCTACAACAGGCGCAGCGCGACGCCCAGATTGAAAGCTGGCTTGCCAGCCTGAATCCCCTCACCCAGGCGCTGACGCTGGTGCTTGATCTGATCCGTAATTCAGCGCCTTTCCGTAAGCAAACCAGCCTGAACGGTTTTTATCAGGATAACGGGGACGACGCCGATTTGCTGCGTCTTATGCTGACGCTCGATTCACAACTTTATCCGCAAATTTCCGGCCATAAGAGCCGTTTTGCCATTCGCTTTATGCCGCTGGATAGTGAAAATGGTCTGGTGCCGGAGCGTCTTGATTTTGAACTGGCCTGTTGCTAAGGAGTAAAAATGTCTGACGTGACCGTCGTAAACTGTCCGACCTGCGGTAAACCGGTCGTCTGGGGGGAAATTAGCCCCTTCCGCCCATTTTGTTCTAAACGCTGCCAGTTAATTGATTTGGGCGAATGGGCCGCCGAAGAGAAACGAATCGCCAGCAGCGGCGACCAGTCTGATAGCGACGACTGGAGCGAAGAGCGCTAACGGTGATAGCTCTGTTGAGACGGCAATATCGCCTTATGACAAAAATAATCAATAAATACGCGTAGTTTTGGCGCCATATGCGCGCGGCCGGGATAATACAAATAAAACCGGTCCGCCGCAGGCAGCCACTCCTCAAGTACGGAACACAACTGCCCATCCTGTAAGTCTTCATGGACATCCTGTTCAAAAACATAGGTTAGCCCTGCCCCATCACGCGCGGCGGAGAGACGCAACGCTTTATCATTCACCATTAACGCGGCTTCCGGCGTAATTTCCAGCCGTTGCGCTCCACGAACAAACTCCCACCGATATAGCCCGCTCTCACGCGTAAAACGATGGCAAAGGCAGCGGTGATTGATGAGTTCCTGAGGGTGCAGCGGCGTGCCAAAACGCGCAAGGTATGCAGGGGATGCTACGATCGCCGGGCGTAAAACATCACCGAGCGGAACGACATTCATATCAAGTTGTACCGCATCGCCAAAGCGAATACCGGCATCAAAGCGTTCGTTAATTAAATCCACAAAACCGTCATTCACGTCGATATCCAGCCGAATATCGGGATAATCGCGCATGAAACCGGCGAGATTAGGTTGTAACAAAAGCGTAGCCGCCGTGCGCGGTACGGTCAGGCGTAATGTCCCTCCGGGTATATCGCGGCTCTGGCGGGCATGTTCCATCGCCTCATCAATATGGTTCAATGCGGGCCTGATACTGGCAAGAAAGGCATGTCCTGCTTCTGTCAAACCGACACGCCGGGTGGTTCGGTTCAACAATTTTACGCCAAGTTCATCCTCCAGTTGGCGCATATTCTGACTTAACGCCGATGTAGAAATATGTAACTGCGCCGCTGCCCGCGTGAAGCTATGGTTTTCAGCAATCATGCAAAAAGCATGCAATATGGACATCACATCATGACGCATTATTAAGCCAGCCTTCATAAACCATGCTTATTCCCCCTATTTTTCATCTTATACGCCAGATATAGACTGCCTGCCATGCACAAAATATCCTCATGGAGGTAGTATGCAATATCGTACATTAGGCGCAAACGGACCGCGAGTGTCAGCCATCGGACTGGGATGTATGGGCATGAGCGCATTTTACGGCGCTCATGACGACAGCACCTCAATTAAGACGCTACATTATGCGTTAGATCAGGGGGTAACACTGCTCGATACCGCAGATATGTATGGCCCTTATACCAATGAAAGGTTAGTTGGAAGAGCCATCGCCGATCGTCGCGATCGGGTATTTTTAGCGACGAAATTTGGTATCGTTCTCGACCCTGCTAACCCTATGGCGCGTGGCGTCAATGGCAGACCGGAGTACGTTCGCCGTAGTTGTGAGCAAAGCCTGCAACGCCTGGGGGTCGATCATATCGATCTGTACTATCAACATCGCGTTGATCCATCAGTTCCCATAGAAGAGACTGTCGGTGCAATGGCGGACCTGGTGCGCGAGGGAAAAGTGCGTTATCTCGGGCTATCCGAAGCATCAACGCAAACGCTGGAACGCGCCCATCACGTTCACCCTATTACCGCGCTGCAAAGTGAGTATTCGCTTTGGTCCCGCGAAGCGGAAATTTCAGCACTTTCCACCTGTGAACGGTTGGGTATAGGATTCGTCGCTTACAGCCCGCTGGGACGCGGATTTCTGACCGGTACGATTAAAACGCCAGAAGATTTTGCTGCGAATGACTTCCGTCGCACAAATCCCAGGTTCATGGGTGAGAACTTCTCGCGCAATTTACGTCTGGCTGAAGCAATAAAACAAATGGCACGCGAAAAAGAGTGTACCCCCGCACAATTAGCGCTGGCCTGGCTGCTGGCCCGCAACAGGCACATCGTTCCCATTCCCGGCACCCGCCACTGCGCCAGGGTAGATGAAAACCTCGGCGCGTTATCACTGACCCTAAGCCCGCAGGAGCTGGCGGCAATTGAGGCGGTTTTTCCTCACGACGCCGCGGCCGGCCCCCGCTACTGGCCGGAAATTATGTCGACATTAAATCGCTAATAAGATCGATGGGGATCGTGTTGCGATCCCCCACTAAGGCGCAAATTGGCGTAATTTACGAATAATCGGTTCATTGGCCGGCGGAAAATCGTCCGTATTCAACGCGTTCTGCGCGATCCACCGTCCCGGCTGTCCTTCTTTCCCCCACGGTTCGCCCTCCCAGCGTTCAACCAGCCAAAACCACAGCGTAATGTGTCTATCCGGGAATTGATATTCCAGAGTGTCGAATAATGTCACCTGTGTTGGCGTAATCCCCACCTCTTCCTGTAGCTCCCGGATCAACGCCTGCTCTGGTGTTTCGTCGGCTTCAATTTTACCGCCCGGAAATTCCAGCTTGTTCGCCATATGCGCATCAGCGGCGCGTCGGGTAATAAAAATTTCGTCGTTCGGGTTGCGGATAATCCCAACCGCGATTTGCAGTTTTTTCATCTTGTTGCATCCATAAAAAAGGCGCAGTCGCCTGCGCCTTTTTATCTGTGTTCAATGCCAGGCCGAATAAGCGTAGCGCCCTTCGGCAATAATGCCAGCACCGACCTGATGGCAACAACATTATGTCTTATCAGGCCGGTAAGTTTATCGCATTAGCTCAGGCGACCGTGACACTGTTTGTATTTCTTACCGGAACCACAAGGGCAAGGATCGTTACGTCCAATCTTACGTTCGCCTGTTTGGGCGGCCAGATCGGCAGCCACGGCGGTATCGTCATCCTGATGGCTTAGCTGCTGCATCTGCGCCAGGCGCTCCGCCTCTTCGCGACGCTGCATTTCCATCGCTTCGACCTCTTCCGGCATACGTACCTGGACTTTGCTCAGGGTACTGATCACTTCATATTTCAGCGATTCCAGCATCGCGGCGAACATAGCGAAGGATTCGCGCTTGTATTCCTGCTTCGGATCTTTTTGCGCATAGCCGCGCAGATGAATACCCTGACGCAGGTAATCCATCGCCGCCAGGTGCTCTTTCCACAGGGAATCGAGCGTTTGCAGCATCACGCCTTTTTCGAAATGACGCATCATTTCAGCGCCAACCACCTCTTCTTTACGCTGATACACCTCGATGGACTGCGCCAGGATGCGCTCACGCAGCGTCTCCTCATGCAGCTCCGGCTCTTTATCCAGCCATTCGGCAATCGGCATCTCCAGGTCGAAGTCGTTTTTCAGGCGTTCCTGCAAACCCGGGATATCCCACATCTCTTCCAGCGACTGCGGCGGAATGTAGGCGTCGATAGTCGCCTTAAAGACATCTTCGCGAATGCTGTTAATGGTGTCGCTCACGTCAGACACATCCAGCAGTTCGTTACGCTGGGTATAAATTGCACGGCGCTGATCGTTCGCCACATCATCATATTCCAGCAGTTGCTTACGAATATCGAAGTTACGGCTTTCTACTTTACGCTGCGCGTTAGCGATAGCTTTCGTCACCCACGGGTGCTCAATCGCTTCGCCCGGCTTCATCCCCAGTTTACGCATCATACCGGAGACACGATCGGAGGCGAAAATACGCATCAGCGCATCTTCCATCGACAGGTAGAAACGGGAAGAACCCGGATCGCCCTGGCGACCGGAACGGCCACGCAGCTGGTTGTCGATACGGCGGGATTCATGGCGCTCGGTGCCAATGATATGCAGACCGCCGGCAGCCAGAACCGCGTCATGGCGTACCTGCCAGTCCGCTTTAATCTGCGCAATCTGTTCTTCCGTCGGCGCTTCCAGCGCAGCGACTTCCGCCTGCCAGCTACCGCCCAACATAATATCGGTACCACGACCCGCCATGTTGGTAGCGATAGTGACCGCCGCTGGATAACCAGCCTGCGCAACGATGCCTGCTTCGTTGGCGTGGAATTTTGCGTTCAGTACGTTATGTTTGATGCCCGCTTTGGTCAGCTCTCTGGAGACCACTTCAGATTTCTCGATAGAAATCGTCCCGACCAGCACTGGCTGACCGTTCGCGGTACGCTCTTTAATATCTTCGATAATGGCCTGGATTTTTTCCGCTTCGGTCATGTAGACCAGATCCGGCAAATCTTTACGGATCATCGGACGGTTGGTCGGAACAACGACGGTGTCCAGCTTATAGATAGAACTAAATTCGAAGGCTTCAGTATCCGCCGTACCGGTCATACCGGCCAGCTTTTCATACAGACGGAAGTAGTTCTGGAAGGTAATAGACGCCAGCGTCTGGTTTTCATTCTGAATTTCAACGCCTTCTTTCGCTTCTACCGCCTGGTGCAGACCGTCAGACCAGCGACGCCCCTGCATGGTACGACCGGTATGTTCATCAACAATGATGACTTCGCCGTCTTTCACAATGTAATCCACGTCACGGGTAAACAGCGCGTGCGCGCGCAGCGCGGCGGTGACGTGATGCATCAACATAATATTGCCAGGCGAGTAGAGCGACTCGCCTTCATCCATAATGCCTTCTTGCACCAATAGCTCTTCAATCAGCACCAGACCGCGTTCGGTCAGGTTAACCTGGCGCGCTTTCTCATCAACGGAGAAGTGGCCTTCGCCCTGGAAAGTGTCAGAATCTTCTTTCTCCTGACGAATCAGGTGCGGAATGATTTTGTTCACTTTTTTGTACATTTCCGAGCTATCTTCCGCCGGGCCGGAAATAATCAGCGGCGTACGCGCTTCATCGATCAGGATGGAGTCAACCTCATCCACCAGCGCATAATGCAGTTTACGCTGCACGCGCTCTTCCGGGCTGAACGCCATGTTGTCGCGCAGGTAGTCAAAACCGTATTCGTTGTTAGTGCCGTAAGTGATGTCGGCAGCGTAAGCTTCACGTTTGGCGGGCGCAGGCATACCTGGCAGGTTGATACCAACGGACATACCGAGGAATTCGAATAGCGGACGGTTGTTTTCGGCGTCACGCTGCGCCAGATAGTCGTTCACGGTTACCACATGAACGCCTTTGCCGGACAGCGCGTTCAGGTAGGCTGGCAGCGTTGCGGTCAGCGTTTTACCTTCACCAGTACGCATTTCGGCGATACAGCGATCGTTGAGCACCATACCACCCAATAGCTGAACGTCGAAGTGACGCATCCCAAAGACGCGTTTACTGGCTTCACGCACCACCGCGAACGCTTCCGGAATCAGGCTCTCTACGCTTTCGCCTTTTTCAATACGGGCGCGAAATTCGTTGGTTTTCGCTTTCAGTTCGTCATCGGAGAGTTTTTCCATCTCCGGTTCCATCGCATTAATAAGGCTGACGGCCTTACGCATACGACGCAGCGTACGATCGTTACGGCTACCGAATACTTTGGTTAATAATTTGATTAGCATAATAAAGTCTCAAATGCCCCGCGCCGCGGAGCTACAAATAAAGTAAAAGGGTCTTTTTTCGTTAGCTGAGACGTTGCGGACCGGCGCGGATACCCTGCGCCTGACTTATCCAGGCCGGGATGCTAAATGCGGTTTGTGGCGCAAAATACGCCAGGGAGAGGCGGCGAACAATCGCCGGCGGCGTGCCCTCCTGCGTGAGCATCGCGCTGAGCGTATTCAGTAAGGCGATATGATGCGCCTGTAATGGCGACGGCGCGTCGGCAGCGGGCAGCGTTTGCGGCGCCATTGCAAAAGAAAGGTGGCGAATCACCGTGCGAATAGCGTGCTGATGCCAGTAATCTACGGTGAAATTGGGACGACGGTTAGAGGCTTCTAACAGCGCAAGATGGCTAAAGTTAACTTTAGACGCGGTGCTGGCGGTCGTCCTTGCAGGCGTATTGGTTTCAGCGGCGTTACTGAGCGCGGGCAAACCAAAACTCGCCGCGACCATCCCTAATAAGAGATGCGGCCAGAAGTATCGTCTGCCTAACTGTCGCCAGTGCGTCAGTATTCCACTCACGTCATTGCCACCTGATATGCCCCTCATGGGCTTACGGAATCAAAACAATTTGCGCACAAATCTTATCATTAAAGCGTACGCGCTACAGCAGTAATGACGAGAAGCTAAGGTGAAAATCGGCTAAGAAAACAGCGAACGCGCCGTGTTTCCATTTAACCCTGTCAAAATGGCTGTATTAAGGAAAGCGCAGATAAAGGATAGTAAAAAAAACGACTGGCTCGCCTGGCCGGAGAGAGTGCCAGGTTAACCAGTCGAATTTTATACGACAGCGTATGTCGTTATGCCAGTACCGTCGAAGGCGCTTTGAAAGCCAACGGCAGTTCTGCGTCGTCCTGGAAGGTCACAAATTCCCAAGCTTCCTGTTTTGCCAGGACTGCCTGTAACAATTTGTTATTCAATGCGTGACCGGATTTATACGCGGTAAACGCACCAATAATATTGTGACCACACATGAACAAGTCACCGATCGCGTCGAGCATTTTGTGACGAACGAATTCATCTTCAAAACGCAGGCCGTCTTCGTTCAATACGCGATAATCGTCAACAACGATGGCACAATCGAAGCTGCCGCCCAGGCACAGGCCGCGGGACTGCAGATATTCGATATCACGCATAAAACCGAAGGTACGCGCACGGCTGATCTGGCGCATGAACGCATCCGCAGAGAAGTTCATCGCGTAGCGCTGGCTGCTGGAATCGATCGCCGGATGGTTAAAGTCGATGGTGAAATCCAACGTAAAACCATTGTACGGTCTGAATTCAGCCCATTTATCGCCATCTTCAACCCGAACAGTCTCTTTGATGCGTACGAATTTTTTGGCGCAGTTCAGTTCATCAATACCGGCATCAAGCAGCAGGTAGACAAACGGAGCGGCACTGCCATCCATGATCGGGATTTCCGGGGCATTAACCTCAATAACGATGTTATCGATACCTAAGCCCGCCAGAGCAGCGTTCAGGTGCTCAACGGTTGAAATCCGTACATCATGCTCATTCACCAGACATGTACAGAGCATGGTATCACGCACAGATTTGGCATCGGCCGGGAAATCTACCGGTGGATTCAAGTCGGTGCGACGATAGATGACCCCGGTATTGGCCGGCGCAGGGCGTAATGTCAGGGTGACTTTTTTGCCGGTGTGTAAACCGACGCCAGTCGCCTGAACGATACGTTTAAGTGTCCTTTGTTTGATCATCGTATAATCTCGCCAAATTACCTATCCAACCGAAGTGTACTATACATTCGGCGGGCCAGTTTAGCACAAAGAGCCCAGAATCCCAAATTCCAGCTAATTCTTAATCAGCTTGCTTACGCAGGAATGCGGGGATATCCAGATAATCCGGCTCTTTCGCCGCCTGTGGTGTATTGTCGTTAACCACTTTCGCGACCGTTTTTTGCTCCTGCGTCAGCGGCGCCATACCGTGCTGCTGATAACGATCCAACACCGGCTGCTGCACCTGTTTATTGGTCACCAGGGTGATTTCCGGACGTTTGTCCATACCAATACCGGTCGCCACTACCGTCACGCGCAGTTCATCATTCATATCCGGGTCCAGAGAGGTACCGATAACCACGGTGGCGTTATCCGACGCAAACGCGCGGATGGTGTTACCGACGGTTTCGAACTCATCCAGACGCAGGTCGAAGCCCGCGGTAATGTTGACCAACACGCCGCGCGCGCCGGACAGGTCGATATCTTCCAGCAGCGGAGAAGAAATAGCCATTTCAGCCGCTTCTTCCGCACGGTCTTCACCGCTCGCCACGCCGGAGCCCATCATTGCGTAGCCCATTTCAGACATCACGGTACGCACGTCAGCAAAGTCGACGTTCATCAGACCCGGGCGGGTGATCAGCTCTGCGATGCCCTGAACCGCGCCTTTCAGCACGTCGTTAGCCGCGCCGAACGCGTCGAGCAGGGAGATACCACGGCCCAGCACTTTCAGCAGCTTGTCGTTCGGGATGGTGATCAACGAGTCCACATGCTTGGACAGCTCAGTGATACCCTGCTCCGCAAATGCCATGCGCTTTTTACCTTCAAAATTGAAAGGTTTAGTCACCACGGCAACGGTCAGAATACCTAAATCTTTTGCCACTTCAGCAACCACTGGCGCCGCGCCGGTTCCGGTACCGCCGCCCATGCCTGCCGCGATAAATACCATGTCTGCGCCTTCAAGCGCCGCACGCAGCGCTTCACGGTCTTCGTCCGCCGCGTTACGACCGACTTCCGGGTTAGCGCCAGCGCCCAGACCTTTGGTAATGCCGCTACCAATTTGAATGGTCTGGCCAACCGCCGTTTTACGCAACGCCTGCGCGTCGGTATTCACCGCGAAGAATTCAACACCTTCGATGCGCTCGCGCACCATGTGTTCAACAGCGTTACCGCCGCCACCACCGACGCCGATGACTTTAATCACCGCGTCGTTGGTTAGTTCCATAGGTTCAAACATAATCTCTCTCCGTCATGTGCCTGTCGCCTGAGGCCGTAATATCTGGCGGCCTCATAAAAATTAAAACTCTTTTCGCAGCCAGCTATTAAGTCGCTTGATCCACGAGCCAACTGATGCCGTAACACGTTTTTCCACTTCTGCTTCACCGTTTAAGTGGGACTCTTTCCCGTAGTGAAGCAATCCCACCGCCGTTGAGTAATACGGCTCCTGGGCATAATCCGTCAGACCGGTGATATTCAGCGGCGCGCCGATACGCACCTGCGTATGAAACACGCGCTGAGCGCAAGCAGCAAGCCCTTCGATTTGCGCCGCGCCGCCGGTTAACACAATCCCCGCCGCCAGGTGATGTTTTACCCCTTGTTGGCGAAGCTGTTCCTGTAATTGCAATATCTCTTCGTTGACCAGATTGAGCAGCTCGGTGTAACGCGGCTCAATCACTTCCGCCAGCGTCTGACGTTGCAGGCTGCGCGGCGGACGCCCGCCTACGCTCGGTACTTCAACGCTCTCGTCTTTACCGACAATGGAACCCAGCGCGCAACCGTGGCGAACTTTAATGGCTTCAGCATCGCTCGGCGGCGTACCAAAGGCATAAGCGATATCGCTGGTCACCACGTTCCCCGCGTAAGGGATCACTTTGGTATGACGCAGCGCGCCGCCAGTATAAACGGCGATATCCATTGTACCACCGCCGATATCCACGACACAGACGCCCAGTTCACGTTCATCTTCCGTTAACACGGAATAACTGGCCGCCAGTCCGGCAAATATCAGTTGGTCAACTTTCAGACCACAACGTTCAACAGCTTTGACAATGTTTTTTGCCATATCGTTGTGGCAGGTAATCAAATGTACTTTCGCCTGCATACGCACGCCGGAAAGACCGACCGGATTTTTAATGCCTTCCTGGTAGTCAATGGCGTACTCCTGAGGAATCACATGCAGCACGCGATGTTCATCGCGCACGCGCACTGACTTCGCAGTATGCACGACGTTTTCCACATCTTCTTGCGTCACTTCCTCTTCGGAAATGGGCACCATACCAATTTCATTCTGACAGCTAATATGTTTGCCGGAAAGCGCCAGATATACCGAGGAGATCTGGCAATCAGCCATCAATTCCGCCTGGTCAATGGCGCGCTGAACGCATTTCACCACTGACTCAAGGTCATTCACCCCGCCTTTATCCATACCCCGCGATGGGCAACTGCCCACGCCAATGATATTGACCATACCGTCGGGCAGAACTTCCCCTACTAAAGCGGCAACCTTCGCGGTGCCAATCTCCAGTCCTACTACCAGTTTTCTGT
This sequence comes from Salmonella sp. SAL03688, assembly GCF_046551895.1. Taxonomy (NCBI): domain Bacteria; kingdom Pseudomonadati; phylum Pseudomonadota; class Gammaproteobacteria; order Enterobacterales; family Enterobacteriaceae; genus Salmonella; species Salmonella sp. SAL03688. Next base: position 137,109 of record NZ_JBGDVI010000001.1, read on the forward strand.
CCGTCGCCTTGATCATTGTTGTTCTGCCTGTGCCTGATTCTGTTGCTGATTAGATTCCTCAGGGGGGAGCGGCGCCCAGCCAACTGCCGCACCTGAGTCATAACGCAAATCAACGTAGCTAATCCGTTTGCCATCGGTTTGCGCCTGCTGCTGTAAAACCGGATAGAGTTCTACAAAGCGAGCCAACCTTTTCATCGTATCGCCCCTGCCGAGATTGAGCTTAATGCCGTTATTAAGCGTCAATTGCCAGGAGCGACGTGCGGTCATCGCCGCTTCCTTTAGAGTGAATTTATCCTTAGCCAGCACCTGCCCCATCTCGCGGTATCCCTGCAACACTTCACTCGCGCTGCCTTCCGGGCCATACAACATGGGTAAAACCTGTTTGCCGATGCGGTCTGACGGCACGCTGAAGGTGTTCCCTTCAGCATCGACCATATGTTGATCATTCCAACGCGCAATCGGCACATATTCAACCAGATGAATCTTCAATTCATCAGGCCACTGTTTTCTGACGCTGGCCTGTTTAATCCACGGCAAACGCTCAATCTGGCTCTGGATAATGTTCACATCCTGCGTCATGAAGGTTCCCGGCGCGCCCAGAGCCAGTATCGCCTGACGGATATCATCGTTACGCGTGTAGTGACGCTCGCCGGTTAATACCAGCTTTGATAACGGTAAACGCTGCGCATCTTCCATCCACCCTAACACGACCCACCCGCTAACAAACACGGTGCACAGTACCGTCAGCAGGAATAAAATTCCTGCAAGACGCGTTCCATTATTGCGGCGTGAAGAAGGCGTCTCTTCATCACTGTTTCGCGTGTTCAGCGCAGCCTGCGACATATCAGTCCGCCAACTCCAGAATTCGTACCACTAACTGCGAGAAGCTCATTCCCGCCTGACGCGCCGCCATCGGCACCAGACTATGGCTGGTCATCCCCGGAGAAGTATTGGCTTCCAGCAGATAAAACTGACCATCGCTGTCCAGCATGACGTCAATACGCCCCCATCCCGTGCAGCCTAAAGCTTTCCATGCCTGCAGGACGAGAGACTGTAGCGCGGCTTCCTGGGACGCATCTAAACCGGCAGGGCAGAAATACTGAGTCTCATCAGAGAGATACTTCGCCTCATAATCATAGAAGGTTCCTGCCGGTTGGATACGAATTGACGGTAAAATTTCTTCGCCAACTATCGCCACCGTAAATTCCGGACCGCACAGCCATTTCTCAATCAGTATTTCGTCATCATGCTGAAAAGCCAATGATAACGCACCCTGTAAAGCATTTTCTTCTACTACTTTCGTCATACCGACGCTGGAGCCTTCACGGCTGGGTTTGACGATCAGCGGTAAACCCAGCGCCGAAATTCGCGCTTTTTGTTCTTCGCTAAGACCTTTTTCAAACTCAGCGCGCGTCAGCGCGACCCACGGCGCAACCGGTAAGCCTGCGCCCTGCCACAGCAATTTACTGCGCAGTTTATCCATGGAAAGCGCCGAGGCCATCACGCCGCTACCGGTATAAGGCAGGCCGAGCAGTTCAAGCATTCCCTGTAAGGTGCCATCTTCACCGCCACGGCCATGCAACGCAATAAAGACCTTCTGAAAGCCCATTGCTTTAAGCTGCGCGACATCGACCTCTTGCGGATCGACGGGATGCGCATTAATGCCGCCTTCACGTAGCCCGGCCAACACTGCCGCGCCGGAATTTAACGAAACGTCCCGCTCCGCAGAGGTTCCGCCCAACAGGACCGCGATTTTATCAGCCATGTTGCTCTTCCTCCTGGATTTGCGGCTTCAGCTTGATTTCAGATAAGTAACGCGCAATTTTGCCAACATTTCCTGCGCCTTGCACTAATATCAAGTCGTTACCCGTCAGCACCGGCGCTAACATTGTCGCAACCTGAGCCGGATCGGAAACCAGAATCGGGTCAATTTTTCCCCGATTACGAATCGTACGACATAAAGAACGGCTATCCGCGCCCGGAATCGGCGCTTCACCCGCCGGGTAAACGTCCAGCATCAGCAGCGCATCGACCTGGGTCAGCACATTGGCGAAATCGTCATACAGATCGCGCGTGCGCGTGTAACGGTGCGGCTGAAACAGCATCACCAGGTTTTTATCCGGCCACCCTGCTCGCGCAGCTTTAATGGTGGCGTCTACTTCGGTCGGATGATGACCATAGTCATCCACCAGCATCGCCGTCCCGGCTTTACCATTCACCGGCTCAAGCGGGAACTCGCCGAGGAAGTCAAAACGACGCCCGGTCCCCTGGAAGCTTTCCAGCGCGCGCAGGATAGCGTCATCGGCGATGCCTTCTTCGGTCGCTACCGCCACTGCCGCAGCGGCATTCAGGGCATTGTGGCGACCCGGCGCATTCAACGTGACATGCAGATCCGGCATTCCCTGGCGCAACAGCGTAAAGTGCCCCTGCGGCCCTATCTGCTGATAATCTTCTACGCGGACGTCAGCATCCTCGCTAAAGCCATACGTCGTGGTCTGACGCCCCACCCGCGGCAGCAGCTCGCGGATGACCGGATCGTCGACGCACATTACCGCGCGACCGTAGAACGGCAGGTTATGCAGGAAGTTAATAAACGTCTGCTTTAAATTTTCAAAGTCGCCATGATAGGTATCCATATGGTCGGCTTCGATGTTGGTGACGATCGCGACCATCGGCTGCAAATGCAGGAAGGATGCGTCGCTCTCATCTGCCTCGGCAATCAGGTAACGACTATGGCCCAGACGCGCATGAACGCCTGCGGCTTTCACCAGTCCGCCATTCACGAAAGTCGGGTCCAGCCCCGCTTCGGCATAAATACTGGACACCATCGCGGTCGTTGTGGTTTTTCCGTGCGTCCCGGCAATGGCGATGCCGTGGCGAAAACGCATCAGTTCCGCCAGCATTTCCGCACGGCGAATAACCGGAATACGCGCTTCATGCGCCGCGACAATTTCCGGGTTATCCGCGGAAATTGCGCTGGAAACGACGACCACGCTGGCATCACGCACATTTTCCGGACGATGGTTAAAGAAAATCGTCGCCCCCAGGCTCGTCAACTGCTGGGTCACCGGATTCGGCGCTAAATCGGAACCACTGATCTGATACCCTTCATTGGCCAGAACTTCGGCAATACCGCCCATACCAGCACCACCGATGCCGACAAAGTGAATGTGCCGAACGCGACGCATTTCGGGCACGATGGAACGCAGTTTTGCCAGTTGTTGTGTATTCATTCTTTACGCCATTAACTCCAATACCCGCCATACTTCAAATTGCAGATGCGTTGGCTTGCCTGCAACCCAAATTATTGAGGGTAGAAAAACCCTGCGATGCAAAAGGCACCGCCACAAATTATGTCCGGGCCACCCGGCTGACTTCACTGGCGACGCGCTCGGTAGCATCCGGAATGGATACCGCGCGGGCACGCTCCGCCATGGTTAACAACGCCTCGCGCGACCACCCCGCCAGGGTGTCGGCGACAGCCTCTACAGTAAACTGCGGCTGCTCAAAAATCTTAGCTGCGCCGGCGTTTTCTAACGGCAGCGCATTCCAGTACTGCTGCCTGTCTTTATGCTGAAACGGCACGAATATCGCCGGTAACCCGGCGGCGGCGATCTCGCTCACCGTTAAAGCGCCGGAACGACATACCACCACATCCGCCCACGCATAGGCGGCGGCCATGTCATCGATAAATTCCGTTACCTTATGTTGCGGTTGTCCCGCCCCGGCATATGCCTGCTCTACCGTGAGCTGCGCGCCTTTTCCGCTTTGATGCCAGATTGTAACCGTATCGCCCAGTCTGGCGGCAACCTGCGGCATCGTCTGGTTCAGGACTCGCGCCCCCTGAGAACCGCCGACCACCAACACGCGAATCGGGCCGTCACGACCGGCCAGACGCTCCTGCGGCAACGGCAACGCCAGTACGTCGGTACGCACCGGGTTACCCACCACTTCCGCGTTCGGAAACGCACCGGGAAACGCCTGCATCACCGTGGTCGCGATTTTGGCCAGCCACTGATTGGTCAGCCCGGCGATACCGTTTTGCTCATGCAAAACGACCGGAATACCCAATGACCAGGCGGCAAGACCGCCGGGGCCGGAAACATAACCGCCCATTCCCAGCACGACATCCGGCTTAAACCGCTTCATGATCGCCCGCGCCTGCCGCCAGGCGTTAAAAATCCGCAGCGGCGCCGCCAGAAGCGCTTTTACGCCTTTACCGCGCAGACCGGAGATCCGAATAAAGTCAATGTCGATGCCATGCTTCGGCACTAAATCCGCTTCCATACGATCGGCGGTACCCAGCCAGCGAACCTGCCAGCCCTGGGCCATTAAATGATGCGCAACGGCCAGTCCCGGGAACACGTGCCCGCCGGTACCGCCCGCCATCACCATTAACCGCTTCGGTTGACCATTCATCGAGAACCTCGTGTAAACGCCTGCGCTTTTTCCAGACGCGTTTCATAATCAATACGTAATAAAAACATAATGGCCGTCGACATAATCAACAGACTCGACCCGCCATAACTGATCAGCGGCAGCGTAAGACCTTTGGTCGGCAGCATCCCCGCGGCCGCGCCAACGTTTACCAGCGCCTGGAAACTAAACCAGATACCGATAGAACACGCTAAAAATCCGGAAAAACGGTGGTCAATCTCCAATGCCTTACGGCCAATCGACATCGCGCGAAAAGCGACGAAGAATACCATTAAAAGCGCCAATACCACACCGATATAACCCAGTTCTTCCCCAATAATGGCGAAGATGAAATCGGTGTGCGCCTCCGGCAAATACTCCAGTTTCTGCACCGAATTCCCCAGCCCTTGCCCCCATATCTCACCGCGACCAAAAGCCATCAGCGACTGCGTCAGCTGATAACCGCTGCCGAACGGATCTTCCCAGGGGTTCCAGAACGAGGTAACGCGGCGAATACGATACGGTTCGGCGAGGATTAACAGAATCACCGCCGAGATGCCCATCCCGATAATGGCGATGAACTGCCATAATTTCGCCCCGGCGAGAAACAGCATCGCCAGCGTGGTGACAAACAGTACGACCACCGTCCCGAGGTCAGGCTGCGCCAGCAGTAACACCGCCAGCACCAGAATCACGCCCATTGGTTTTAAAAAGCCGCGCAGGTTATTTCGCACCTCATCAACCTTACGCACCAGATAGTTCGCGAGGTAGCAGAACAGCGACAGCTTGGTAAACTCCGCAGGCTGAATACGCAGCGGCCCCAGCGCAATCCAGCGCGACGCCCCGTTGACCGAGCTCCCGACGACCAGCACGATAAGCAGCATAATGATCGACGCAATCAGCATCGTCGTGCTGTATTTTTGCCAGAAGGTCATGGGCAAACGTAGCGTGACCATCGCCAGACAAAATGCCAGGAAGATATAGAGCGCATCACGTTTGGCAAACAAAAACGGATCGTTCGCCAGGCGCTGCCCGACTGGCATGGAGGCCGACGTCACCATGACAAAACCAATCGCCGCCAGCCCGAAGGTCAGCCATAGCAGCGTGCGGTCATACATGATCAGACTGTCGGCGTCTTTATCGCGCGAAGCCATCACCCAGCCTTTAAGCGCCGCAAACAGCCAGGCCAGGAGGCCAAAGCCTGGTACGCGCGGCATTCTCAGACGGGGGAGAGATAAACGCATCAACCTAACTCCTTCGCCAGACGGGTAAAGACATCGCCCCGTTGCTCAAAATTTTTAAACTGATCGAGGCTGGCGCAGGCGGGCGACAGCAGCACCATATCACCCGGCTGAACGCGCGGCGCCAGCAAACGCATCGCCTCTTCCATCGTCTCAGTCTGTTGGGCGATTTCCGGACGCAGTGCGGCAAGCTGCGCGCCATCGCGCCCAAAGCAATACAGGCGGATACGATCGCCGGTCAGATAGCGCGCCAGCGGAGAAAAGTCTGCCGACTTACCGTCGCCGCCCAGCAGCAGATGCAGCGTACCGTCCACATGCAAACCGTTTAGCGCCGCTTCGGTACTGCCGACGTTGGTCGCTTTCGAGTCATTGATCCAACGTACGCCGTTATGCTCCAACGCCAGCTGGAAGCGATGCGCCAGACCGGTAAATGTCGTCAACGCCTTCAAACTGCTGGCACGCGGCAGACCTACGGCATCCGCCAGCGCCAGCGCCGCTAACGCATTGGTATAGTTATGCTGCCCGGAAAGCTTCATCTCTTTCACGTTCAGCACCTTCTCGCCTTTGACTCGCAGCCAGGTTTCGCCCTGCTGACGATTAAGGTGATAATCCCCCATATTGACGCCAAAGCTGACGCAGCGCTCATCGGCCCCGCGTACCGGCATCGTCAACGCGTCATCGGCATTCACTACGCACACTTTCGCCTTCTCGTAGACGCGCAGTTTCGCCGCCCGGTACTGTTGCAAACCAAACGGATACCGGTCCATATGATCTTCAGTGACGTTGAGCACCGTTGCCGCCGCCGCTTGCAAACTTGAGGTGGTTTCCAGTTGGAAACTGGATAATTCCAGCACGTACAATTCGCGATCGGCATCCAGCAGCATCAGCGCCGGAAGACCGATATTGCCGCCAACGCCGACATTGACGCCCGCCGCTTTCGCCATCTCGCCCACTAAGGTGGTCACGGTGCTTTTGCCGTTCGAGCCGGTGATGGCCACAATCGGCGCTTGCGCTTCGCGGCAAAACAGTTCGATATCGCCGACAATTTCCACTCCAGCGCTGGCGGCAGCGCTGAGAGAGGGATGCGCCAGGGCGATGCCAGGGCTGGCGACGATTAAATCCGCCGCTAAGAGCCACTCGTCGTTCAGGCCGCCAACGTGACGCTCAACCTCTTGCGGCAGCTTATCCAGACCCGGCGGCGTCACGCGAGTATCCATCACCCGCGGCGTCACGCCGCGGGCGAGAAAAAAGTCCACGCAAGAGAGTCCGGTTAAGCCCAGACCAATAATGACGACGTTTTTGTCCTGGTAATCAGCCATGATTAACGTACCTTCAGCGTTGCCAGGCCAATCAGCACCAGCATCAGCGAAATAATCCAGAAGCGCACAATCACGCGCGGTTCCGGCCAGCCTTTCAGTTCATAGTGGTGATGGATAGGCGCCATACGGAAAATACGCTGTCCGCGTAGTTTAAAGGAACCCACCTGCAGGATGACCGACAGAGTTTCCACCACAAAGACGCCGCCCATGATCACCAGCAGGAACTCCTGACGCAGCAGCACGGCGATAATGCCCAACGCGCCGCCCAACGCCAGCGATCCGACGTCGCCCATAAAAACCTGCGCCGGATAGGTGTTAAACCACAAGAATCCTAATCCCGCGCCGACAATCGCCGTACAGACAATCACCAGCTCGCCCGCATGGCGTAAATACGGAATATGCAGGTAATTGGCGAAGTTCATGTTCCCGGTCGCCCAGGCCACCAGCGCAAAGCCGGCGGCAACGAAAACAGTCGGCATAATCGCCAGACCATCAAGCCCGTCGGTCAGGTTTACGGCGTTACCCGTACCGACGATGACAAAGTAGGACAGCAGAATGTAAAACAGCCCCAATTGCGGCATAACATCTTTAAAGAACGGCACCACCAGTTGGGTCGCGGGTGTGTCTTTCCCGACGAGATAAAGCGCAAAGGCCACGCCGAGCGCGATAACCGACATCCAGAAATATTTCCAGCGCGCAATCAGCCCTTTGGTATCTTTCCGCACCACTTTGCGGTAATCATCGACAAAACCGATAATGCCGTAGCCAATCAATACCACCAGCACGCACCAGACGTACGGGTTAGACGGGTAAGCCCATAACAGAACGGAAATCACAATCGCCGTCAGGATCATGATGCCGCCCATCGTCGGCGTACCGCGTTTACTGAAGTGCGATTCCGGGCCATCGTTACGTACCACCTGGCCAAAAGAGAGTTTTTGCAGACGAGCGATCATACGCGGGCCCATCCATAAAGAGATGAACAGCGCGGTCAACAGGCTGACGATGGCGCGAAACGTCAGATAAGAAAAGACGTTAAAGCCGGAATAATATTTGACCAAATGCTCGGCCAGCCAAACTAACATGAACCTTTCTCCTGTAACGCATGAACCACATCTTCCATCGCGGCGCTGCGTGATCCTTTCACTAAAATAGTCATCATCGGTTGCTCCTGAAGCAGAGCGTGTAAACGCGCAATGAGCGCGGCTTTATCGGCAAAATGTTCGCCGACGCCGCTGGCGTGGCTGATAGCCTGACTGAGTTTTCCGGTGCTTAACACGCGATCAATACCCGCCGCTTTTGCGGCCTCGCCAACCTGGAGGTGGCACGCTTCGCTTTCTGCGCCCAGCTCGGCCATATCGCCTACCACCAGCACGCGGTAGCCGGGCATTTCAGAAAGGACCTGCACTGCGGCGGTCATCGAACCGACGTTGGCGTTATAAGCGTCATCCAGTACCAGTTGGTTTTCACTTAGTTGAATCGGGAACAGACGCCCGGGTACGGCTTTTAACGCCGCCAGCCCTGCTTTAACCGCCGCCAGCGTCGCCCCCACCGCCATTGATAAAGCAGCGGCCGCCAGCGCGTTGGCAATATTGTGCCGCCCCGGCAACGGCAGCAGCACATCAATGCTGCCCATCGGCGTTTGCAGGGTAAATTCGGTACCGTGTGACGTCACGTGGATATTCGCAGCGGTAAAGTCGCTGTTTGCCGCATTCGGCGAAAAGCGCCACACCTGACGATCGCCAATAATGCTTTGCCAGTTCAGCCAGTCATTATTATCGGCATTCATAATCGCGATACCGTTCTCAGGCAAACCGGTATAGATTTCGCCTTTCGCTTTCGCCACGCCGGCCAGCGAGCCGAAACCTTCCAGATGCGCCGCCGCCAGGTTATTGACCAGCGCCGCTTCCGGGCGCGTCAGGCTAACGGTCCAGGCGATTTCTCCCTGGTGATTAGCGCCTAACTCGATTACCGCATAGTCATAATCATGGTTTAAGCGCAGCAGCGTTATCGGCACGCCGATGTCGTTGTTAAAATTGCCTGCGGTATACAGAGTATTTCCGCACTGGCTAAGAATCGCGGCGGTCATCTCTTTGACCGAGGTTTTGCCGGACGAACCGGTTAACGCCACCACCCGCGCCGGTACCTGCATACGTACCCAGGCGGCCAGTTGGCCAAATGCCTGACGCGTGTCTTTTACAATCACCTGCGGAAGATCGATATCCAGAGGACGACTGACCAGCAGGGCGCCAGCGCCGTTTGCTTTTGCTTTATCAGCAAAATCATGCGCATCAAAGCGTTCCCCTTTCAGCGCCACGAACAGGCATCCCGGCGTCACTTTCCGTGTGTCGGTAATGACCGTATCGAGCGTGAGATCCGCCCCGCGGTGTTCGGCGCCAAGGACATCGGCAATTTTGCTGAGCGTTACGCTAATCATGCGATCACCCCCAGCAAACGCGCTGCGGTCACGCGGTCTGAATAATCAAGACGCTGCGTGCCGACAATCTGGTAATCCTCGTGCCCTTTACCTGCAATCAGCACGACGTCATTGTCTTTTGCCTGCATAATGGCATTGGTTACCGCCTCAGCGCGGCCTTCCATTACCCTGACCTGCCCGGCGTCCAGCATTCCGGCCAGAATATCGTTGATAATGGCGCGCGGCTCCTCGGTACGCGGGTTATCGTCAGTCACCACGACGATATCCGCGAATTCTTCGGCAATGGCCCCCATGAGTGGGCGCTTACCTTTGTCACGATCCCCGCCACAGCCAAAGACGCACCACAATTTTCCGGCGCAGTGCAGGCGCGCCGCCTGCAACGCTTTTTCCAGCGCATCCGGCGTGTGCGCGTAATCCACCACCACCGTCGGTTTGCCTGGCGCAGTGAACACTTCCATACGCCCGCAAACCGGCTGCAAACGCGCGGCGGTTTTCAGCAAATCCGTTAACGGATAGCCCAGCGCCAGCAGCGTCGCCAATGCCAGCAGTAAGTTGCTGACGTTAAACGCGCCCATCAGGCAGCTTTCGATTTCGCCTTCACCCCAGCTTGAAGCAAAACGAATCGTCGCTCCGCGGTCGTGGTACTCCACCGCCTCCGCTTTCAGCCAACGACCGTGACAGTTAGGGTTGATATGCCCTTCCATTGATACCGCGACCGCATCGGGTAGCGACGCCAGCCAGCGGCGTCCAACTTCATCATCGGCGTTGACGATTGCCTGACCGTGATGGTGGGTGGAATAAAGCATCCATTTTGCCGCCTCGTAATGCGCCATATCGCCATGATAGTCGAGATGGTCGCGGCTCAAATTAGTAAACACGGAGGCGGCAAATTTCAGCGCCGCCACGCGATGCTGCACCAGGCCGTGAGAAGAGACTTCCATCGCGCCGAAGGTCGCGCCCTGCGCAACCAGACTGGCCAGCACATGCTGAACATCCACAGCGGAACCGGTTGTGTTCTCCGTCGGGATCACTTTACCCAACAGTCCGTTGCCTACCGTTCCCATCACTGCGCTGGTTTCGCCGAGCAACTGGCTCCACTGCGCCAGTAGTTGGGTGGTGGTGGTCTTGCCATTGGTGCCGGTCACCGCCACCAGACGCATGTTTTCAGATGGCTCATGGTAAAAGCGGCCCGCCAGCGCAGATAAACGCTCATTGAGCTGGCTGAGATAGACGACTGGTACGCCGTGCATTTCGCGAATCTCACCGTCGCTCGCCTCGTCTTTCGCCTCTGCAATAATGGCAGCTACGCCTTGCGCTATCGCCTGCGGGATATATCGACGCCCGTCCGCCTGATGACCCACCACTGCCACAAAGAGATCGCCCGCCGCAGCCACACGGCTGTCGAGCGTCATCTCTCGCAGTTCTCGCGCGGGTAGTCCAGCCACCCACGGAGCAAGAAGGTCGCGCAAATTACGATCTGCCACCTGTTCCCTCGCCTTGATTAATTACGAATTCATTTTTTTCGCCCGTTGCCAGCGCGTCCGGTTCGATGTTCATGGTGCGCAGAACGCCGCCCATGATGGCACCAAATACCGGCGCGGAAACGGCGCCGCCGTAGTATTTACCCGCCTGCGGATCGTTGATGACAACCACCAGCGCGAAGCGCGGCTGACTCGCAGGCGCGACGCCTGCGGTGTAAGCAATGTATTTGTTGATGTAGCGACCGTCCGGCCCCACTTTTTTCGCCGTACCGGTTTTAATCGCGATACGATAGCCTTTAATTGCCGCCTTCACGCCGCCGCCGCCCGGCAGCGCCACGCTTTCCATCATATGCACCACGGTGCGTACGGTGGATTCAGGGAAGATGCGTTCGCCGGGTACAGGCGGATCAACTTTGGTAATCGACAGCGGGCGATAAATGCCATAGCTGCCGATCGTTGCATAGACTCGCGCTAATTGTAACGGCGTTACCATTAGCCCGTAGCCGAAAGAGAAGGTGGCCCTCTCTATGTCGGACCACCGTTGTTTTTGAGGATATAAGCCACTGCGTTCTCCGACCAACCCCAAATTGGTCGCCTTTCCTAGCCCAAAACGTGAGTAAGTATCTACTAACGCTGAGGACGGCATCGCTAACGCCAGTTTGGATACACCGACGTTACTCGACTTCTGTAGAACCCCGGTCAGGGTTAATTCGCTGTAGCGCGCCACGTCTTTAATTTCGTGGCCGTTAATTCGGTATGGAACGGTATTCAGCACCGTATTTTCGTTGACGATACCGCGCTGAAGCGCAGTCATCACCACCATCGGCTTAACCGTAGAACCCGGTTCAAACACGTCGGTGATGGTACGGTTACGCATAGCGTCTTTCGGCGTACCGGCAAGGTTGTTGGGGTTATAGGAAGGGCTATTCGCCATCGCCAGTACTTCACCGGTATTGACATCAACCAGCACCGCGCTACCGGATTCCGCCTTGTTAAACGCCACCGCGTTGTTCAGTTCGCGGTAAACCAGCGCCTGTAAGCGTTCATCAATGCTTAACGCCAGGTTGTGCGCTGCCTGACTGTCAGTGGAGGAGATATCCTCAATCACGCGGCCATAGCGGTCTTTACGCACGATTCGCTCGCCAGGCTGACCGGTAAGCCACTTATCAAAGCTCTTTTCAACGCCTTCAATCCCCTGACTGTCGACGTTGGTAAAACCGATGAGGTGAGCGGTTACTTCTCCTGACGGGTAGTAGCGGCGGGATTCTTCACGCAAATGAATGCCCGGCAGTTTGAGTTTTTTGATGTAGTCCGCCATGTCAGGATTTACCTGGCGCGCCAGATAAATAAAACGCCCTTTCGGGTTGGCGTTGATACGGGCGGAGAGCTGATCGAGCGGAATATTGAGCGCAGTAGAAAGCGCTTTCCAGCGATCGCCGACGCTGATGCCGCCGGCGTCATGAACTTCTTTCGGGTCGGCCCAAATCGCCTTAACCGGTACGCTGACCGCCAGTGGACGCCCGGAACGGTCGGTAATCATACCGCGTGAGGTGGAGACTTCCTGAACACGCAGCGAACGCATATCGCCCTGACGCACCAGCATATCCGGGGCGATAATCTGTAGCCACGCCGCGCGTCCAAGTAAAAAAACCAGCGCCAGTAAAATACAGCCGCACAGCAACGCAAAACGCCAACTGATGAAGTTGGTCTGTTCTTCCTGGCGCTTCGATTTTTGCGTTTTTGCCGCTGCTTTCATGCGTCGCGTTTATCCTTATTTTTGCACTACGATATTTTCTTGGGACGGATCAACATGCTGCATTTGCAGCTTTTCCGTTGCGATCCGCTCCACCCGGCTGTGATCGCCGAGCGCATTTTCTTCAAGGATCAGGTTGCGCCATTCAATGTCCAATGCATCGCGCTCCAGAACCAGTTGTTCACGCTGCGCGGTGAGTAAACGAGTATGGTGCGCCGTCGTGACCACCGTCACCGCCGTTAAAATGATGCAAATGAACAAGCAGAGTGGCAGCTTCCCGAACCGCAAAAGATCGTCACCGATCACGCCAGGCAAGGCATGGCGCTCGTTGCTTCCTATCGATCCCTTCACTTTGCTTAGGGCTTCTGTCACTCTGCTGATCATGCGTTCGTCCTCTCTGCGATACGCAGAACTGAACTACGGGCCCGAGGATTTTCAGCTACCTCTTTTTCACCCGGCATCAACTTGCCTAACGCTCGTAACTCACGACCGCCCAGTTTTTTGAGCTGCGCTTCCGTCATCGGTAATCCCGCCGGTACCTGCGGACCGCGGCTTTGCTCACGCATAAAGCGTTTCACAATACGGTCTTCCAGCGAGTGGAAACTGATGATTGAAAGCCGCCCGCCTGGGGCCAGTACGCTGAGCGAGCTTTTTAGCGCCTGCTCTATCTCCTCCAGTTCACTGTTTACCCAGATGCGCACCGCCTGGAAGGTACGGGTCGCGGGATGTTTGAATTTGTCTTTTACCGGGGTCGCCGCCGCAACCACTTCCGCCAGCTCTTTGGTGCGGGTCATCGGCTGTTCGCGATTGCGCTCAACAATGGCGCGAGCAATACGTTTGGCAAAACGCTCCTCGCCGAATGTTTTCAGCACCCAGGCGATATCCGCCTCCTCCGCCGTTTGTAACCACTCGGCGGCAGACTGGCCGCGCGTCGGGTCCATTCGCATATCCAGCGGACCGTCGCGCATAAATGAAAAACCGCGCTCCGCATCGTCAAGCTGCGGAGAAGAGACGCCAAGATCGAGAAGGATCCCGTCAATCTTGCCGGTAAGCTCGCGCTCGGCTACATAATCAGCCAACGCGGAAAAAGGTCCATGAATGATGGAGAAGCGAGGATCATTAATGGTCTGCGCAACGGCGATCGCCTGCGGATCGCGATCGATCGCCAGCAAGCGCCCCTCTTCGCCCAGTTGCGAGAGGATCAGGCGCGAGTGGCCGCCGCGACCAAATGTGCCATCAATATAGATACCATCCGGACGAATATTCAGCCCATTAACGGCTTCATCCAACAGTACCGTAGTGTGTTTAAAATTTTCCATCATCTTATAGAGACAAGTCCTGCAGCCGCTCCGATAACGTTTCGGTAGCTGACTGTTCAGCGTCGATATCTTCCTTGACCTGTTGATACCAGGTCGTTTCATCCCACAGCTCAAATTTGTTGAACTGTCCAACCAGCATCACTTCTTTCGTCAGTCCGGCATGTTGCCGCAGAACTGGCGCGATCAGTAATCGACCTGCACCATCCATCTGACATTCGCTGGCATGGCCCAACAGTAAACGCTGTACGCGACGTTCTACCGGGTTCATGCTCGACAGACGAGATAACTTTTGCTCAATAATTTCCCATTCAGGCAGGGGGTAAAGCAGCAGGCATGGGTGATGGATGTCAATGGTACATACCATTTGACCGGTAGCGCTCTCGATCAGTTGCTCCCGATAACGGGTCGGCACGGTCAGGCGCCCTTTACTGTCGAGATTGACTAACGTTGCCCCCCGGAACATGCCAGTCTCACCCCTTCTTACCACTTTATCCCACAAATTCCCACTCGAAGGAGTTTACGGAGCGGAGGAAAAGCTTGTCAAGCAAGTCACAACGCTTACCTAAGTAAAAAAGCCAATGTTTACGGCGAATATCTGCGTTGATTAATTTCCACCCAGCGTGCAAGTCAAATTAACGTTATGAATATTTGTAAGAAAAAAACCAAAGACCCACCGCCGTTTAAAACGGACTCAATATAATCCGAGAAAAATATAAAGTGTCAGTTTGCGACGCGAGCGGCATTTTAGGACATATTGCACCGTGTTAACAGTGCCTGTTTAACGTGTGCAGCGCCTGCTATACCAGCGCCTACGAGCGACTGTCGCGCCAAAGACAAAAAGTGGCTGTTAATTCGACGATTTCTTGCCTGCTTGTAACAAAACAAGACAAAGGAAAAGACTCGTTACGTCTTAATTAGTGGAATATGGACGATTTCGGACAAAAGAAAGGTAATAAAAAAGAATTTTCGGATAATTTTAAGGAATAATCTTAATTATTTGAGGGATATTTTTACTGATACGCATTTGTTTGACGGCGGCAGAAGAGAGAGTCTTTTACCGCCGGTCCTTTAGCTACGGCTCAGAATGCCGCGACGATACAGGTTTCGCCGAATACGCGTTAAGCCGGGTTTCGGTTTACGCGGTTCATCAAGACTTGCCAGCACAATCTCCAGCACGCGTTCCGCGACATCACGATGACGCTGCGCCACCGCCAGTACCGGGCATTGCAGAAAATCCAGCAGCTCATGATCGCCGAAGGTCGCAATCGCCAAATCCGAAGGCAGTTTTCCATCGCGCCGCAGCGTAACGTCCATCACGCCCTGTAATAGCGCGAACGATGTCGTAAAGAGCGCCTGCGGCATAGGATGCGTTTCCAGCCATTTCTCAAACAGCTGCGCGGCGGCTTCGCGCTCATAGCTGTTGGCATATAAGAAATTCACCTCCCGCGGATCGTCTTTCCATGCGGTGCGGAACCCCTGCTCGCGCAGGAAACTGACGGACAACTCCGGCAGCGCGCCCAAATAAAGCACCGTTTCCGCCGGGAATTTACGCAGCTCTTCCGCCAACATCTCGGCATCATCCTGATCGGCGCCGACCACGCTGGTGAAATGTTCGCGATCCAGCGCGCGGTCGAGCGCGACGATGGGGAACGGATCGTTGGCCCAGCGTTGATAGAAGGGATGCTCCGGCGGTAACGAAGTTGAAACAATGATTGCATCCACCTGGCGTTGCAAAAGGTGCTCAATGCAGCGCATTTCGTTATCCGGCTGATCTTCAGAACAGGCGATCAGCAGTTGGTAGCCACGCTGGCGTGCCTGGCGCTCAAGATAGTTTGCGATACGGGTGTAGCTCGTGTTTTCAAGGTCCGGGATCACCAGACCAATGGAACGTGTGCGTCCAGCACGCAGCCCGGCAGCCACAGCGTTAGGATGGTAATTGTGCTCACGCACTACCGCCATGACTTTTTCTACGGTTTTGTCGCTCACGCGGTATTGCTTTGCTTTACCGTTTATAACGTAGCTTGCAGTTGTGCGCGAGACACCGGCCAGCCGAGCGATTTCATCCAGTTTCACAATTGCCCCTTGTGTAAATTGTACAAACCATAACCTTTATGTCGGCATGGGTTAAAATCGTTAACATCTAAGCGCAGTTTGATCACTCCGGCAACCGCTTTTATTCCGGGTTACCACGGATTTCGCAAAAAAAAGCCCAACCGGTGATATTGGGTTGGGCGATAATTCCTGTTGGCTGATATCCGGCAAACCTGCCTGATGGCGCTACGCTTATCGGACCTGGGCCAGATATCAGCCTGTAGACCGGATAAAACGCAACCGCGTCGTCATCCGGCGAATCTGCTCAGCGCATAATCTTATCGCCGCGCGAAAGCCCGACGACGCCTGAACGCGCCACTTCAACAATTTTCGCCACGTCGCGCAGCGAGGCCAGAAAAGCATCCAGTTTGTCGCTGGTGCCCGCCAGTTGAACGGTATACAGCGTTGGCGTAACGTCAATAATCTGACCACGGAAAATTTCCGTATTACGCTTCACCTCTTCCCGTCCGTAGCCGCTGGCCTGGATTTTCACCAGCATGATTTCCCGCTCAACGTGCGCTCCCTGTCCCAGCTCGCTGACGCGCAGCACATCAACCAGCTTGTGCAGTTGCTTTTCAATTTGCTCAAGCACTTTTTCATCGCCTACCGTCTGGATAGTCATGCGCGACAACGTCGGATCGTCTGTCGGCGCGACGGTCAGGCTTTCAATATTATATCCGCGTTGCGAAAAGAGGCCGATAACCCGCGATAACGCCCCAGATTCGTTTTCCAGTAATACCGATAAAATCCGGCGCATCATCAGGTCCTCTCCGTTTTGCTTAACCACATTTCGTCCATCCCGCCCCCGCGAATCTGCATTGGATAGACATGCTCGCTGCCATCAACGGTGACATCGACGAACACCAGTCGGTTATTACGCACATGCTCAAGGGCTTCGCTGAGTTTACTTTCCAGCTCATCCGGACGGTTAATCTGCAGCCCGACATGGCCATATGCTTCCGCCAGGCGCACAAAATCCGGTAACGACTGCATATAAGACTGAGAATGGCGACCAGAATAGATCATATCCTGCCACTGTTTCACCATCCCCAGATAACGGTTGTTCAGGTTCAGAACCAGTACCGGCAGTTCATACTGTAAGGCTGTCGACAGCTCCTGAATGTTCATCTGTATGCTGCCATCGCCGGTCACGCAGACCACCATTTCTTTCGGCAGGGCCATTTTAACGCCCAGCGCAGCCGGTAGGCCAAAACCCATCGTGCCGAGCCCGCCGGAATTAATCCAGCGACGTGGTTTATCGAACGGGTAATAGAGGGCGGCAAACATCTGGTGTTGTCCTACATCGGACGTCACGTAAGCGTCGCCCTTCGTCAGACGCCAGAGGGTTTCAATCACCGCCTGGGGTTTAATACTTTCGCTTTCCGCGTCATATTTCAGGCACTGACGGGCGCGCCAGATCTCTATCTGCTGCCACCAGTCGCGAATATCATCCTGCGGCTGAGACGGCGCATCCTGCGCCAGTAGCTCCAGCATTTGTTCCAGTACCAGGCGGGCATCGCCCACCACCGGGATATCAGCGTTAACCGTTTTGGATATGGACGTCGGGTCAATGTCGATGTGTAATACCGTCGCGTTCGGACAATATTTAGCGAGATTATTCGTCGTGCGGTCGTCAAATCGTACGCCAACAGCGAAAATCACGTCGGCGTTATGCATGGTCATATTGGCTTCATAAGTGCCATGCATTCCCAGCATTCCTAACGACTGGCGATGAGTAGCAGGAAACGCGCCCAGTCCCATTAATGAAGAGACCACCGGCAGGTTAAAGGTTTCAATGATGTGGCGCAGCGGCGCATAGCAGGCCGCGCTTATCGCCCCTCCCCCAACGTAGACCACCGGCTTTTTTGCCGACGCCAGCGTTTGCAAGGCACGCTTAATTTGTCCTTTATGTCCTGATGTTGTGGGATTGTAAGAGCGCATACTGACCGTCTCCGGCCAGGCATACGGCATTTTTTTCGCCGGATTCAAAATGTCTTTCGGCAGATCCACGACCACCGGCCCAGGACGTCCGCTTGCCGCCAGCCAGAAGGCCTTTTTAAGCACCTGGGGAATATCTTCCGTCTGTTTGACCAGGAAGCTATGTTTGACCACCGGTCGGGAAATCCCCACCATGTCGCACTCCTGAAAGGCATCATAGCCAATCAATGAGGTGGCGACCTGGCCGGAAAGAATCACCAGCGGAATGGAATCCATATAGGCCGTAGCAATCCCGGTAATCGCATTGGTCGCTCCCGGTCCGGAAGTCACCAGCACCACGCCAACGTCGCCAGTGGCTCGCGCCAGGCCATCCGCCATATGCACCGCGGCCTGCTCATGACGCACCAGCACATGATCGATCCCTCCAACGGTATGTAGCGCATCATAAATATCAAGCACTGCGCCTCCAGGATAGCCGAACACCTGCTTTACGCCTTGATCGATAAGCGATCGGACGACCATCTCGGCTCCAGACAACATCTCCACGGCTTGCCTCCACTTTATACCTGTCATCACGGTTTGACGGACACCTTAACCGCTCGCTATCACGCCTGGCAATTGGGTGGAATGACGTAAAGATGGGGAAGGTTAGAATAATCAGGAGGCAAGAAGAGAAGAAATGGAGAAATACTCCGTCTGAATCACACCAGGTAATAAATAATCGCTTATAAATGCAGACTTACAGCAATTCATCTATTTTTCACAACGACGAAAAGAATCGCTCACCGTTAATTCAGCATAAAATTTTTGATATACGCTAAAAAGCAGAATAAACCAGAATTTGTTTCTGATTTATTCTGCCCGGTTTTATCGCTTACAAACAGAAACTAATAAATCTTCCATCCATTGGTGCCCTTTATCACGCCCAGCCGCTTCATGCCAGGAAAGGTAGCATGTCCGGCTATTCAGTTTTAAAGGCAACGGCAATATTTGCAGATCCAGCGATTCCGTAAACTCTTCCGCCAGCCAGCGCGGGGCAATAGCGACCAAATGCGTCTGCGAAACCACGTTCAGAACGCTGATAAGCGCCATGCCCTGATAAGCCACGCTCGACTGTTTATCCGGCGTGTCATACCACGGCTGACTAAATGACGCATAACGATCGAGAGAAACAACCGCATGTTGTTCATTATAAACATCGCCTTCCAGTAGCGGGCCGCTAATACGCGGGTGTTTTCGGCTGGCGACTAAAACCATTTCATCTTTAAATAGCGGTACGCTGGTAAACTCAGGACGACGGAATTCTTCATAACTAATAACGAACTCGGTTTCCTGATAGCGTAGCTGATGCTCAGTATTCTGATTCAACGACGCTTTAAAAACGACATGAATATTTGGCGCAATTTTTTCTACACGATTATAAATCTGTGACGTCAGGATATTATCCAGCGGACTGCACACGCAAAGATTGAATACACGTTCGCTGCTGGTCGGCTCAAACCCCGATCCCGGCAATTCATTTTGCACCAATTGTAACGCCTGACGGACTGAACCAAATAACTGAAATGCACGGGCAGTCGGCTGAATTCCTCGTCCATATCGAACAAAAAGTTCGTCATTAAACATAACCTTCAGACGCGCTACGGCGTTACTAACCGCAGGCTGCGACATTCCCAGCGTGTGGGCGGCGCGCGTAATATTCTGCTCTTGCATTACCGCATCGAACACGGTCAATAGGTTCAAATCAACCATGCGAAGCTGTGGTTTGCCCATATCTAAAAGATGCGGCTTTTCGGTTTTGACCTCTGGCATATTTAACTCCACTGTCACGCTTAACTCCCTTTTTCTGGCTGAAGGCAGAAATAATTCCTGAAAATATGATTTACCATGCATATAAAATAAGAAAAAGGGAAAGCGTTAAAATTCGGAAAACATAAAGACGCTGACAGAGACAAATAGAATGCCAGCGCAAGCATAATGTGTCCTGAGTCACACCATTGCGATTCATAATGTTTAAATTACGCAAGCAATATAACCATAACTATGGCGAATATACAATCATACACTAAGTGAATGATCATTTAAGTTTCAATTAAATGTTTATATTATTAATAGCTAAAAAGTTAACATTAATTTATCAATAACTTTATCCTTATCCATTAAGTAAACAAGGTTATTTGTTAAAATATAAAACAAATCAAAAAGATAAACCAAACCTTTAGCATACCTTTAACAGGCCATTCCCCTAACCAATTTGCAAACAAAAATGCCTAAATATTTCAAACAATGAAAAGTATGAATGTCCACTCGTTCTTTTATCCTTTATTGGACGCGCAGCCCAGCACAATTAGCTAAAGTACGTATCCGGATATCGTCAACAAAATGCAATGGCGACAGAAAATAGAGTTGACATTAAACGGCATATCCAGTACCACTAAAAGCATAACGCATTCGCTGGAGCTGAATTAATGTCACATATCGTTCGTTTCACTGGGCTACTACTACTCAACGCATTTATTGTGCGCGGTAGACCGGTGGGCGGCATTCAACATTAAGTCAGCTCGAAGTCAAACAAAACCCGCGCCGTTGCGCGGGTTTTTTTATGCCTGACGCAAGGCGCCCCTGGAGACAAGGACCACATCATGAGCCAGCAAGTCATTATTTTTGATACGACCTTACGCGACGGCGAACAAGCGTTACAGGCCAGCCTGAGCGCGAAAGAGAAGCTGCAGATTGCCCTGGCCCTTGAGCGCATGGGTGTTGATGTCATGGAAGTAGGCTTCCCGGTCTCTTCTCCGGGTGATTTTGAATCTGTCCAAACCATCGCCCGCACCATCAAAAACAGCCGCGTTTGCGCCCTGGCGCGTTGTGTAGAAAAAGACATCGACGTCGCGGCACAGGCGCTGAAGGTCGCCGACGCGTTTCGCATCCATACTTTTATCGCCACCTCGCCAATGCACATCGCCACTAAGCTGCGCAGCACGCTGGATGAGGTCATCGAACGCGCGGTATACATGGTTAAGCGGGCGCGTAATTACACTGATGACGTAGAGTTCTCCTGCGAAGATGCTGGCCGGACGCCTGTTGACGATCTGGCGCGCGTGGTGGAAGCCGCTATAAACGCCGGCGCGAGAACCATTAATATTCCCGATACCGTGGGCTATACCATGCCGTTTGAGTTCGCGGGAATCATTTCCGGCCTGTATGAACGTGTCCCCAATATCGACAAAGCCATCATCTCCGTTCATACCCACGACGATTTAGGGATAGCGGTAGGTAACTCGCTGGCGGCAGTACATGCGGGCGCGCGTCAGGTTGAAGGCGCGATGAACGGTATCGGAGAACGTGCCGGTAACTGCGCACTGGAAGAAGTGATCATGGCGATTAAAGTGCGCAAAGACATCATGAACGTACACACCAACATCAATCACCACGAAATCTGGCGCACCAGCCAGACCGTCAGCCAGATCTGTAACATGCCGATCCCGGCCAACAAAGCGATTGTCGGCAGCGGCGCTTTTGCCCACTCTTCCGGCATCCACCAGGATGGTGTCCTCAAGAACCGCGAAAACTATGAAATCATGACGCCAGAGTCCATCGGTCTGAACCAGATACAGCTGAACCTGACCTCCCGCTCTGGCCGTGCCGCCGTGAAACATCGCATGGAAGAGATGGGTTACAAGGACACAGACTACAACATGGACCACCTGTACGACGCGTTCCTGAAGCTGGCGGACAAAAAAGGCCAGGTGTTCGACTATGACCTGGAAGCGCTGGCGTTTATTAATAAACAGCAAGAAGAACCAGAGCATTTCCGTCTGGATTACTTCAGCGTGCAGTCCGGCTCCAGCGATATCGCCACCGCTTCCGTGAAGCTGGCCTGTGGTGAAGAGATCAAGGCCGAAGCGGCGAACGGCAACGGCCCGGTCGACGCCATCTATCAGGCGATTAACCGCATCACTGGCTACGACGTTGAGTTGGTTAAATACGACCTGAACGCCAAAGGCCAGGGCAAAGACGCGCTGGGCCAGGTCGATATCGTCGTGAACCATCATGGTCGCCGCTTCCACGGCGTCGGGCTGGCGACGGATATCGTCGAATCCTCCGCCAAAGCGATGGTGCACGTACTGAACAATATCTGGCGCGCCGCCGAAGTTGAAAAAGAATTGCAACGCAAAGCTCAAAATAAAGAGAACAACAAGGAAACCGTGTAATGTCGAAGAACTATCATATTGCCGTACTGCCGGGCGACGGTATCGGCCCGGAAGTCATGGCGCAAGCCCTGAAAGTTATGGATGCGGTACGCAGCCGTTTTGATATGCGTATCACCACCAGCCGCTATGACGTCGGTGGTATTGCTATCGACAATCATGGTCATCCACTGCCGAAAGCCACCGTTGAAGGGTGCGAGCAGGCGGATGCCATTCTGTTTGGCTCCGTCGGCGGCCCGAAATGGGAAAATTTGCCCCCGGAAAGCCAGCCAGAGCGCGGTGCTCTGCTGCCGCTGCGCAAACATTTCAAATTATTCAGTAACCTGCGTCCGGCGAAACTGTATCAGGGACTGGAAGCATTTTGCCCGTTGCGCGCCGATATCGCCGCTAACGGTTTCGATATCCTGTGCGTGCGCGAGCTGACCGGCGGGATCTATTTCGGACAACCAAAAGGCCGTGAAGGCAGCGGTCAGTACGAAAAAGCCTTTGATACCGAAGTTTATCACCGCTTTGAGATCGAGCGCATTGCCCGTATCGCCTTTGAATCGGCGCGTAAACGCCGCCGTAAAGTCACCTCTATTGATAAAGCCAACGTACTGCAAAGCTCTATCCTGTGGCGTGAAATCGTCAATGATGTCGCGAAAACGTATCCCGATGTGGAACTCGCGCACATGTATATCGATAACGCCACCATGCAGTTGATTAAAGACCCGTCGCAGTTTGACGTACTGCTGTGCTCTAACCTGTTCGGCGACATTCTGTCCGACGAATGCGCGATGATCACCGGCTCAATGGGGATGTTGCCCTCCGCCAGCCTGAACGAGCAAGGATTTGGCCTGTATGAACCGGCTGGCGGCTCCGCGCCGGATATCGCCGGGAAAAATATCGCCAATCCAATTGCGCAGATCCTGTCGCTGGCGCTGCTGCTGCGCTACAGCCTGGATGCCAACGATGCGGCAACGGCCATTGAACAGGCGATCAATCGCGCATTAGAAGAGGGCGTTCGCACCGGCGATTTAGCCAGGGGCGCTGCCGCAGTCAGTACCGATGAGATGGGCGATATTATCGCCCGCTATGTCGCAGAAGGGGTGTAATCATGGCCAAAACGTTATACGAAAAATTATTTGATGCCCACGTGGTCTTTGAGGCGCCAAACGAAACGCCGCTGCTGTACATCGACCGCCACCTGGTGCATGAAGTCACCTCTCCGCAGGCGTTTGACGGTCTGCGCGCGCACCATCGTCCGGTACGTCAGCCAGGGAAAACCTTCGCCACGATGGATCACAACGTCTCGACGCAGACTAAAGACATTAATGCTTCCGGTGAAATGGCGCGTATCCAGATGCAGGAGCTGATTAAGAACTGTAACGAGTTCGGCGTCGAGCTGTATGACCTGAATCACCCGTATCAGGGCATCGTCCATGTGATGGGGCCGGAACAGGGCGTCACCCTGCCGGGCATGACCATCGTCTGCGGCGACTCCCACACCGCCACCCACGGCGCGTTTGGCGCGCTGGCCTTCGGCATCGGCACTTCTGAGGTAGAACATGTACTGGCGACGCAAACCCTGAAACAGGGGCGCGCTAAAACCATGAAGATTGAAGTCACGGGCAACGCCGCGCCGGGCATTACCGCCAAAGACATCGTGCTGGCGATCATCGGTAAAACCGGTAGCGCCGGCGGCACCGGACACGTGGTTGAATTTTGCGGCGACGCGATCCGCGCGCTGAGTATGGAAGGCCGCATGACGCTGTGCAATATGGCGATTGAGATGGGTGCCAAAGCCGGTCTGGTCGCCCCGGATGAAACCACTTTCAACTACGTAAAAGGGCGTTTGCACGCGCCGAAGGGCCGCGATTTTGACGAAGCCGTCGAGTACTGGAAAACGCTGAAAACCGATGACGGCGCGACTTTTGATACTGTCGTCACCCTGCGAGCAGAAGAGATCGCGCCGCAGGTGACCTGGGGCACGAATCCGGGCCAGGTGATTTCCGTCACCGACATCATCCCCGATCCCGCCTCCTTTAGCGATCCGGTTGAACGCGCCAGCGCCGAAAAAGCGCTGGCTTATATGGGCTTACAGCCGGGCGTACCGTTAACGGACGTTGCTATCGATAAAGTCTTTATCGGCTCTTGTACCAATTCGCGCATTGAAGATTTGCGCGC
This sequence comes from Salmonella sp. SAL03688, assembly GCF_046551895.1. Lineage (NCBI taxonomy): Bacteria > Pseudomonadati > Pseudomonadota > Gammaproteobacteria > Enterobacterales > Enterobacteriaceae > Salmonella > Salmonella sp. SAL03688. The sequence continues at coordinate 161,481 of NZ_JBGDVI010000001.1, forward strand.
GGCGGCGGAAGTCGCCAAAGGGCGCAAAGTCGCGCCGGGCGTACAGGCACTGGTGGTGCCGGGTTCAGGTCCGGTGAAAGCGCAGGCGGAAGCGGAAGGTCTGGACAAGATCTTTATCGAAGCAGGATTTGAATGGCGCTTACCGGGCTGTTCCATGTGCCTGGCCATGAATAATGACCGCCTGAACCCGGGCGAGCGCTGCGCCTCCACCAGCAACCGTAACTTTGAAGGCCGTCAGGGCCGCGGGGGTCGCACGCATTTAGTCAGCCCGGCGATGGCCGCCGCTGCCGCCGTTACCGGCCACTTCGCCGACATTCGCAGCATCAAATAAGGAAACTACCATGGCAGAGAAATTTACCCAGCATACCGGCCTGGTTGTCCCACTGGATGCCGCCAACGTCGATACCGATGCAATTATCCCTAAACAGTTTTTGCAGAAGGTTACGCGCACCGGTTTTGGCGCCCATCTGTTTAACGACTGGCGCTTCCTGGACGAAAAGGGTCAACAGCCAAATCCGGAATTCGTGTTGAACTTTCCGGAATATCAAGGCGCGTCGATACTGTTGGCGCGGGAAAACTTTGGCTGCGGCTCGTCACGCGAACACGCGCCGTGGGCGTTGACCGATTACGGCTTTAAAGTGGTGATCGCGCCAAGCTTCGCCGACATCTTCTACGGCAACAGCTTTAACAACCAACTGCTGCCGGTAACCCTGAGCGACGCACAGGTCGATGAGCTGTTTGCTCTGGTGAAAGCCAATCCGGGCATTAAATTTGAAGTGGATCTGGAAGCACAGGTGGTGAAAGCAGGCGATAAGACCTACAGCTTTAAAATCGACGACTTCCGCCGCCACTGCATGTTGAACGGTCTGGACAGCATTGGGCTGACGCTGCAGCACGAAGACGCGATTGCCGCCTACGAAAATAAACAACCGGCATTTATGCGGTAACCTTTCACGCCTTACCGGGCCTACAGGTTATGCAATATCACCAGGTTGCCACTATATCCTGTAGGCCTGATAAGCGTAGCGCCATCAAGCGCCGGGTTACTCATCAGTCGCTCATGCCGGGGATATTCCGGCATTTTTTATACGTCTTTTACTCGCCCGGTCATCACCTGCGTGACCACAGAAACCGCCGTATAAATCCCGTTGAGACGCCGTCCCATCGTCGTCATCCAGAAACAGCCGAAATAAAAAAAGCCAGCAGATATTATCTGCTGGCGGGTGATTTTAGGCTATCGCCTACACCAATACTCAGTCACACATGATGTCTGCAATTGGCTTCAATCGGTCGCCTCCCACTGCATCAGTTCCGCGAGCATTTTTAAGCGCTGCGGCGCGCTCAGGCAAGCCAGCCAGGACGTTTTTTCCGTCGCGGCAAAATATCTCAACCAGAACTGGCGCATAGCGACCTCTTCCTCTTGCTTCATCGAAAGATATTATTGGCCTAATATAGGGATAATAAAATTGCTGAGTTTTTCATCGGAGTTCCCCTTTTATGCCCTCAGGTCGCCTGCAACAACAATTTATCCGTCTCTGGCAATGTTGTGACGGTAAAACGCAAGACACCACGCTTAATGAGCTGGCGGATCTGCTGAACTGTTCGCGTCGCCATATGCGTACGCTGCTAAATACGATGCAGGCGCGCGGTTGGCTAACATGGGAGGCCGAGGTTGGACGCGGAAAGCGTTCGCGTCTGACGTTCCTGTATACCGGACTGGCGCTGCAACAGCAGCGGGCGGAAGACCTGCTGGAACAAGATCGAATCGATCAACTGGTACAACTGGTCGGCGATAAAAGCGCTGTCAGGCAAATGCTGATTTCCCATCTGGGACGCAGCTTCCGCCAGGGGCGGCATATTCTGCGGGTTCTTTACTATCGTCCGATGCACAATCTCCTGCCGGGAACCGCATTACGTCGCTCGGAAACCCATATTGCCCGGCAAATTTTCAGTTCGCTCACGCGGGTAAATGAGGAAAACGGGGAACTGGAAGCGGACATTGCGCACCACTGGCAGCAAATTTCCCCTTTACTGTGGCGCTTCTACCTGCGCCCTGGCATTCATTTTCATCATGGCCGCGAGCTGGAGATGGAAGATGTCATCGCCTCGCTGACGCGTATCAATACGCTTCCGCTTTACTCGCACATCACAAAGATAGACTCCCCTACCACGTGGACGCTGGATATTCATCTTTCCCAGCCGGATCGCTGGTTGCCGTGGCTGCTGGGCCAGGTCCCGGCGATGATTTTGCCGCGGGAGTGGGAAACGCTGGCTAATTTCGCCAGCCACCCTATCGGCACCGGGCCTTATGCCGTGCGGCGTAATACGCCTAACCAACTCAAGATACTCGCCTTTGATGATTACTTCGGCTATCGGGCGTTGATAGACGAAGTGAACGTCTGGGTACTGCCGGATATCAGTGAAGAACCGGCCTGCGGCTTGATGCTGGAAGGGCCGATACAAGGCGGTGAAAAAGCGATAGAAAGCCGACTGGAAGAGGGGTGCTATTACCTGCTATTCGACGCCAGAACGCCGCGCGGCGCACATCCGCAGGTCAGAGAATGGGTAAGCCACGTCCTCTCCCCCACCAATTTACTCTATCATGCCGATGAACCGCTACAGCAGCTCTGGTTCCCGGCCTATGGGCTTTTACCACGCTGGCATCACGCCCGTCCAGGCCCGGGCGAAAAACCCGCCGGTCTGGAAACCCTCACGCTGACCTTCTATCGCGAACACATTGAGCACCGGGTTATCGCCCGTATCATGAGCGCGCTTCTGGCTGAGCATCAGGTGCATCTGCATATTCAGGAGATCGACTACGATCAATGGCACGCCGGCGAGATCGAAAGCGATATCTGGCTCAATAGCGCTAACTTTACGCTGCCGCTGGATTTCTCGCTGTTCGCGCACCTGTGCGAAGTACCGCTCTTGCAGAACTGCATTCCGCGCGACTGGCAGGGCGACGCCGCGCAGTGGCGCGCTGGCGAGATGAACCTGGCGAACTGGTGCCAGCAGCTGCTGACCAACAAAGCGATTGTGCCGTTGATCCACCACTGGCTGATTATCCAGGGACAGCGCAGTATGCGCGGGCTGCGCATGAATACCCTCGGCTGGTTTGATTTTAAATCGGCGTGGTTTGCGCCGCCGGACCCTTAAAAGCCAGCTCTTAATTGCTGCCCGGCAACAAAATCACTACACTAACGCCGAACTCAACGGGGTGCCGCGCTCATGCGCGCGCTGAGAAAATACCCGTCGAACCTGATCCGGATAATGCCGGCGAAGGGATTTGAGGTTACCTCTCAAGTCCTTTGCCACTCTTTAACTGAGGTGCAAAGTGTTAAAAAAATATCTTCCGCTTTTACTCCTGTGCGCGGCGCCTGCTTTCGCCAAACCCGTTCTCACCGTCTATACCTACGACTCGTTCGCCGCCGACTGGGGGCCAGGCCCGGTGGTGAAAAAAGCGTTTGAAGCCGATTGCAACTGCGAGCTGAAACTGGTGGCGCTGGAGGATGGCGTTTCACTGCTCAACCGCCTGCGGATGGAGGGGAAGAACAGCAAAGCCGATGTGGTGTTGGGGCTGGACAATAATCTGCTGGAAGCGGCCACGCAAACTAAACTTTTTGCCAAAAGCGGCGTGGCGAATGAAGCGGTCAAGGTGCCCGGCGGCTGGAAAAACGACACATTTGTGCCGTTCGATTACGGCTATTTCGCCTTTGTCTACGATAAAAGCAAGCTGAAAAATCCGCCGAAAAGCCTGAAAGAACTGGTCGAGAGCGATCAAAAATGGCGGGTAATTTATCAGGACCCGCGTACCAGTACGCCAGGGCTGGGGCTGTTACTGTGGATGCGCAAAGTCTATGGCGATAACGCGCCGCAGGCCTGGCAAAAACTGGCGGCCAAAACGGTGACGGTGACGAAAGGCTGGAGCGAGGCCTACGGTTTATTTCTGAAAGGTGAAAGCGATTTGGTGCTCAGTTACACCACCTCTCCGGCGTATCACATTATTGAAGAGAAGAAGGACAATTACGCCGCCGCGAACTTCAGCGAAGGCCATTACTTACAGGTAGAAGTCGCGGCGCGTACCGTCGCCAGTAAGCAGCCGGAACTGGCGGAGAAATTCCTCAAATTTATGGTTTCTCCGGCGTTTCAGAACGCCATACCCACCGGCAACTGGATGTACCCGGTAGCGGACGTCGCCCTACCAGCAGGGTTTGAATCATTGGCCAAACCCGCCACAACGCTGGAATTCACGCCGCAACAAGTGGCAGCACAACGCCAGGCATGGATTAGCGAATGGCAACGCGCCGTCAGCCGTTAATTCCCGGCTGGCTGATTCCGGGGCTGTGCGCCGCTGCGCTGATGATAACCGTCTCGCTGGCGGCCTTTCTGGCGCTTTGGCTGAACGCGCCGTCGGGCGCGTGGTCGACAATCTGGCGGGATAGCTACCTGTGGCATGTGGTGCGCTTCTCATTCTGGCAGGCGTTTCTGTCCGCAGTGCTGTCTGTGGTCCCGGCGGTTTTTCTCGCCCGCGCGCTTTATCGACGCCGTTTTCCTGGACGTCTGGCGCTGCTGCGTCTGTGCGCCATGACGCTGATTCTGCCGGTACTGGTTGCCGTGTTCGGTATTCTTAGCGTGTATGGCCGTCAGGGCTGGCTGGCCTCGCTGTGGCAGATGCTGGGGCTTCAGTGGACATTCTCCCCCTACGGCTTGCAGGGCATTTTACTGGCGCACGTCTTTTTTAACCTGCCAATGGCGAGCCGTTTGTTGCTGCAATCTTTGGAAAGCATTCCCGGCGAGCAGCGCCAGCTCGCCGCCCAGCTCGGTATGCGCGGCTGGCATTTTTTCCGTTTTGTCGAATGGCCGTGGCTGCGCCGCCAAATTCCGCCCGTCGCGGCGCTGATTTTTATGCTCTGCTTCGCCAGTTTCGCAACGGTCCTGTCGCTCGGCGGCGGCCCGCAGGCCACCACTATCGAACTGGCTATCTTTCAGGCGCTCAGTTATGACTACGATCCCGCCCGCGCGGCGATGCTGGCATTAATCCAGATGGTCTGCTGCCTGGCGCTGGTACTGCTAAGCCAACGGTTGAGCAAAGCGATTGCGCCGGGGATGACGCTGACGCAGGGCTGGCGCGATCCTGACGATCGTCTCCACAGCCGTCTGACGGACGCCTTATTAATCGTGCTGGCGCTGCTGCTGCTGCTTCCGCCGCTGGTCGCCGTAGTGGTCGATGGCGTCAACCGCAGCCTGCCGGAGGTGCTGGCGCAACCCATTCTGTGGCAGGCTGTCTGGACATCGCTACGCATTGCGCTGGCGGCGGGCGTTCTGTGTGTGGTGCTGACCATGATGCTGCTGTGGAGTAGCCGCGAGCTACGCCAACGCCAGCAACTATTCGCCGGACAAACGCTGGAACTCAGCGGGATGTTGATCCTCGCGATGCCGGGGATCGTGCTGGCGACAGGCTTCTTTTTACTGCTCAATAACAGCGTTGGCTTACCGGAATCCGCCGACGGCATCGTGATTTTCACCAATGCGCTGATGGCAATCCCCTACGCGCTAAAAGTCCTGGAAAACCCAATGCGCGATATTACCGCCCGTTATGGAATGCTGTGCCAGTCATTAGGAATTGAAGGCTGGTCGCGGTTAAAGGTCGTGGAACTGCGGGCGCTGAAACGTCCGCTGGCGCAGGCGCTGGCGTTTGCCTGCGTACTTTCTATCGGTGATTTTGGCGTCGTCGCGCTTTTCGGCAATGACAATTTCCGCACGCTGCCGTTTTATCTGTATCAGCAGATCAGCTCCTACCGCAGCCAGGACGGCGCGGTGACCGCGCTGATACTATTGCTGCTCTGCTTTACGTTATTTACCCTCATAGAGAAACTACCGGGCCGACATGCTAAAACTGATTGATATCACCTGGCTTTACCATCATTTGCCGATGCGTTTTACGCTGGCGGTAGAACGCGGCGAGCAGGTGGCGATTCTTGGCCCCAGCGGCGCGGGGAAAAGCACGTTGTTGAATTTAATTGCCGGTTTTCTTGCGCCTGCCAGCGGTACGTTACTTATTGCCGGTGAAGATCATACGCTTACGCCGCCCTCACGCCGTCCGGTCTCAATGCTGTTTCAGGAGAATAATTTATTCAGCCACCTGAATGTGCAGCAAAATATCGGTCTGGGGCTAAACCCCGGGTTAACGCTCAACGCCAGCCAGCGGGAAAAACGGGACGCTATCGCACGTCAGATGGGCATTGAGAGTCTGATGGCGCGTTTGCCGGGCGAACTGTCCGGCGGTCAGCGTCAGCGGGTAGCGCTGGCGCGCTGCCTGGTACGTGAACAGCCGGTACTGCTGCTGGATGAACCGTTCTCCGCGCTCGATCCCGCGCTGCGCCAGGAGATGCTGACGTTGGTCAGCGATATCTGCCGCGAGCGACAGCTCACGCTGTTGATGGTCTCGCACAGCGTGGAAGATGCGGCGCGAATTGCGCCCCGGTCAATCGTCGTGGCCGACGGACGCATTGCGTGGCAAGGCAAAACAGACGAGCTACTAAGCGGTCAAGCCAGCGCCTCAGCGCTATTGGGCATCAAATCCCATATTTTGTAGGCCGGATAAGGCGAAGCCGCCATCCGGCAAAGGAATCGTTAGTAACCCACAACTTTGCGCAGAATATCGATATATACCGGCATCAGCGGGTGGCGAACCAGCACCACCAGCGCGACCACGCCGATCCCGAGCGTCAACGGCGCCAGATACAGCAAACGGCTGCGGGGGAAATACGCGGTTAAACGATCGACTGCCGCTTTGCCGCTGCGCCACAGCCGCCAGCATAGCCAGCCTCCGACCCACAGCAGCAACGCCGTCGCCAGCAGCAGCCATTTGAAATCTCCGCTCTGCATATCGGAAGGAATATCGATTGCCGCTCCCGCCAGAATGCCCGGCAGGAAATAAAACGGCGGCCACAGCAAACAGCCAATCAAGTTCGGCCCAATAAATTTCGCCACGGGAAGATCCAGCATCCCTGCCACCATCGGCACCAGCGGCCTCGTCGGACCGACAAAACGTCCGACCAGGATCGTGAACATACTGTGCTGATGCAGCGCGTGTTCGGTTTTATCCAGCAGCGACTTGTTCTTTTTCATAAAAGACCAGCGGTGTAGCGGCTTTTTAAAGCGCCACCCCAGCCAGAACGAAACCCAGTCGCCCATCAGACAGCCGATAATACCCACCAGCCAGGCATGCCAAAAATTGAGCTCGCCGCTGCCGATAAGCGCGCCCAGCCCCGCCATCAGTACCGTGCCGGGTAAAATCAACCCCACCAGCGCCAGCGATTCCAGGAAGGCGACCAGCAACACGGCGATAAGCGAATACAGAGTGGATTGGGTGATAAAGTGTTCCAGCAGTGCTTGCATAGTGTGTCCGTCAGCGTGATGAAGCAGGGATTCTGCTTACCCCGTCCCCCTTCGTCAAGCCGTCAATTATCCGAATAGTTACGGCTTATGACATCTTTGTGGACACATCATTCACTTTTTATTCACATCCGGCCCTGAACTCGCTAGGACTTGCCCCGGTGCATTTTTTAAATACCCGAGAAAAATAGAGCTGATCGTCAAATCCAACATTGCGCCCAACGGTCGCTATCGGCATTCGCGTGGTGCTAAGCAGGAGTTTCGCCTGGCTGATACGCTGATCTTCGCGCCAACTCAATACGCTAATGCCTAACTGCTGGCGGAACAGATGCGATAACCGGGAGGGCGACAGGCAGACATGCTGGGCGACACTGGCGATATCAAAATGGCTGTCCGCCAGATGGTCGCTGATATACTGGCAGGCATCGCGCACACGGCTATCCATCGGCGGGTGCAACGACTCATTAATTACCGCCATACGTCTGAGCAACAACTGCTCCAGCAGATTGATCGCCAGTAGCTCAGAATAGCGACCTTCCCCTTGCCCGGCGCTGATGATCTGCCCGAACAGTTCGCTGAAATGCGGCTGGCGCGCCTCGTCCGGGCGGAAAAATCCTGTCTGGGCAAAGATTGTCGGCCAGGTCAGCCACTCCTGCCAGTAGGCGCGAGGCCGGAAATAAACCCACTGGTGATACCACTCGCTGGCGTCCGGATGCCGTCCATAGTGATGAATCTCGCCCGGCGGAAACAATAATATATCGCCAGGCCGACAGACAAACTGCTCGCCATTATTATTAATGACGCCCTCTCCGCGGATGGTCAGGTTAAGAATATATCCCTTCATGCCCAACGGACGATCGATAAAAAAATCCAGATATCCATTCGCTTCAATTGGCGTCAGTCCGGCGACCAGATGGGCATTAAATGAATATCCCGGCAATAGCGGATCATTTTGCGTTTCAGCCATGATTTCTCTACCCCCCGATGTTCAGAGAAGAAACAAATTGTCCATATTGACCAGGACGACAGTGCTTACGTCTCCGCAAGACCTTGCGCTTGATGAAAGCACGTATCAACCCCGCTTGTGAAAAGCGCTTTGTAACAAAAGCGTACAGTTCAGGCGATAAAATTAAGTAACAGAAGTGTCTATAACTATGGCTGGAATGTCCACATTGAATATTTGCACAGCGTCACACTTTGCAAAGCATTAGCATTTTTGTCCATAAGATTAGCGGATCCTGCCTGACGGTTTTTGCCGCGACTCTCTACTGTTTCTCCATACCTGTTTTTCTGGATGGAGTAAGACGATGGCAATTGCAATTGGCCTCGATTTTGGCAGTGATTCAGTGCGCGCTCTGGCAGTGGACTGCGCCACCGGCGACGAGATCGCCACCAGCGTAGAGTGGTATCCGCGCTGGCAAGAAGGCCGTTATTGCGACGGCCCGAACAACCAGTTCCGTCATCATCCGCGCGACTACATGGAGTCAATGGAGGCCGCGCTGAAAGCCGTTCTGGCACAATTAAGTGCCGCGCAACGCGCAAATGTCGTTGGCATTGGCGTTGACAGCACCGGCTCTACGCCAGCGCCGATTGACGCCGACGGTAACGTCCTGGCGCTGCGTCCAGAGTTCGCCGAGAACCCGAATGCGATGTTTGTGCTGTGGAAAGATCACACCGCCGTGGAAGAGGCCGACGAAATCACTCGTCTGTGCCATAAGCCAGGCAAGGTCGACTACTCCCGCTATATTGGCGGCATTTACTCCAGCGAATGGTTCTGGGCGAAGATTCTGCACGTCACCCGGCAGGATAGCGCCGTCGCGCAGGCCGCCGTCTCGTGGATTGAGCTGTGTGACTGGGTGCCGGCGTTGCTTTCCGGCACCACTCGCCCGCAGGATATCCGCCGTGGCCGCTGCAGCGCCGGGCACAAAACACTGTGGCATGAAAGCTGGGGCGGTCTGCCGCCCGTGAGCTTTTTTGATGAACTCGATCCGTGCATTAACCGTCATCTGCGCTACCCGTTATTTAGCGAAACCTTCACCGCCGATCTGCCCGTGGGCACCCTGTGCGCCGAATGGGCGCAGCGCCTCGGCTTGCCGGAAAGTGTGGTGATTTCCGGCGGCGCGTTCGACTGCCACATGGGCGCGGTCGGCGCGGGCGCACAGCCCAATACGCTGGTAAAAGTCATCGGCACGTCTACCTGCGACATTCTGATTGCGGATAAACAGAGCGTCGGGGATCGCGCCGTGAAAGGCATTTGCGGTCAGGTTGACGGCAGCGTGGTGCCGAACTTTATCGGTCTGGAAGCGGGCCAATCTGCTTTCGGCGACATCTACGCCTGGTTTAGCCGCGTGTTGAGCTGGCCGCTGGAACAACTTGCCGCGCAGCACCCGGAACTGAAAACCCAGATTAACGCCAGCCAGAAGCAGCTACTGCCAGCGCTCACCAACGCCTGGGCGAAAAATCCGTCGCTGGATCACCTGCCGGTGGTGCTCGACTGGTTTAACGGTCGCCGCACGCCAAACGCTAATCAGCGTCTGAAAGGCGTCATTACCGATCTCAATCTCGCCACCGACGCGCCAGCGCTGTTTGGCGGTCTGGTCGCCTCGACCGCCTTCGGCGCGCGCGCCATTCAGGAATGTTTTACCGATCAAGGTATCGCGGTCAATAACGTGATGGCGCTTGGCGGCATCGCCCGTAAAAATCAGGTCATTATGCAGGTCTGCTGCGACGTACTGAATCGTCCGTTGCAGATCGTCGCTTCCGACCAGTGTTGCGCATTAGGCGCCGCTATCTTTGCCGCCGTCGCTGCGAAAGTTCATGCCGATATTCCTGCCGCCCAGCAAAGCATGGCAAGCGCGGTAGAACGCACTCTGCGCCCCCACCCTGAACAGGCGCAACGCTTCGAACAGCTTTACCGCCGCTACCAGCAGTGGGCGCTAAGCGCAGAACAACATTATCTTCCGACTGCCGCGCCGGCGCCAACGACCCCGGCCAATCAGGCAATCCTGACTCATTAAGGACACGACAATGACGATTTTTGATAATTATGAAGTATGGTTTGTGATTGGCAGCCAGCATTTGTATGGCGCAGAAACCCTGCGTCAGGTCACCCAACATGCCGAGCATGTGGTCAACGCGCTGAATACCGAAGCCAAACTGCCATGTAAACTGATATTAAAACCGCTGGGCACCTCGCCGGATGAGATTACCGCCATTTGTCGTGACGCCAATTATGACGATCGCTGCGCAGGGCTGGTGGTCTGGCTGCACACCTTCTCCCCGGCCAAAATGTGGATCAACGGGCTGAGTATTCTTAACAAACCACTACTGCAATTCCATACCCAATTTAACGCCGCCCTGCCGTGGGACAGCATCGATATGGACTTTATGAACCTGAACCAGACTGCGCACGGCGGCCGCGAGTTCGGTTTTATCGGCGCGCGGATGCGTCAGCAGCACGCGGTCGTCACTGGCCACTGGCAGGATAAAGAGGCCCATACGCGTATCGGCGCCTGGATGCGCCAGGCGGTCTCTAAACAGGATACCCGCCAGCTAAAAGTCTGCCGCTTCGGCGACAATATGCGTGAAGTCGCAGTGACTGACGGTGATAAAGTGGCCGCGCAAATCAAATTTGGCTTTTCGGTCAATACCTGGGCGGTCGGCGATCTGGTGCAGGTGGTGAACGCAATTAGTGACGGCGATATCAACGCTCTGATTGACGAGTATGAAAGCAGCTATACCCTGACGACCGCCACCCAAATCCACGGCGATAAACGCCAGAACGTGCGGGAAGCGGCGCGTATTGAACTCGGTATGAAGCGTTTCCTGGAACAGGGCGGCTTCCACGCATTCACTACTACCTTTGAAGATTTACACGGTCTGAAACAGCTTCCGGGTCTGGCCGTACAGCGTCTGATGCAGCAAGGCTACGGCTTTGCGGGCGAAGGCGACTGGAAAACCGCCGCTCTGCTTCGCATTATGAAAGTGATGTCAACCGGTCTGCAGGGCGGCACCTCATTTATGGAGGATTACACCTACCACTTCGAGAAAGGCAACGATCTGGTGCTCGGCTCGCACATGCTGGAGGTGTGTCCCTCCATCGCGGTGGAAGAGAAACCGATCCTCGACGTCCAGCACCTCGGCATTGGCGGCAAGGAAGATCCGGCGCGTTTGATTTTCAATACCCAAACCGGCCCGGCGATCGTCGCCAGCCTGATCGACCTCGGCGATCGTTATCGCCTGCTGGTCAACTGCATTGACACCGTAAAAACGCCGCACTCCCTGCCGAAACTGCCGGTGGCTAACGCGCTGTGGAAGGCGCAGCCGGATCTGCCGACCGCCTCCGAAGCGTGGATTCTGGCTGGCGGCGCGCACCATACCGTCTTCAGCCACGCGCTGGATCTGAACGATATGCGCCAGTTCGCAGAAATACACGATATCGAAATCGCGGTAATTGATAATGATACCCGTCTGCCGGCCTTTAAGGACGCGCTGCGCTGGAACGAGGTGTATTACGGGTTCAAACGTTAATTGGTGAAACGGATTGCCCGGCGGCACTGCATTTACCGGGCCTACGGTCCTGTAGGCCGAATAAGGCATTTGTGTCGCCATCCGGCACACCGTCGCTCGTAGGCCGGATAAGCGAAGCGCCATCCGGCAGGGAGAAAACAATGTTAGAAGATCTCAAACGCCAGGTACTGGAAGCTAATCTGGCGCTGCCAAAACACAACCTGGTCACCCTCACCTGGGGTAACGTTAGCGCCGTCGATCGCGAACGCGGCGTACTGGTGATTAAGCCGTCCGGCGTCGATTATAGCGTCATGACCGCTGACGATATGGTGGTGGTCAGCCTGGAGAGCGGTGAAGTCGTTGAAGGTCATAAGAAACCGTCGTCCGATACGCCAACCCACCGTCTGTTGTACCAGGCATTTCCGACTATCGGCGGCATCGTACACACCCATTCGCGCCACGCGACTATCTGGGCGCAGGCGGGTCAGCCGATTCCGGCGACGGGAACCACCCATGCCGACTATTTCTACGGTACGATTCCCTGCACTCGCAAAATGACCGAGGCGGAAATTAATGGCGAGTATGAATGGGAAACGGGCAATGTCATTGTTGAAACCTTTGAAAAACAAGGTATTGACGCCGCTCAAATGCCCGGCGTGCTTGTCCATTCGCACGGCCCGTTTGCCTGGGGTAAAAATGCCGAGGATGCAGTGCATAACGCCATCGTGCTGGAAGAAGTGGCCTATATGGGGATCTTCTGCCGCCAGCTTGCGCCGCAGTTGCCCGACATGCAGCAATCCCTGCTGGATAAACACTATCTACGCAAACACGGCGCAAAAGCCTATTACGGGCAGTAATGCCTCTAAAAACGCGTCCCATGGGGGGCGCGTTGATGAATCTGGTCGGTGATATATTCAGCAAATGCGCTTTGATAGACGTAATGATCAGAACTCACATATTCAATAATATTATCATAATGTCCCTGCCACGCTTTTCCTTCCAGCGCATGGAAGAAAATATAATCTTCGATTGTTGACTGCCAGCGTTGCCCATTTAACAGATAGTTAATAATGGTATCCCGATGTCCGTTTTTTCTGTCGTGTCCTTGCCAGTGAAAAAAAGCATTGCCGTTTTCAATAATCTCGGTACGCCAAATTTGTTCTGTCCATGTTTTATACTCAAAAAATCGACTCACGGTTTTTATGGAAGGGTTAGCGCGTTGAGTATTGACGAAAAGATAACGGTCGCTCCCTACCAGACGCGCCTGCATACTCACATTCATAAAAGATCATTCCCGAATACCACAAATTTTGATAAAAACACCCGCACCCGAAAGTCAAAATAAAATTATATTCTAAAATAAAAATTAAATTATGCAGAGAGTTCCCGACGAATTCGCACTGTAATCCATTTTTATTTAACCATAGCGGCCAATTGGAATATTATATTTCTACCTGACGGTGCGGATGTTCCAAATGAAATTGTTACACTTTTCATTAAGTAAAACAAACAAAAAATATCGCTTTTTTGTTAATCCGAGAAATAAGTAACAGATTCGAACAAGCGCCTTTCTGAAAAATACTTAATGTATGAAAACAGACTTGACACAAAACGGCTAATACATGGGTAAAAATGGTAAATAAACATGATTTAAAATTAGCAGTTATAGGATAATTATATCTGCTGTCTACACCAGCATCATTATACCCTTCATACTTCGAGTTGCTTATGTGTTGGCTACGGATTACTCGGCCCATCCATGGGCCTTGCCCTGACGGGCCGTCGCACGCGACGTTCAAATCTGCTCCCGGCAGATTTGTCGCTCACCCCAGTCACATAGTTATCTATGCTCCTGGGGACTCACTCCCTTGCCGCCTTTAAGCAACTCGAATTATTTTGGGTATATATTGATAAATATACGTCAGCAAAAATATCTGACGCTAAAAGCCATTTTATCGTTAAAATATCCATTACACCCGTCACGGGGAACGAACTCATTCATGAAATATCGCTACATCATCAGAATCGCGGCAGGCATAATTCTCATTATGGCTACGGTGTTTATCCATAATGCCATCGCTATTTATCAGTTCAGTCAGCAAAACCAGACGCGCGTAGCTGACTGCGCGATTGTCGCAGGAGCAGGTGTTAGCGGAAAAACGCCTTCTCCCGTTTTTCAGGCCAGACTGGATCATGCCATCTGGCTTTACCAACAACACATTGTCCGCGCGTTGGTATTAACCGGCGGCTACGGCGCTGGCGCAACGGTTTCCGACGCGGCGATAGCCCGTCAATACGTTCTGGAAAAAGGGATTCCGGCTAAGGCGATTTTTATTGAAGAGCGCTCTACCGTGACGCGCGAAAATATTCGTTACGCAAAACAGATACTGCGACAACAACATTGACATCCTCCCCCACCTTCGCACTTCGTGACTCAGAAGGGGGATTCCCATTAGTGGGTGACGACTGATTGCTCAGCGTCTGGTTCCTGTTTCAGACGGGCGGCCTGACTGCATCATCCCTCCACAGGCAAGAACGGCGTGCCCCGCCGCTAAAATGTTACGAGCGCCATTTACATCAGCGTTCGCTGTATATCCGCATGCCTGACACACAAATTTACTTTGTGACAGGCGATTTTCTTTCGCGGTATGACCACAGCACGCGCAACGCTGGCTTGTGTATGCTGGCGGAACCGCAAGCACCTGACCGCCACGCCAGAGCTGTTTGTACTCAAGCTGGCGGCGCATTTCATACCAGCCCTGATCCAGTATCGAACGGTTTAGACCTGATTTGGCCTTGACGTTTCGTCCGTGCTGTTCTGCTGTACCTTTTGCCGATTTCGACATGTTACTAACCTTCAAATCCTCAATGACTATCATCGCGTGGTTTTTGCTGATTTCACTGGTAACTTTATGAAGGTAGTCGCGCCGGATATTGGCTATGTGCGAGTGCAGACGCTGGACTTTTCGCTTTTGTTTCTGCCAGTTACTGCTGAATTTGACTTTACGGCTTAACTGCCGCTGGAGTGTTGCCAGCTTGCGCTGACTTGCTTTAAAACTGTTGACTGGTTGGTATACCGTACCGTCTGAAAGCGTGGCGAGTTTTGTTACTCCTGCGTCCAGACCGACTATCGTTGTGCTTGTGTGATTGGGTTCTGCCGTTTCAACTTCAACCTGAAACGAGATATACCACTGTCCCGCTAACTGACTGATTGTCGCATTTTTGATTTTACCGTTCACACGTTGAGATTGCCGGAATTTTACCCACCCAAGACCTGACGGTAGCTTCACTCTGCGATTTTCAAGGCGGCAATATTTCTCAAAGTTCACAAAACGGATTGAGTCTCTGCCCTCATTTTTTCGTTTCCATACCGGGGCCTTAGCTGCGAGCTTTTTATCAAAGCAACGTTTCCATGCAGCATGCAGGTCTTTCAACTTTTGCTGCAGATTGTCGGTATAAGCATCCTGTAAAAAGATGTGTCCCGGCATTTTTTTCCACACTGTAAGCATCCTGTTCAACTCGAAAGCCGAAGGTAACTTTTCGCCTGAGCCAAGGATGCGCTTTGTCTCTGCAAGACCTAAATTCCAGACAAAACGGGCGCAACCACATAACTGCCGCAAACGCTGCGACTGTTCAGGCGTTGGTTCCAGTCTGAATTTGTAGGCTTTCAGGATTAGCATCATCACTCAGTGTGTAGGAGATTTGTTTGCTATGTTACTGTTTTTACGGTCAACCTCAATGCAAAAACATAATATTAATCGTTCAAGACATGCCGCCTTCCTTTTGCATGTTCATCTTGTCTTTGTAACAAAATACCGTCGAAAGATACTGGGTGAGTCACACTATGCTGCATTCCATCAGTATGCAGCAGAAGTCTGCCATGATTTTGGTGCAGAACTTAAAGAAAGTAACGGAGACGTCGATCATGTCCACATGCTGATCGAATACCCACCAACAGTGCAGCTTTCGGTACTGGTTAACTCACTGAAAGCTGTGACATCCCGCCGTCTGCGAAACGAATTTATTGATTTGCGGGGAGCATACGGAAAAGCCGCGCTCTGGTCGAGGTCATACTTTGCTGGCTCGTGCGGAGGTGCGCCGCTGGAAGTTGTAAAGCAATACATTCAACATCAGCGTGGCTGATGATCCTTCGGGCTTCTCAAGCCCGTCCAAATTCCCCTCCCGCCTTATGTCGGCGGGAGTACCCTTTGGAGTTAAGATGGCGCACAGCGTTACTGGTCAGCGATCCGCTGCATATGCTGCGTCTGAAAACTATCGCTCAGGATAATGGTATCGATAGCCGCTCATCACCCACGCGATCCACCCGCTATAAATCCTGGTGGGCGCAAACCCGCTTCTTACTGCGAGAAACTTTTTATTACAGCGGATATCGGCTTTTACGTTATATGCCTGTACAAAATAACAGTATTACCCCCTAAAACAGGTTATAATTAGCGTGAATTTTTTAGACAGGTAATCATCGTGGCGCAGGCAGGTTTCATTTTAACCCGGCACTGGCGGGATACGCCGCAAGGGACGGAGGTCTCTTTCTGGCTGGCGACAGACAACGGCCCTGTGCAGGCGACGCTGGCACCGCAAGAGTCCGTGGCGTTTATTCCGACCAGCCAGACCTCCCGCGCCGCCTCGCTGCTACAGGCGGAAAAAGACTATCGCCTGACGCCGCTCCAGCTGCGAGACTTTCATCGTCAGCCGGTATCCGGTCTGTATTGCCGTACTCACCGCCAGCTTATGCGGATGGAGAAACTGCTGCGCGAAAACGGCGTCACCGTTTATGAAGCGGATGTACGCCCGCCGGAACGTTACCTGATGGAGCGTTTTATTACGTCGCCCGTTTGGGTAGACGGCGAGATGCGCAACGGCGTTATCCGCAATGCACGTCTTAAACCCCACCCCGACTATCGACCGCCGCTAAAATGGGTCTCGCTGGATATCGAAACCACGCGACACGGCGAACTGTATTGCATTGGTCTGGAAGGCTGCGGCCAGCGTACCGTTTATATGCTGGGTCCGGCGAATGGCGATGACCGCCAACTGGACTTCGAGCTTGTGTATGTCGCCAGCCGCCCGCAGTTGCTGGAAAAACTCAACGCCTGGTTTGCCGAACATGATCCTGACGTCATCATCGGCTGGAACGTGGTGCAGTTCGACCTGCGTATGCTGCAAAAACATGCCGAACGCTACCGTATCCCTTTACGGCTGGGGCGAGACAATAGCGAACTGGAGTGGCGCGAACATGGCTTCAAAAACGGCGTTTTTTTCGCCCAGGCCAGAGGGCGAGTCATTATCGATGGTATCGACGCGCTTAAATCCGCGTTCTGGAATTTTTCGTCTTTTTCGCTGGAAGCCGTCTCGCAGGAACTGCTCGGCGAAGGAAAATCCATTGATAATCCCTGGGATCGTATGGATGAGATCGATCGCCGCTTTGCCCAGGATAAACCCGCCCTCGCCACCTACAACCTGAAAGACTGCGAGCTGGTCACGCGCATTTTCCATAAAACCGAGATCATGCCGTTTTTGCTGGAACGCGCGACGATCAACGGCCTGCCGGTCGATCGCCACGGCGGTTCGGTCGCCGCATTCGGGCATCTTTACTTTCCGCGAATGCACCGCGCCGGCTATGTCGCGCCCAATCTCGGCGAAGTGCCGCCGCTGGCAAGTCCCGGCGGCTACGTAATGGATTCACAACCCGGATTATACGATTCAGTACTGGTGCTGGATTATAAAAGCCTGTACCCGTCGATTATCCGCACGTTTTTGATTGATCCCGTCGGGCTGGTCGAAGGCATGGCGCAGCCGGATCCGGAACACAGTACCGAAGGTTTCCTTGACGCCTGGTTTTCACGAGAAAAGCACTGCCTGCCGGAAATTGTTAGCCAAATCTGGCACGGGCGCGATGAAGCCAAACGTCAGGGTAATAAACCGCTCTCGCAGGCGCTTAAAATCATTATGAACGCCTTTTATGGCGTACTCGGCACCACGGCCTGTCGCTTTTTCGATCCCCGTCTGGCGTCGTCAATCACCATGCGCGGCCATGCGATTATGCGCCAGACCAAAGCGCTGATTGAGGCGCAGGGTTATGACGTGATCTATGGCGATACCGATTCCACTTTCGTCTGGCTCCGGCGCGCGCATTCAGAAGCCGATGCGGCGGAAATCGGGCACAGGCTGGTGCGTCACGTGAACGAATGGTGGGCGCAGACGTTACAACAGCAAAATTTGACCAGCGCGCTGGAGCTGGAGTTTGAAACCCACTTTTGCCGTTTTCTGATGCCGACCATCCGCGGCGCGGATACTGGCAGTAAAAAACGCTACGCGGGCCTGATTCAGGAAGGCGACAGCCAGCGCATGGTATTTAAAGGTCTGGAAACGGTGCGGACCGACTGGACGCCGCTGGCGCAGCGCTTTCAACAGGAGCTGTATCTGCGTGTTTTTCGCAATGAACCTTATCAAGACTATGTGCGTGAGACTATCGATAAACTGATGGCGGGCGAACTGGACGCACAGCTGGTTTATCGTAAGCGTCTGCGTCGCCCTTTACATGAGTACCAACGTAACATCCCGCCGCACGTTCGCGCCGCCCGGCTGGCGGATGAACAAAACCTGAAGCAGGGTCGTCCGGCGCAGTATCAGAATCGCGGCGCCATAAAATATGTCTGGACTGTTAACGGCCCCGAGCCCGTGGATTACCAGCAGTCGCCGCTGGATTACGAACACTATCTTACCCGCCAGCTACAACCCGTGGCGGAAGGAATTCTTCCCTTCGTTGAAGATAATTTTGCTACACTACTGACCGGGCAACTGGGGCTATTTTGACGCGTGACGAAAGCGCCGCCTTCCAGTACCATAGCGCCCTTTCCATTCCTGGACCTAATTAACGCCACTACCACATTAGCCTGGTAGCGGGGTCGTATACTCGCAATTATCCAGTGCTGTCGCCTGGGAATGGCGAGTAATGCCTGCAATTAAAGATATAGAGCCGAACACATATGCCTTTTACACTTGGTCAACGCTGGATCAGCGATACAGAAAGCGAGCTGGGACTTGGAACCGTTGTTGCGATGGATGCGCGAACCGTCACCTTACTTTTCCCGTCCACGGGGGAAAACCGCCTGTATGCGCGTAGTGATTCTCCCGTGACCCGCGTCATGTTCAACCCTGGCGATACGATTACAAGCCATGAAGGCTGGCAGCTACATATCGATGAAGTAAAAGAAGAAAATGGCCTGCTTGTTTATGTCGGCACCCGCCTGGATACCGAAGAGACCAATGTGACGCTGCGCGAAGTTCTGCTCGACAGCAAGTTGGTTTTCAGTAAGCCCCAGGATCGTCTGTTCGCCGGTCAAATCGATCGAATGGATCGGTTCGCGCTGCGCTATCGCGCCCGTAAATTTCAGAGCGAGCAGTACCGGATGCCATACAGCGGCCTGCGCGGTCAGCGGACCAACCTGATCCCGCATCAGCTTAATATCGCTCATGATGTGGGTCGTCGCCATGCGCCGCGCGTACTGCTGGCGGATGAGGTGGGCTTAGGTAAAACCATTGAAGCCGGGATGATTCTGCATCAACAGTTATTATCCGGCGCGGCGGAACGCGTATTGATCATTGTTCCGGAAACCCTGCAACACCAGTGGCTGGTAGAAATGCTGCGCCGTTTCAACCTGCGCTTCGCGCTGTTCGATGACGAACGCTATACCGAAGCGCAGCACGACGCGTATAACCCGTTTGAAACCGAGCAACTGGTGATCTGCTCGCTGGATTTCGCCCGCCGTAATAAGCAGCGTCTGGAACATTTGTGCGACGCCGAGTGGGATTTGCTGGTGGTCGACGAAGCGCATCATCTGGTGTGGAGCACCGATGCGCCGAGCCGTGAATATATGGCCATCGAACAATTAGCTGAACGCGTACCGGGCGTGCTGCTGCTGACCGCCACGCCAGAACAGCTGGGGATGGAAAGCCATTTCGCCCGTCTGCGCCTGCTCGATCCGAACCGTTTCCACGATTTCGAACAGTTTGTCGAAGAACAGAAAAACTACCGCCCTGTCGCTGATGCGGTGGCCATGCTGCTGGCGGGCAATAAACTCAGCAACGACGAACTGAACAGGCTGGGCGATCTGATCGGCGAACAGGATATTGAACCGCTGTTGCAGGCCGCTAATAGCGATCGCGACGACGCGCAGGCCGCCCGTGATGAGCTGGTGTCGATGCTGATGGATCGCCACGGCACCAGCCGCGTTCTGTTCCGCAACACCCGTAACGGCGTCAAGGGGTTCCCGAAACGTGAACTGCATACGGTAAAACTGCCGCTGCCGACCCAGTATCAGACCGCCATTAAGGTCTCCGGCATTATGGGCGCGCGTAAAAGCGCGGAAGATCGCGCCCGCGATATGCTCTATCCGGAACAAATTTATCAGGAGTTCGAAGGCGATACCGGCACCTGGTGGAACTTCGACCCGCGCGTTGAGTGGCTGATGGGCTATCTGACCAGCCATCGTTCGCAAAAAGTGCTGGTGATCTGCGCCAAGGCGACCACCGCGTTACAGCTGGAACAGGTGCTGCGCGAACGCGAAGGCATCCGCGCCGCCGTGTTCCATGAGGGCATGTCGATTATTGAACGCGACCGCGCCGCCGCCTGGTTCGCCGAAGAAGATACCGGCGCGCAGGTGCTGTTATGTTCCGAAATCGGCTCCGAAGGACGTAACTTCCAGTTTGCCAGCAATCTGGTGATGTTCGACTTGCCGTTTAACCCGGATCTGCTGGAACAGCGTATTGGTCGTCTGGATCGTATCGGCCAGGCGCATGATATCCAGATCCACGTCCCGTACCTGGAAAAAACCGCCCAGTCGGTGCTGGTTCGCTGGTATCACGAAGGGCTGGACGCCTTTGAGCACACCTGCCCGACCGGTCGCGCGATTTATGATTCAGCCTACGCCAGTCTGATTAACTATCTGGCCGCGCCTGAAGAAACCGACGGGTTTGACGATCTGATCAAATCCTGCCGCGAACAGCATGAAGCGCTAAAAGCCCAGTTAGAACAGGGCCGCGACCGCCTGCTGGAGATCCACTCCAACGGCGGAGAAAAAGCCCAACAGCTCGCACAAAGCATTGAAGAACAGGACGACGACACCAACCTGATCGCGTTCGCCATGAACCTGTTCGATATCGTCGGCATTAACCAGGACGATCGCGGCGACAACCTGATCGTGCTGACGCCGTCCGACCACATGTTGGTGCCGGATTTCCCCGGCCTGCCGGAAGACGGCTGTACTATCACGTTTGAACGTGACGTAGCCCTGTCTCGCGAAGATGCGCAGTTTATTACCTGGGAACATCCGCTCATCCGTAACGGACTGGATCTGATCCTCTCCGGCGATACCGGCAGCAGCACCATTTCGCTGTTGAAAAATAAAGCGCTGCCCGTCGGCACGCTGCTGGTCGAACTGGTTTACGTCGTGGAAGCGCAGGCGCCGAAACAGCTACAACTGAACCGCTTCCTGCCGCCGACGCCGGTACGTATGCTGTTAGATAAAAACGGCAACAATCTGGCCGCCCAGGTCGAGTTTGAAACCTTCAACCGTCAGCTCAGCGCCGTGAATCGCCACACCGGCAGCAAACTGGTTAACGCCGTGCAACAGGACGTCCATGCCATTTTGCAACTGGGCGAGACGCAGATTGAACAGTCCGCCAGAGCGCTGATTGATAACGCGCGTCGCGAGGCGGATGAAAAACTGTCCGGGGAACTGTCGCGTCTGGAAGCGCTGCGCGCCGTCAACCCGAACATTCGCGACGACGAACTTGCCGCTATCGACAGCAACCGTCAGCAGGTGCTGGAAAGCCTGAATCAGGCAGGCTGGCGTCTGGACGCGCTGCGTCTTATCGTCGTCACGCACCAATAACGGAGCCGTACATGGGGATGGAAAACTACAATCCGCCGCAGGAACCCTGGCTGGTTATCCTGTATCAGGATGAGCACATTATGGTGGTCAATAAGCCCAGCGGCCTGTTGTCCGTGCCGGGGCGTCTGGAAGCGCACAAAGACAGCATTATGACGCGTATCCAGCGCGACTACCCGCAGGCAGAATCGGTGCATCGTCTGGATATGGCCACCAGCGGCGTGATTGTAGTGGCGCTGACCAAAGCCGCGGAGCGGGAGCTAAAACGCCAGTTCCGCGAACGTGAGCCGAAAAAGCAGTATGTGGCGCGCGTATGGGGGCATCCCTCCCCGGCGGAAGGGCTGGTTGACTTACCGCTCATCTGCGACTGGCCGAACCGGCCAAAGCAGAAAGTGTGTTATGAAACCGGCAAACCGGCGCAAACGGAATATAACGTGGTGGAGTTTGCGGCGGATAATACCGCCCGCGTGGTGCTCAAACCGATCACCGGGCGTTCGCATCAGCTTCGTGTGCATATGCTGGCGTTAGGCCACCCGATTTTAGGCGATCGGTTTTACGCCTCGCCGGAAGCGTTGTCGCTGGCGCCGCGTTTGCAGTTACACGCCGAAATGCTGACCATTACCCATCCCGCTTACGGTAACAGCATGACGTTTAAAGTCCCGGCAGATTTTTAAATTCGGAGCCAATTTATGCCGGGGCGCTTCGCCTATCCGGCCTACATTCATTAACGTAGGCCGGATAAGGCGCTAGCCGCATCCGGCAATTCAATCACTTGAAGCCTTTCTGTTCTTTGATTAGCTCATACGCTTTCTGAATTTCCTGCGCTTTTTGCTTCGCCATCTCCATCATTTCCGGCGGCAATCCTTTGGCCACCAGCTTATCGGGATGATGCTCGCTCATCAGTTTGCGATAAGCGCGTTTAATGGTGGTTGCATCGTCGGTGGTTTTAACCCCCAGCACATTACAGGCATCTTCCAGCGTCGGGCCGCGCTGCGCCTGCTGCCAGCCGCCGCCGGACTGTTGATGATAACCGCCGCCAAACTGCGCACCGCCCTGCATCATGCGCAGAAACTGATCGAACTGTATGCGGGAAATACCTAGCTCTTCCGCAATCACATACAGCACTTCCCGCTCATTAGGGTGTAGCGAGCCATCGGCAAACGCCGCCTGGATCTGAATTTCCAGAAACATCCGGATCAGATCAAAACGCCCGAAGCAGACGCTACGAAACTGCCGCATCTTTTCACGTAATGGGTAATTATCCGCTTTTCCGACCCGAAAGGCGTTCTGCGCGGCTGTACGTGAATCGCCGTGTAAATTCATACGATCCATCAACTGACTGGCGATATGAATATCCGCTTCCGTCACCCGTCCTTTTGATTTGGTTAAGTGGCCCATCACCTCAAAGGTGGTGGCAAAAAACAGCGCCTGCCGTTCCCGCTGGTTGGCAAACCACGCCATTTTTCGGCTGCGGGCTTTGTCGAACATATGGCCCACCAGCAGACCCAGGACCACGCCCCAAAAGCCGCCGCCCATCATCAGGGCTACGGCGACGCCAATTATCTTTCCCCAGTACTGCATAGACTCCCCAAAACGTTACGCTATCGGTGAGGCTATCTCCCACAAAATAAGGTGCTTTTCTGCGAATGAAGGCTACGGTCAATTGTGGGACATCGCCTATAATTTGCATTATCATACCTGTCATTCAATGCCGTGCCTAACACCACAGACGCTAAACGGCAGGATTAACACTGGCGCAGCGAAGATGAGTAAGTTAGGCTGTGACCGTTTGTCACGCGCAACGCTACCGATGATGGAACAATAAATACAACGTATGAAAAAACGTATTCCCACTCTTCTGGCCACCATGATCGCCAGCGCCCTTTATAGTCATCAGGGGCTGGCAGCCGATCTCGCCTCACAGTGTATGTTGGGCGTGCCGAGCTACGATCGTCCTCTGGTAAAAGGCGATACCAACGATCTGCCGGTTACTATCAATGCCGATAACGCTAAAGGTAACTACCCGGACGATGCCGTTTTTACCGGCAACGTGGACATTATGCAGGGGAATAGCCGCCTGCAAGCGGATGAAGTGCAGCTTCATCAGAAGCAGGCGGAAGGTCAGCCGGAACCTGTACGCACCGTCGATGCGCTGGGTAATGTGCATTATGATGATAATCAGGTCATCCTTAAAGGGCCGAAGGGCTGGGCGAACCTGAACACCAAAGACACGAACGTCTGGGAAGGCGATTACCAGATGGTGGGCCGTCAGGGGCGCGGTAAAGCCGATCTCATGAAGCAGCGCGGCGAAAACCGCTATACCATTCTGGAAAACGGCAGCTTTACCTCCTGTCTGCCTGGCTCCGATACCTGGAGCGTGGTGGGGAGTGAAGTCATCCATGACCGTGAAGAACAGGTTGCGGAGATCTGGAACGCCCGGTTTAAAGTAGGTCCGGTTCCGATCTTTTATAGCCCCTATTTACAGCTACCCGTCGGTGACAAACGTCGCTCAGGTTTCCTGATCCCGAACGCGAAATACACGACCAAGAACTATTTCGAGTTCTACTTACCGTATTACTGGAACATCGCGCCCAATATGGACGCCACCATCACCCCGCACTATATGCACCGCCGCGGCAATATTATGTGGGAGAACGAATTCCGTTATCTCACGCAGGCAGGCGCCGGGTTGATGGAATTAGATTATCTGCCTTCTGATAAAGTCTACGAGGACGAACATCCCAAAGAGGGCGATAAGCACCGCTGGTTATTCTACTGGCAGCACTCAGGCGTGATGGATCAGGTGTGGCGTTTTAACGTCGATTACACCAAAGTCAGCGACTCCAGCTACTTTAATGATTTCGACAGTAAGTACGGTTCCAGTACCGACGGCTACGCAACGCAGAAATTCAGCGTCGGCTACGCCGTACAAAACTTTGACGCTACGGTGTCGACCAAACAATTCCAGGTCTTTAACGATCAAAACACCAGCAGCTACTCTGCGGAGCCGCAGTTAGACGTTAACTACTACCATAACGATCTCGGGCCGTTTGATACCCGGATTTACGGCCAGGCGGTGCACTTTGTTAACACCAAAGACAACATGCCGGAAGCGACCCGCGTCCACCTGGAGCCAACCATTAATTTGCCGCTCTCCAACCGCTGGGGCAGCCTGAACACCGAAGCGAAGCTGATGGCGACGCACTATCAGCAAACGAATCTGGACAGCTATAACAGCGATCCAAACAATAAAAATAAGCTGGAAGATTCGGTTAACCGCGTCATGCCGCAGTTTAAAGTCGACGGTAAGCTCATCTTCGAACGCGATATGGCGATGCTGGCGCCAGGGTATACCCAGACGCTGGAACCACGCGTGCAGTACCTGTATGTGCCGTACCGCGACCAGAGCGGCATCTATAACTACGATTCTTCTTTGCTGCAATCCGACTATAACGGCCTGTTCCGCGACCGCACTTATGGCGGTCTCGACCGTATTGCTTCCGCCAACCAGGTCACGACAGGCGTCACAACACGCATTTATGATGATGCCGCCGTTGAACGTTTTAACGTTTCTGTTGGTCAAATCTACTATTTCACGGAGTCTCGCACCGGCGATGACAACATTAAATGGGAGAATGACGACAAAACCGGTTCGCTGGTTTGGGCAGGCGACACTTACTGGCGTATTTCAGAACGCTGGGGGCTGCGTAGCGGAGTGCAGTACGATACCCGTCTGGATAGCGTCGCTACCAGCAGCAGCAGCCTCGAATACCGTCGGGATCAGGATCGTCTGGTACAGTTGAACTACCGCTATGCCAGCCCGGAATATATTCAGGCTACGTTGCCTTCGTATTATTCCACGGCAGAGCAGTATAAAAACGGCATCAACCAGGTGGGCGCGGTGGCAAGTTGGCCGATTGCCGATCGCTGGTCGATTGTCGGCGCGTACTACTTCGATACCAATTCGAGCAAACCTGCAGACCAGATGCTCGGCTTGCAGTACAACTCTTGCTGCTATGCGATCCGCGTCGGATACGAACGTAAGCTGAACGGTTGGGATAACGATAAACAACACGCGATTTATGATAACGCGATTGGCTTCAACATTGAGCTGCGCGGTTTGAGCTCTAACTACGGCCTCGGCACGCAAGAAATGTTGCGTTCGAACATTCTGCCGTACCAAAGCTCTATGTAATCTGATTGATTTACAACGTAATCCGCATTGCGGTTAATTGAAATGGAAAAAGTATGAAGAACTGGAAAACGCTGCTTCTCGGTATCGCCATGATCGCGAATACCAGTTTCGCTGCCCCCCAGGTAGTCGATAAAGTCGCAGCCGTCGTCAATAATGGCGTCGTGCTGGAAAGCGACGTTGATGGCTTAATGCAATCAGTCAAACTCAACGCGGGTCAGGCAGGTCAGCAGCTTCCGGACGACGCCACGCTGCGTCACCAGATCCTGGAACGTTTGATTATGGATCAAATTATCCTGCAGATGGGTCAGAAGATGGGGGTGAAGATCACGGATGAGCAGTTGGATCAGGCCATCGCCAACATCGCCAAACAAAACAATATGACGATGGATCAGATGCGCAGCCGTCTGGCTTACGATGGGCTGAACTATTCAACCTACCGTAACCAGATTCGTAAAGAGATGATTATCTCTGAAGTGCGCAACAACGAGGTTCGTCGCCGTATCACCGTTTTGCCGCAAGAAGTTGACGCGCTGGCAAAACAGATTGGCACCCAAAACGATGCCAGCACCGAGCTGAACCTGAGCCATATCCTGATTGCTCTGCCGGAAAACCCAACCTCCGAGCAGGTTAACGACGCGCAGCGCCAGGCGGAAAGCATTGTTGAAGAAGCGCGTAACGGCGCAGATTTCGGCAAACTGGCGATTACCTACTCTGCCGACCAGCAGGCGCTAAAAGGCGGTCAGATGGGCTGGGGCCGTATCCAGGAGCTGCCGGGGATTTTCGCCCAGGCGCTGAGCACCGCGAAGAAAGGCGACATTGTCGGCCCGATTCGCTCCGGCGTCGGCTTCCACATTCTGAAAGTAAATGACCTGCGCGGTCAGAGCCAGAGTATCTCCGTGACCGAAGTTCACGCTCGTCACATTCTGCTTAAGCCGTCGCCGATCATGAACGATCAGCAGGCGCGCCTGAAGCTGGAAGAAATCGCGGCTGACATTAAGAGTGGTAAAACCACATTTGCCGCTGCGGCGAAAGAGTACTCTCAGGACCCGGGCTCCGCTAACCAGGGCGGTGATTTGGGTTGGGCTACGCCAGATATTTTCGATCCGGCGTTCCGCGACGCGCTGACGAAGCTGCATAAAGGCCAAATAAGCGCGCCGGTACACTCCTCTTTCGGCTGGCATCTGATCGAATTGCTGGATACGCGTAAGGTAGACAAAACCGATGCGGCGCAGAAAGATCGCGCTTATCGTATGCTGATGAACCGTAAGTTCTCAGAAGAAGCGGCGACCTGGATGCAAGAACAGCGCGCCAGCGCTTACGTTAAGATTTTGAGTAACTAATGAGCAGTGCGCAACGCGTTGTTATCACTCCCGGCGAACCCGCCGGGATTGGCCCCGATCTTGTCGTCCAACTGGCGCAACGCGCGTGGCCGATTGAACTGGTCGTCTGTGCGGACGGCGCGCTCCTGACGGAGCGGGCCGCCATGCTCGGCCTGCCCCTCTCGCTTCTCCCTTACTCGCCTGATGTCCCCGCTGCGCCGCAGCCCGCGGGAACGCTGACCCTATTGCCGGTCTCGCTGCGCGCGCCTGCCATCCCCGGTCAGTTGACGGTAGAAAATGGCCCCTACGTGGTAGAGACGCTGGCGCGAGCGTGTGATGGCTGTCTGAACGGTGAATTTGCCGCGCTGATCACAGGCCCCGTGCACAAAGGCGTTATTAACGACGCAGGCATTCCGTTTACCGGTCATACCGAGTTTTTCGAAGAGCGTTCGCAGGCGAAAAAAGTCGTGATGATGCTGGCAACCGAAGAACTTCGCGTGGCGCTGGCGACTACGCATCTGCCGCTACGGGCGATTGCAGACGCCATCACCCCTGCGCTTTTGCACGAAGTGATTGCTATTTTGCATCACGATTTGCGGACCAAATTTGGTATTGCCGAACCGCGCATTCTTGTCTGTGGCCTGAATCCGCACGCGGGCGAAGGCGGTCATATGGGCACGGAAGAGATAGACACCATCATTCCGGTGCTCGACGAGCTGCGGGCGCAGGGGATGACACTCAACGGGCCGCTACCTGCTGATACGCTGTTTCAGCCCAAATATCTCGATAATGCCGACGCGGTGCTGGCGATGTACCACGATCAGGGCCTGCCCGTGCTAAAATACCAGGGATTCGGTCGGGGAGTGAATATTACGCTCGGCCTACCTTTTATTCGAACCTCCGTTGACCACGGCACCGCGCTTGAACTGGCAGGTCGTGGAAAAGCGGATGTCGGCAGTTTTATTACGGCGCTTAATCTCGCCATCAAAATGATTGTTAATACCCAATGAATAATCGAGTCCATCAGGGCCATTTAGCCCGTAAACGCTTCGGGCAAAACTTTCTCAACGATCGGTTTGTGATCGACAGTATTGTTTCTGCTATTAATCCGCAAAAAGGCCAGGCGATGGTTGAAATCGGCCCCGGCCTGGCGGCGCTGACGGAGCCGGTCGGCGAACGACTGGATAAGCTCACGGTCATTGAACTTGACCGCGATCTGGCGGCGCGTTTGCAAACCCATCCGTTTTTAGGGCCGAAGCTGACTATTTATCAGCAGGACGCCATGACCATGAACTTTGGCGAACTGTCTGCGCAGTTGGGCCAACCGCTGCGTGTGTTCGGCAATCTGCCCTATAATATCTCCACCCCGCTGATGTTCCATCTCTTTAGCTATACTGATGCCATTGCCGACATGCACTTTATGCTGCAAAAAGAAGTGGTAAATCGTCTGGTTGCAGGGCCGAACAGCAAAGCGTATGGTCGTTTAAGCGTGATGGCGCAATATTACTGTCAGGTGATCCCGGTGCTTGAAGTGCCGCCATCCGCCTTCACGCCGCCGCCCAAAGTGGACTCCGCCGTGGTGCGTCTGGTTCCACACGCAACAATGCCTTACCCGGTTAAAGATATTCGCGTGTTGAGCCGTATTACCACCGAGGCCTTTAACCAGCGCCGTAAAACGATCCGTAACAGTCTCGGCAATCTTTTTAGCGTTGAGACGTTGACGGAAATGGGTATTGACCCGGCAATGCGCGCGGAAAATATCTCTGTCGCGCAGTACTGCCAGATGGCCAACTATCTGTCGGAAAACGCGCCTTTGAAGGAGAGTTAAACATGATCAATTCGCCCAGAGTGTGTATTCAGGTGCAAAGCGTCTACATTGAGGCGCAATCCTCACCTGACGATGAACGTTACGTTTTTGCCTATACCGTAACCATCCGCAATCTGGGCCGGGCGCCAGTGCAGCTATTGGGCCGCTACTGGCTGATTACCAATGGTCATGGCCGTGAAACTGAAGTCCAGGGCGAAGGTGTGGTTGGCGTCCAGCCGCGCATTGCGCCTGGCGAAGAGTATCAGTACACCAGCGGCGCGGTAATTGAAACGCCGCTGGGCACCATGCAGGGTCATTACGAAATGATCGATGAAAATGGCGACGCCTTTACCATCGACATTCCCGTGTTTCGACTCGCCGTCCCTACACTCATTCACTAAAATTATAACAATGGCAACTTATCTCATCGGCGACGTTCACGGTTGCTACGACGAACTGATCGCCTTATTACAGCAAGTGGAATTTACGCCAGATACAGACACTCTATGGCTGACTGGCGATTTGGTCGCCCGCGGTCCTGGTTCGCTGGACGTGTTACGCTACGTCAAATCACTTGGCAATAGCGTGCGTTTGGTGCTGGGGAATCACGATTTACACCTGTTGGCCGTATTCGCCGGGATTAGCCGCAACAAACCTAAAGACCGGCTGACCCCGCTTCTTGAAGCGCCGGACGCCGATGAGCTGTTGAATTGGTTACGCCGTCAGCCGCTGTTGCAGGTAGATGAAGAGAAAAAGCTGGTCATGGCGCATGCGGGTATTACCCCGCAGTGGGATTTGCAGACGGCAAAAGAGTGCGCCCGCGATGTTGAAGCGGTGCTGTCGAGCGACTCGTACCCCTTTTTCCTCGACGCGATGTATGGCGATATGCCGAATAACTGGTCGCCGGAGTTAAGTGGTCTGGCGCGGCTACGCTTTATTACTAATGCTTTTACCCGTATGCGTTACTGCTTTCCTAACGGTCAACTGGATATGTACAGTAAAGCGTCGCCGGAAAATGCCCCTGCGCCGCTGAAGCCGTGGTTCGCCATTCCGGGACCGGTGAGCGAGGCTTACAGTATTGCGTTCGGGCACTGGGCGTCGCTGGAAGGGAAAGGGACGCCAGAAGGTATTTACGCGCTGGATACCGGCTGCTGCTGGGGCGGGGAGTTAACCTGTTTACGTTGGGAAGATAAACAGTATTTTGTGCAGCCGTCAAACCGCCAGATGGATATGGGCGAAGGCGAAGCGGTCAACGCCTGATAGGTTTATGCCTGATGGCGCTACGCTTATCAGGCCTACATCCGGCTACATCCGGCTCAAGAGTAGGCCGGATAAGGCGTTTCGCCGCCATCCGGCACTACAGCGTTAACGACGTTCCAGAATCTCGAAACAATAGCTGTGAGAATTCTGCGCATCGGCATCGTGAAACTCACTGAATACCGATTCCCAGTCATCCGGTTCATAATCCGGAAAATGGGTATCGCCTTCGACTTCCGCATCAATATGCGTCAGATAAAGCTTCTGCGCCTTTGGCAAGAACTGCTCGTACACGCGCCCGCCGCCAATGACCATAATTTCCGGCGCATCGCCGCAAGCGGCAATCGCCTCATCGACAGACTTCACCCACTGCACGCGATCGTCGGTGCCCGGCTGGCTGCTGATAACAATATTTTTACGTCCCGGTAAGGGGCGTCCGATGGACTCCCAGGTGTGACGTCCCATGACGACAGGTTTATTTAACGTGTTACGTTTAAACCAGGCGAGATCGGCAGGCAGGTTCCACGGCATGGCGTTTTCCATACCGATGACGCGATCCACCGCTAACGCCGCAATCAGACTGATCATTAATTATTTCCTGATACAAAAAAAATTGCCGCCACTATACGTAAAGCGCAATCTTTCGTCGACTGACGAAAAGAGGATGAGCACGAAAATTTTTCGTTCTGCTGGCGACGCCACTCATTTGATGTGGAGCGCCAGCATTACAGTAGTTCAAAAACAGCCAATTAGCAGTAAAGTTTGCAGAACATCACATTTTTTACTTTAGATTGACGGTTTGACCTCGGGTTCATCGGCGACCTCCCCGGAATGTTTGCCCTCAGCCGTTCCCTGCCAGCCGTGGCGCTGAATCAACGACAGATGCTCCCGGTCCTCGGTAATAATTTCGCTCAACATCGCGCTGGTACGTTTATAGGCGGCGGCGCGAGATAACGGATCGTTTTCCCCTTTCGCCATCTCTTCCACCATCCGGGTATTAAAATGGCGGAACAGATCCGCGCACTCGCGGGCTTCATAACGCCCCAGCCCCAGCGCCTCCAGCGCCTGTCGCCCGCTTTTGAGCGCGCCTTCGAAGGTTTCACGTTCGGGCATCGCCACACCAGCCTGGCGCAGGCGAATGTAATGATCGACATCACGGGCGCGGGCGATAATCTGCAGATGCGGGAAATGCGACTTCACCAGTTCACTCAGTTGCAAATTGGTTTGCGGATCGTCAATGGCGTTAATCAATACCTCCGCCTTCGCCGCTCCGGCAGATTCCAGCAAATCCATACGCGTCGCGTCGCCATAAAAAACCTTCATGCCGAATTTACGCAGCGTTTCGATATGATCGGGGTCGTGATCGAGCACCACCATCTTCACCCCGCTCGACAGCAGCAGACGCCCGGCTATCTGCCCAAATCGTCCAAACCCGGCCACAATAACCCGCGGTTGCTCTTCGTCGATTTCATCCGCCTCGCGCGCTTCACCCGTCGCGGTCTTCTCCATGCGAGTCAGCAGCACCAGAAAAATCGGCGTAGCCGCCATCGACAGCGCGACCGCCAGCGTCAGCGCTTTTGCCCATTCCGGCTCAAGTACATCCGCCATTTGCGCCGCGCCAAAAACCACAAACGCAAACTCACTTCCCTGGCCTAATAAGACGGCAAACCAGCGACGCTGTTTTGCCGGTACGCCCAGCGGCCTCGCGACCAGCCACAGCATGACGATTTTGATTGCCAGAAAACCGGCCAACAACAGCAGAATGCGCAGCGGATTCTCCACCAGCGTGCCGAAATCAATCGACATGCCGACGCCAATAAAGAACAGCCCCAGCAGCAACCCCTTAAAGGGTTCAATATCGCTTTCCAGCGCATGACGATATTCCGAACTCGCCAGCAGAACGCCCGCCAGGAACGCGCCCATCGCCATTGACAGCCCAACCTCTTCCAGCAACAGGCCGAAACCAAACACCAGAAATAGCGCCACGGCGCTGAACACTTCCCGCAAACCAGAACGCGCGACAAAGCGCAGCGCCGGGCGCGTAACGTAGCGTCCCAGCAACACCACCAGCGCCAACGCGCCTGCGACTTTCAACGCCGATAGCGCAAACGCGCCAAGCGTGGTGGATGCGCCGCTGGCGGCCAGCAGCGGAATCATCGCCACCAGCGGGATCGCCGCGATATCCTGGAACAAGAGCACTGCAAATGCGCTACGCCCTACTTGCGAAACGGTCAGGTTACGCTCATTCATTGCCTGCATGGCGATAGCCGTGGACGAAAGCGCCAGCGTCATGCCAATCAGTTCCGCCACCTGCCAACGCAGGCCAAGAAACATGCAGAACAGACCAATCAGTACGCCGCAGACCACCATTTGTAACGCGCCGCCGCCAAATACCGAGGCGCGCAGCTTCCATAACCGTTGCGGGTCCAGCTCAAGCCCAATAACAAACAACATCAGCACGACGCCGATTTCCGCAAAATGCAGAATAGATTCGGCGTCCGTCACCAGCCGTAGTCCCCAGGGGCCGATAATGCAACCCGCAATCAGATACCCCAGCACCGATCCTAAGCCCAAACGTACCGCAATCGGCACAATCAGCGCCGCCGAACCAAGATAGATCAGCGCCTGCAGTAGAGTATGGCTATCCATGATTCACCTCCTTCCATGCCAGTAAACGCTGTTTATACTGACGCGCCTGCGCCTGTAAGGTGTCGTCATCGCAAATGAACGTGCAGTGCATGGCAAACGGCGGCAGCCATTTGAGGCCGCAATAGAGCGCCGTCGCCTGTAGCGGCTGAGAAAGGACGTCAAATCCCGGATGTGAACCGATAGCAAAGTGGTTTTCACCACCGCCGGTCGTTACCGCCCATAGCAGATGTTTACCATGCAATGCCGTACCGCCATGACCGTAAGCCCAGCCGTGGGTGAGGACTTTATCCATCCATAATTTGAGTAAAGGAGGGACGCTGTACCACTGCATCGGATGCTGCCAGACGATAAGACTCGCGCGCGACAGCGCCTCCTGCTCGGCGGCAACGTCAATATTGAAATCGGGATAGAGGTGATAAAGCGAACGTATTTCGACGTTTTCCAGCGTCCCTGCCTGTTCAAGCATCCGCTTATTCGCATGAGAATGATGCGGATACGGATGCGCATAAATAATGAGGATCATGATTAGCCTGTGATGATCTGTTTTTTATTACAAAGTGTAGTGACAAATTCGCCAGGCTAATAGTGAATATTATTGAGCGGCTAATCAGAAAAAATTGAATTAACGCCAGCCAGGAGCTGGCGCCATCCTGCCCCCGGAAGACGCTCTCGAAGGGCCGCAGGCGTTTGCGGAAAAGCGCGATCCGGTGTGGAAAGGTCGGTGATGATAGCAGCCTTAAATCGCTGACAAATCGGTTTAAGGCCTTCTTGTCGGGCGGCGCTGCGCTAAATTTGCCTGTAATGACTGTAATATCAATCCATTACATGATGACACAGACCCAATAAGCGCAGCGCCAACAGCATCTGAACCTCCAGACACGCTGGATGCCAGATCGCCGACGCATAAATTAACCTAATGGGTCAGGTACTTAGAGCCTGGCCCAGTAGGCGTAATTGTTGAAGCCAGTTTGGGGCCGACCAGCGCGCAGAAACCGGAGCGTACACGTAGTACGTGAGGATTTTGAGCACTGCCCGGTCCCCAAATGGCGAATAAAATAGCCTAATGGGCCAGGCTCTTAATCTTTCGCCATGCGGTTAAACTGCTCAATAGTAAGATCCCACGGCTCATGGGCCGCATCCGGCATAAAACTGCCGTCATCCACGCCAATTTCGTCCTTGATAATTTTATTCAGTTTTTCATTCATCGTAAGAATGAGATCCTGATATTTCTGTTTATCAGCAGCAAGGTTATGGTTCTCATCGGGATCATTTTTAAGATCGTAAAGTTCAAGATCGTTGTACTTAATAAGATCCTCCCAGGTTTCCGGCGTATTATGCTCCCTTAGCGAGAAATAGCGTGCAAACTTATAACGGCCATCGTTAATCATCCGCGTCCCTGAACGATGGCTGAAATCAGGATGCAAATGGGATATTTCCTGCTTGATTTGCGCCACCGTTTTTTGTTTATCTCTTTGTAGCGCGATAACGCGGTGGAGATAATGGGCATCGGTATACAAGATCATGCCATAGCAATATAAGCTGGCATTTCTCACCGCATTAACCGCAACGCCTTCCGGGTTTTTTAGCAATCCGCTAAAATTAACGCCTTTGCGGTTGCCTAACGCCTGGTGCTGTTTTTCTTCCGGCAAACCGGTCAGCCCAACTAATGTCGGCGCGATATCAAGATGACAGGTCAACGCCTGACATTTCTTATTACCGGGGTACGCCGGGTGGGAAATAATCATCGGTACATGGATCTGTTCTTTATAAACGGAAGCGCCTTTACCGTGCATCTGATGGCTTCCGCCTAATTCGCCATGATCGGCAGTAAATACAACAATCGTTTTATCAGTTAACTTGAGGGCATCAAGTTCATTTAATATCCGGTCAAGGTGAGTATCACAATCGCGGATACAGTTGAAATAGTAGTCAAGCAGTTTACGCCAACGACGATCTTCATCAGGAAACTGCCCTTCCAGCGCAGCGCGCGCTGTCTGGTATTCAAGATGCGCCGGCGGTCTTCCCTGCTCATTGAATGATTGATGCCTGTTTGCCGGCAGCGGATAGTTCGGCCAGCTTGCCTGATAAAGCTCGTTTTCCGGCGGCTGCGTGGGCGCCAGGGTATTATCATCCTGATCCAACTCGCCACGCCACTGTACCTTTTCTCCCTCTTTATCGGTATCAATAAACATGACGTCATGAGGATTAACGAGGTTAACGGCCAGGAACCAGGGCTTGTGTTGGTCATTCAAGGGCTGCCCCTTGCATCTTAACCAATTTATAGTCTGAGCCGTGGTGGTTGAATCATAAAAATAACCGCCTTTACTATGGCCTATAATATCGCCGATGCCGTGATAGTCAGCAAAACCATATTTTTCCATAATTTTATGTAATTCTGGTTCAGGAATATCCCCGACATCAATATCCTCATCTTTTTCGTCAGGCAAAGGCTTCTCCAGTTTTTCTGTAAGATGCCACTTACCTTTATAGGCCGTATAGTATCCCAGTTCCCGCATCATATGGCCTGTGGTTCCAAGAGCGGGGTCAAGGTCATAAGGCATCCAGGGTAATCCCAGATTATCAAACATTTTTGTCTGGGGCATATGTAAGCCGGTATACAATACGGAGCGGGAAGGCGTACAGACATTACTGGTATTCTGATGATTACAGAATGTCACCCCCGTTTTCATGAGCCGCTCTCTGCCGGGTACCGGGAAAGGAAACGTAGGAAAAAAACGCTCCTGGTCGGTCACGACTAACAGAATATTATATCCTTCTGGCAATTTTTCCGGGATTTCGCCGGTAAACGGTTTATCCCACGCCGGTTTCGCCTTGACGGCACATTTTTCATCAGCTTTTACCGCGCCGGATAGCATACCGCCGGCGGCAAGAATACCGGCGCTGGTTAACAGTTTCCTACGCGTAAGATCCGTCTCTTCTGCGGACAGATTTTTTTTATTACTCATATTATTATACCTGTAGTCAGTAACTTTATCACATATTCATTTATTACTGTACGAGGAAGCGTGGATATGTATCAATGCCTTCCGGGTAAGAATATGTGTTATAAATTGATTTGTATTTCAAATTAGAAATATATTAATAAATGAGCATAATTCATTGAAAAATTATTTAGATGAAAAGTTCATTGTTTTTATTTTAGAGATACAACTGCAGACATTACTTCATAAAAAAATACATTATTAAACATACTCTATAGCTCTGTGTTCGTGCCTTTTCCCTTCAACTACGGTGATTACCCTATGCCGCTACAATAAAATCGCCCCGAAAGAAACACTATCAGTAACAGGCCGCGCAACCATAGACATACAACCGGTAATATCACTCTGGGAAATTAAAACATAACTCAATTCTGTTATGTTGCTTATGAATAAAACTAGCGTATTGCCGCGTGATTCAATAAAAATTACGCCATTAAAAGAAATAATATAAAAACTATTATTTACAGGGGGTTAAGTTTCTTTTTAGCTGGCAGTGTATTATTTTACATTGACAACAACATAAAGAGGTGACTATAACAAGATATAAGACGGTCACACCAAATAAGGCTATTTTCAGATAATCAACCGAGGTTATTACCCAAAATAATTCGAGTTGCTTAAAGGCGGCAAGGGAGTGAGTCCCCAGGAGCATAGATAATTATGTGACTGAGGTGAGCGACAAATTTGCCGGGAGCAGATTTGAACGTCGCGTGCGACGGCCCGTCAGGGCGAGGCCCATGGGTGGGCCGAGTAATCCGTAGCCAACCCATAAGCAACCTGAAGTATGAAGGGGATAAATAATTTCGTTACGGATTACTGATATTGCGCAAACCTTATCATCAATGCAACAGGAACAGAACTATGAAAAAACGCATTATTGCCGCCGCATTACTGGCAACGGTTGCTTCATTCAGCACACTTGCGGCAGAGCAGGTCTCTAAGCAAGAAATCAGCCACTTCAAACTGGTTAAGGTCGGCACCATAAATGTGTCCCAGAGTGGCGGGCAGATTTCCTCACCCTCTGATCTACGCGAAAAACTGTCAGAATTAGCCGATGCGAAAGGCGGAAAATATTACCATATTATCGCTGCACGTGAGCATGGTCCGAATTTTGAAGCCGTTGCCGAAGTTTATAACGATGCGACGAAATAATGCTCTGATTGCGCCATAACGATGGCACTGGCATGAAATAATAAGAGAGCGCCAGCAAGGTGCCATGTTACGTCACAATCCACTCAGGGCCGTCTGGAAACAGATGCTGGCCCTCTTTTTTATCAACAGTTCATCCGGGGCTGGCAAGCCGTTGGAATGTGCGCGCGCAGGCAGTAAGCCCTTCGTGAATAAGACGGTTTTGCGGGCTGTTTTAAGATGATGTTTAATGCGCTTTTACCTGCCTGAACCAGTAATTTTCCATTTTCGTTATCCATTTCCCCTTTTTATTTTTCGGTATTACGCCAGCCCAAAGTAATTGCAGCTGTCGGTTATAGGTTCCAATAGCGTGTCCACCATACGCCCCTTCAAATGCTATCACCATGGGTCCCTGCCCTTTTACCCCCTCTTGTCCTTCATGGCAATAAAGCGCGTTGCGGTGAGTCACGTCAAGTTCATACTGCACGTTCAGTTTCACACATTTTTCCCCGCAGCTTTCTACTGGCGGCGATATTGTCATGGTATAAGGCGGGTTATCTGCCGTGGTTTTCCATGTTCCGATCAGGTCTTTGCAGACGTTTATCTCCGTAGCCCCGGAGGCGGCAGAAAATAGCGCGAGCAAATAAAAAGGTATTGGTTTCATTACAGACTCCTGTTCCTTATACCTCATCATTTATACCTAATCATAAGGATAAATGCCCTGCGATATGTTTTTTTTCCGGGAAATGTTGAGCCGCTGTTCAGAGAAATGTCGATGAATGTAACCTCATGTAAGCGGACAGCGCGGTGGGGAAAGCGGGAACACGGGCGAACGTATTTCGACGTTTTCCGGCGTCCCTGCCTGTTCAGGCATCCGTTTATTCGCATGGGAATAAATGGATGCGCATAAAGAGAGAATATTATTGAGCGGCTAACCAGAAAAAATTGAATTAATTATCCAGCTCGCTCATATTTTTCAGCTGATCGCGGTTAATCTGTTCGGTTTTCCCGGTGGCGGCGTTTTTGTAAGACACCATACCGGTATCGTTATCGACCTCGGGTTTCCCGTCGGTGACAATAGTTTTGCCATCCGTGGTTTCAACCGCCTGGTTAGAAGAGCATCCTGCGACGGTGAATAGTGTTGCTGCGGTAAACAGTGCGGTCATAAGACGTTTTTGCATGGTGTTCTCCCTGCTTTTCAGTTGTTTTAGCATGTGACTGTTAACTGTAGCGTTATTGGCGAAAAGCAGGGAGAAATGCAGAACACTCTTAACGAGGGTTATCCGATGGCGTTCCGCGCAAAGTCATGTTTCCGGTCTGTGTTAGCGTCAAGCCGCGGGTTTCCGGGGCAAACATCACCGATACGCCAAGCCCGACTAACGAAATCAACGCGCCAATCAGCATGACGTTATTAATACCGTAACGAGTAATAAAAATCGGTAATGCCCAGGTGGAGACAATGGTTCCGATGCGGCTTAATGACATGATGACCCCTACGGCCGAAGCGCGAATATCCGTCGGGAAGAGTTCATTAGGATAAAGCCATTGCAGTATGCCCGGTCCGCCGGAAAAGAAGGCGTATACCGCAAACGCCACCACGACCAGTATGATGCCCAGATTTGACACCAGCCCCAGCAGCGCCAGCGCGATAGTCATCATGGCGAAGCTGCCAATAAGCAGAGGGCGACGGCCAATACTGTTTAGCCAGAACATCGCCGGTATACAGCCCAGCATAAAAAAGAGGCTAATGACCACATTGCCGAGCGCCGCGTTGCGCCCCTGCTCCCAGCCGAGTAACCCGACGATCTGCGGCCCAAAGGTATAGATAGCGAACATCGGGATCACCTGACAGGTCCAGATAGCCGCAACGAACAGTACAAACGGGAAATGACGGCGGTTAAACAGCTGCAGGAAGCGGGTCTCCTGCGGCGGCTCATCGTCAAAGCAGACCGGTTCGCCGAACAGTTTGATCATCATTTGTTCGCACTCTTTTACCCGTCCTTTTCGCAATAGCCAGCGTGGCGATTCCGGCAGGTCAAAGCGGCCAATCAAAATGATTAAGCACGGGATAAAGGCGCTGCCAAGCATCCAGCGCCAGCCGCCTTCCATGTCATACAGCCAGTAGCCCACCAGGTTGGCGCAGGTCGCGCCGACGTACCACATCGCGGCGATAAAACCGATAGAGAACGCGCGCTGGCGGGTGTTGGAAAACTCCGTAATCATGGAAGTGGCGATAGGGTAATCCGCGCCGATAACAATGCCAATTAAAACGCGCATCACCAGCAATTCAAGCGGCGTGGAAACAAACATGGTCGCCACGGAGATAACACCGATAGCGATAATATCAAGCAGGAACATTTTACGCCGCCCGACTTTATCGCAAATATAGCCAAACAACGAGGTGCCGATAAACAGTCCGGCAAGCGTAGCCGCACCGAGCGCGCCAATCCATTCAGCATCAAGGTGCAATAGCGGCGTCAGTTGTTCCAGCGCCACGCCAATGATCACCAGCACGTAGCCATCAAGGAACGGGCCGCCGCTTCCCCACAGCATAATTCTGCGATGAATGGAGGAGAATTTAAGGTCATCAAAGTTCCTGGGCTGCTGCATGGTGATGTCCTGTGTCAACACGGGCAAAGCGCATCTGTAGGCCGGATAAGGCGTTTCCGCCGCCATCCGGCATTGGCGCCACATGATTGCCGGATGGTGACGCTACCGCATCTTATCCGGCCTACGGGGGCACAACTTCGTACTTATTAGCCGTAGCGGAACTCCACGCCAAACGTCCCGCGTGGGTATTCCCATTTCTCCAGCGCCGTATCAAGGCCGAGGATCCGGCACGTTCCGCACTCCAGGCACCCGGCGTAATCAAAACGAACGCTACCGTCGTCCTGCTTTTTATACAGTCCCGCCGGACAGGCCTTAATCAGCACCTCCAGCGCCTGTTTATCAGGATCGGTTTTGAGAATGATGTGCGGGCTATCTTCATCCACATTGAACTTATTGACGCCCAGTTTGACGTCCACATTAACGGGAGATGTCATAATACGGTCACTCCTTTCAGGCCATCTTTCATCAGGTTGATGAAGCCCACTTTCTTCGCATGGCGCAGGATTTTTTTACGCATCGGCACCGGCGCGGAGCCATCCACGGTGAACAGGTCGCGCGCGATATTGACCGCCATTTCGGGATAGGCGGTAAACATGCGGGGATTATCAAGAAAAGCCGGTAGTTTCTGATACATGCGCATATCGCGCATCGGACCTTCGTCCAGATGCTGACGGTATTCCCCCAGCGATTGCTTGCTAAAATCGTCGCGCTTCATCGCCGAAAGCACCGTCTTCGCCGCCGCTTCGCCTGCGGATATGGCAAGATCCATACCACGGATGGTAAAGCCGAGGTTCATACACATGCCGGCAGCATCCCCGGCAATCAGTACGCCATCGCCCACCAGTTCAGGCTGCATATTCATTCCCGCCTCGGGTACAACGTGCGCGGCATATTCCACCAGCTTGCCACCGGCGATCAGCGGCGCAACTGCCGGATGCTGTTTGAAATCTTCCAGCATTTGCGGGACCGATTTTTTCGCGTCTTTCAGATGATGAAGACCGCAGACCAGCCCCAGGGAAAGGGTTGTTTCATTCGTATACAGGAAGCCACCGCCCATCAGACCATCGGTTGGCGCCCCGGCAAACAGACAGGCGGCACCTTCGTTGCCCTGTAACTGGAAACGATCTTCAATGACCGACTTCGGCAATTCGATCAGTTCCTTCACACCGACGGCAACATGCGATGCCTCAACACGCTTGGCCATGCCCAGCTTTTCAGCCAGCAGAGAATTCACCCCATCAGCGAGAATTACGACTTTGGCTTCCAGAATATCGCCATCGGCTTCCACACCCACGACTTTGCCATCACGCTGAACGACATTATCGACGCGAATACCGGTGATCAGCTGCGCCCCCGCCTCTTCGGCCTGCTCCATCAGCCAGGCGTCAAATTTACTGCGTAAGACGGAATAGGAAACCTGCGACGCTGAAGCATCTTCACCATTGCAGTAGTCGATAGTCATCGCCCCGTTGTCGGTCATAAAGGCGAGTTTTTCGTGGGTGATCATGCGTTCAATGGGGGCCTGATCCGCAAAGCCGGGAATGATGCGTTCCAGGCTATGTGCATACAAACGCCCACCGGTGACATTCTTCGCGCCAGCAGAATTGCCACGCTCGATAACCAGCACCTGTGCACCTTCGCGAGCAAGCACCAGCGCCGCAACCGAACCGGCCAGACCTGCACCCACGATGATGGCATCAAAGATATCTTCGGACATACGTACTCCTGTCAGCGGCAGGATACCTTCGCATCCTGCCCGAAATGGTTTATCGCGCTAAGGCAGCCGTCAGCGCAGGCAGGATCTTCAGCGCATCGCCAACGATGCCAAAATCTGCATACTGGAAGATTGGCGCGTTTTTATCTTTGTTGATGGCGAAAATCGTCTGCGCGCCGTTGGCACCAACCATGTGTTGGATCTGCCCGGAGATCCCCACCGCCAGATACAGCTCAGGCTTGAGCATCAGGTTGGAGATACCGACGTAGCGCTCGTGCTCCATCCACTTCTCGTTTTCCGCCACCGGGCGAGAGCAGGCTAGCTCGGCGCCAATCGTCTGGCACAGCGCTTCGGCCAGCGAGATATTCTCTTTGCTGCCGATGCCGCGTCCCACGCTGACCACCAGACGCGCTTTGTCGAGGTCAACGCTGTTGCTCTGACGCGCCTGGGTTGCGGTGCGGGTCACGGTAATGGCCGGAGCCTGCCACTGCACGGTATGCATCTCGCCGCTGCGAGATGCATCCGGTTGTTGTGCGTCAAACGTTCCGCTGCTGAGCGTGATCACGGCAAACGGCGAAGCGATGGTTTCTGCCCCTATCGCCAGACCGCCGTAGACCATATGTTTAACCGCCGCTTTTCCATCCTGCAGGGCGACTTCGCTGGCATCGTTGGAAACCGCAGCCGACAAGCGATAGCCCAGCTTTGCCGCCAACAGCTTGCCCCGACGCGTATTCGGCAGCAGCACCGCGCCGCCCTCGCTATGCTGACGAATAGTCTCAGCCATCGCAGCAGCGTAGTCTTCGATCATGCGGTCTTCTGGTTTGCCGCTGAGCAGCCAGACATGATCCGCGCCCAAATGACATGCTGTCGCGCTGTCTGCTTCGTTCAGTACGAACGCGTTAACTTTTTCACCTACAGCCTGCGCGCCACTCATCAGTTCGGGCAGACGAGAAGGGGTATCGCTGAATACCCAGACACTGGAAAATTTGTTCATAACATCCCCTGATAATTAAATGATTTTGCGCAGATTCTCGACAAACGCGGCGATTTGTTCTTCACCGTCACCTTCAATCACCACACGCTGACGCTCGCGCTGCTTCGGTGCGGCAACCTGTTGTGCGGAATACGCGGGTACGCTGTTCAGCCCGATATCCGCAGGCGACCAGACCTGAACCGGTTTTTTCGCCGCGCCAAGAATGGCTTTCATCGAAGGGATTTGTGGGGTGTTAATGTCGGTGGAAACCGCGATCACCGCCGGGAGCGGGATGCTCAGCGTTTCAACTTCATCTTCCAGTTCGCGTTCTACTGTCAATGTGCTGTCGGTAAGAGAGAGGATTTTACTCACGCCGTTAATCGCCGGAATGTTCAGCGCTTCGCCCACCAGCAAACCAACCTGCTGAGCATAAAGATCGGAAGAACCGTCGCCGCAGATAAGCAGATCGAAACCTGATTTTTGCGCCGCGGCGGCCAGCGCGCTGGCAGTTTGTTGCGGCAGCGCCTGCTCAAATTGATCGTCAATGACCACAATCAGTTCATCAGGACCACGAGAGAGGACATCTTTGCGCCCTTTTGCATTAGTCAGCGCTTTGCCGCCAACGCTCATGGCGACAACCTGAACGTCTCCCAACTGCTGTTTTAACTGGCAAGCAGCTTCAATTGCATTCAGATCATATTGGCTGATTTTGCTATCCGCTTTGCTGAAATCGAGTGTTCCGTCAGCATTATTAATCGCAATATCCTGCTCATCAGGTACGCATTTGTAGCAAGTAATTATCTTCATTGCATCTCCAGAAATCATGAAGGAAACGTATTTATATCGGCGGTGTTAAATACAGATATCACGCTCTTTAATTCGGAAATAAAACCTTAATCACCAATA
The DNA here is from genome assembly GCF_046551895.1 of Salmonella sp. SAL03688. NCBI lineage: Bacteria > Pseudomonadati > Pseudomonadota > Gammaproteobacteria > Enterobacterales > Enterobacteriaceae > Salmonella > Salmonella sp. SAL03688. The sequence goes on from NZ_JBGDVI010000001.1 coordinate 204,859, forward strand.
TTGAAAATGTCACACATTGATATTCGTAACTTTCAATAGTGTTACGCACCTCACCAATATTGAAAGAAATATGCCAAATATGAAAATTTTCAATATTGTTTGCTGGCTCAACAATATTGAACGTCAGATACTTAAAAAAGTTAAAAAACCACAACCAACCAATTGATAAATAAAGCAAAAATCAAAATTTAGACACAAAATAATCAACGCAAAAAAGTGTGACACAGATAACAGAATCACCCGAAGTGAATACCCATCATGAGTTACTCATTGAGGCGTCCCAGAGGTTAAAAACTTATCAACAAATCATTAATAATAAATAAACAAACGTTCATGGACTGGCACGCTAAATAAATTTCGTTTTCACACTGGAATTCACTTATGAAAAATGAAAAGAAAAAATCGGGAATTGAACCGAAGGTTTTTTTTCCGCCATTAATAATTGTCGGGATACTTTGCTGGCTAACAGTCAGAGATCTTGATGCCGCTAACGTCGTTATTAATGCGGTATTCAGTTATGTCACCAACGTCTGGGGTTGGGCATTTGAATGGTATATGGTCGTCATGCTCTTCGGCTGGTTCTGGCTGGTTTTTGGCCCCTATGCCAAAAAGAGATTAGGTGACGAAAAACCGGAGTTTAGCACCGCCAGCTGGATTTTCATGATGTTCGCCTCCTGTACATCCGCTGCGGTTCTGTTCTGGGGCTCTATTGAGATCTACTACTATATTTCCACCCCGCCGTTCGGCCTGGAACCCAATTCCACGGGCGCGAAAGAGATAGGCCTGGCGTACAGCCTGTTCCACTGGGGGCCGCTGCCGTGGGCAACCTATAGCTTCCTTTCCGTGGCCTTCGCCTACTTCTTCTTTGTACGCAAGATGGATGTCATCCGCCCCAGCTCCACGCTGGTACCGCTCGTCGGTGAAAAGCATGCGAAAGGGCTGTTCGGTACCATCGTCGATAACTTCTACCTGGTGGCGCTGATCTTCGCGATGGGCACCAGCCTCGGTCTGGCTACCCCGCTGGTCACCGAGTGTATGCAATGGCTGTTCGGTATTCCGCATACGCTGCAACTCGACGCCATCATCATTACCTGCTGGATCATTCTGAACGCGATTTGCGTGGCCTGCGGCCTGCAAAAAGGGGTCAGAATCGCCAGCGATGTGCGTAGCTACCTGAGCTTCCTGATGCTCGGCTGGGTGTTTATCGTCAGCGGCGCCAGCTTCATCATGAACTACTTCACCGACTCCGTCGGGATGCTGTTAATGCACCTGCCACGGATGCTATTCTATACCGACGCCATCGGTAAAGGCGGCTTCCCACAGGGCTGGACTGTTTTCTACTGGGCGTGGTGGGTTATTTACGCCATCCAGATGAGTATCTTCCTGGCCCGTATTTCCCGTGGTCGTACCGTACGTGAACTGTGCTTCGGGATGGTGATGGGTCTGACCGCGTCTACCTGGATCCTGTGGACAGTCCTTGGCAGCAACACGCTGCTGCTGATGGATAAAAACATCCTCAACATTCCGCAACTCATTGAGCAACACGGCGTGGCGCGCGCCATTATCGAAACCTGGGCCGCCTTGCCGCTGAGCACCGCCACCATGTGGGGCTTCTTCATCCTCTGCTTTATTGCCACCGTCACGCTGATTAACGCCTGCTCTTACACCCTGGCGATGTCGACCTGTCGCGAAGTTCGCGATGGTGAAGAGCCGCCTCTGTTAGTGCGTATCGGCTGGTCAGTGCTGGTCGGCATCATCGGTATCGTTCTGCTGGCGCTGGGTGGGTTGAAGCCGATTCAGACCGCGATTATCGCCGGAGGATGTCCGCTGTTCTTCGTCAACATTATGGTGACGCTGTCCTTTATTAAAGACGCCAAAGTGCACTGGAAAGACAAGTAATTCTTATTAACCCAATTGATCAAGAGGCTGAAAGATGGATTTCAACTTAAATGACGAACAGGAGCTGTTTGTCGCCGGTATTCGCGAACTGATGGCCAGTGAGAACTGGGAAGCTTATTTTGCCGAGTGCGATCGTGACAGCGTCTACCCTGAGCGTTTTGTAAAAGCGCTGGCGGATATGGGTATTGATAGCCTGCTGATCCCGGAGGAACACGGCGGTCTGGAAGCGGGTTTTGTTACCGTCGCCGCCGTCTGGATGGAGCTGGGACGTCTTGGCGCACCAACTTACGTGTTGTACCAATTGCCGGGAGGTTTTAACACTTTCCTGCGTGAAGGAACTCAGGAGCAAATTGATAAAATCATGGCGTTCCGGGGCACCGGTAAGCAGATGTGGAACTCTGCTATCACTGAACCGGGAGCGGGATCGGATGTTGGTAGTCTGAAAACCACTTATACACGCAAAAATGGTAAGGTTTATCTCAATGGCAGTAAGTGCTTTATCACCAGTAGCGCCTATACCCCGTACATCGTGGTCATGGCGAGAGACGGTGCATCGCCGGATAAACCGGTTTACACCGAGTGGTTTGTGGACATGAGCAAAGCAGGTATCAAGGTCAACAAACTGGAGAAACTCGGTCTGCGCATGGATAGCTGCTGTGAAATCACCTTTGACGACGTTGAACTGGACGAAAAAGACATGTTCGGTCGGGAAGGTAACGGCTTCAACCGCGTGAAAGAAGAGTTTGACCATGAGCGCTTCCTCGTCGCGCTGACCAACTACGGTACCGCAATGTGCGCTTTTGAAGACGCTGCGCGTTACGCGAATCAGCGCGTGCAGTTTGGTGAAGCTATTGGCCGTTTCCAGCTGATTCAGGAGAAGTTTGCGCATATGGCGATCAAACTGAACTCCATGAAAAATATGCTGCTGGAAGCCGCGTGGAAAGCAGATAACGGCACTATTACCTCCGGCGACGCGGCAATGTGCAAATACTTCTGCGCCAACGCCGCGTTTGAAGTGGTAGACACCGCCATGCAGGTACTGGGAGGTGTTGGTATCGCGGGCAACCACCGCATCACGCGTTTCTGGCGTGACCTGCGCGTTGACCGTGTTTCTGGTGGTTCTGACGAAATGCAGATCCTGACGTTGGGTCGTGCGGTACTCAAGCAATACCGCTAATCGATCCCTTGTAGGCCTGATAAGACGCGGGGCGTCGCCATCAGGCAATCATGCCGGATGGCGCTGTGCTTATCCGGCCTACATACCGCAAAAAATGCCAGGAGAAAAATGATGAATCATTTACCAATGCCAACCTTTGGCCCGCTTGCTGGGGTACGCGTTGTTTTTTCAGGAATCGAAATCGCCGGTCCATTCGCCGGACAGATGTTCGCCGAATGGGGCGCCGAGGTTATCTGGATTGAAAACGTCGCATGGGCCGATACCATCCGCGTACAGCCTAACTACCCGCAGCTCTCACGCCGCAACCTGCACGCCCTGTCGCTGAATATTTTCAAAGATGAAGGTCGGGAAGCGTTTCTGAAATTGATGGAAACCACCGATATTTTCATTGAAGCCAGTAAAGGTCCGGCCTTTGCCCGCCGCGGTATTACCGATGAAGTGCTGTGGGAACATAACCCGAAACTGGTTATCGCCCACCTTTCCGGCTTCGGCCAGTTTGGTACCGAGGAGTACACCAATCTTCCGGCGTATAACACCATCGCGCAGGCATTCAGTGGTTATCTGATCCAAAACGGCGACGTTGATCAGCCGATGCCAGCCTTCCCGTATACCGCCGATTACTTCTCCGGGATGACCGCGACGACAGCCGCGCTGGCGGCCCTGCACAAAGTACGCGAAACGGGTAAAGGTGAAAGCATCGATATCGCCATGTACGAAGTGATGCTGCGCATGGGTCAGTATTTCATGATGGACTACTTCAACGGCGGCGAAATCTGTCCACGTATGACGAAAGGGAAAGACCCCTACTACGCCGGTTGCGGCCTGTATAAATGCGCCGATGGTTACATCGTCATGGAGTTGGTCGGCATCACGCAAATCAACGAGTGTTTTAAAGATATTGGCCTGGCCCACATTCTCGGTACGCCGGAAGTTCCGGAAGGCACGCAGCTCATCCATCGCGTGGAATGCCCTTACGGCCCGCTCGTCGAAGAGAAACTGGACGCCTGGCTGGCAACACACACCATCGCCGACGTTCAGGCGCGTTTTGCTGAGCTGAATATCGCCTGTGCGAAGGTACTCACCATTCCGGAACTGGAAGGTAATCCGCAGTACGTTGCCCGCGAATCGATTACTCAGTGGCAAACAATGGACGGCCGCACCTGTAAGGGGCCGAACATCATGCCGAAATTTAAAAACAACCCGGGGAAAATCTGGCGTGGCATGCCGTCACACGGCATGGATACCGCCGCCATTCTGAAAAACATTGGTTATAGCGAAGCAGATATTAAGGAACTGGTCGGCAAAGGCCTGGCCAAAGTTGAGGATTAAACGCGATGCGCTAATCGGTTTTCCGGTTAGCGCTCACGCCTGATTTCAGTGGATAAAGCAATATGGATATCGTTGGCGGACAAAACTTACGTCAGATGTGGGACGACCTGGCCGGGGTGTACGGAGATAAAACGGCGTTAATTTTCGAATCCTGTGAGGGAATCGTTCGGCAGTTTAGCTATGCTTCGCTCAATGAAGAGATTAACCGCACGGCGAACCTTTTTTATTCCTTAGGGATCCGCAAGGGTGATAGGGTCGCGCTGCATCTGGATAACTGTCCGGAATTCATCTTTTGCTGGTTTGGACTGGCAAAAATCGGCGCCATTATGGTGCCGATTAATGCCCGCTTACTGGGCGAAGAAAGCGCCTGGATCCTGCAAAACAGCCAGGCGAGCCTGCTGGTTACCAGCGCCCAGTTTTATCCTATGTACCGTGAAATACGCCAGGACAATAGCACTCCGCTTAATCATATCTGTCTGATTGGCGAGCAGCTTCCGGCTGACGATGGCGTGAGCCACTTTTCCCAACTGCAAGCACGCCAGTCGGCCACGCTGTGCTATACGCCCGTGTTATCCACTGACGATACGGCGGAAATTCTGTTTACCTCCGGTACCACCTCGCGTCCAAAAGGGGTGGTGATTACCCACTATAACCTGCGTTTTGCAGGCTACTACTCTGCCTGGCAAATCGCCCTGCGCGATGATGACGTGTACATGACGGTGATGCCCGCGTTTCATATCGACTGCCAGTGTACCGCCGCAATGCCAGCCTTTTCCGCCGGCAGCACCTTTGTGCTGCTAGAGAAGTACAGCGCCAGGGCCTTCTGGGATCAGGTACGTAAATATCAGGCGACGGTGACCGAGTGCATCCCGATGATGATCCGCACGCTGATGGTCCAGCCCGCCGCACCAACGGACAGGCAGCATCACCTGCGCGAAGTGATGTTCTATCTCAATTTATCCGAGCAGGAAAAAGACGATTTTACCGAACGCTTTGGCGTCAGGCTGCTGACCTCTTATGGTATGACTGAAACCATTGTCGGAATTATTGGCGACCGTCCCGGAGACAAACGGCGCTGGCCTTCCATTGGTCGCGTGGGTTTTAGCTATGAAGCTGAAATTCGCGACGATCAAAATCGCCCGCTGCCCGCCGGAGAAATTGGCGAAATCTGTATTAAAGGCATCCCCGGCAAGACTATCTTCAAAGAGTATTACATGCAGCCGGAGGCAACCGCCAGGGCGCTGGAACCTGAGGGCTGGTTACATACCGGTGATTCGGGTTACCAGGATGAGGATGGCTATTTCTATTTTGTCGACAGACGCTGCAACATGATTAAACGCGGCGGGGAAAATGTCTCCTGCGTCGAGCTGGAAAATATTATTTCTGCGCATCCGAAAATTCAGGACATTGTGGTGGTTGGTATTAAAGACGCGATCCGTGATGAGGCCATTAAAGCGTTTATCGTCCTTAATGAAGGTGAAACATTAAGCGAAGCCGAGTTTTTCAGCTTTTGCGAAAACAATATGGCGAAATTCAAGGTTCCCTCTTTTATGGAGATCAGAACCGACCTGCCACGCAACTGTTCAGGAAAAATAATCAAAAAAAATCTGAAATAAACCTTCCGGCAGGAATCCCTCCCGCCGGGAAACTATTTATCTGGAGATGAACTATGAGTGAGTCATTACATCTGACCCGTAACGGCCCGATCCTGGAAATTACCCTCGACCGACCTAAAGCGAATGCCATTGACGCCAAAACCAGCTTTGCAATGGGTGAAGCTTTTCTTAATTTCCGTGACGATCCGGAATTACGCGTAGCAATCATTACCGGCGGCGGGGAGAAATTCTTTTCTGCTGGCTGGGACTTAAAAGCGGCAGCGGAAGGTGAAGCGCCGGATGCCGATTTTGGTCCCGGCGGCTTTGCTGGTTTAACCGAAATATTTGACCTCGATAAGCCGGTTATCGCCGCGGTGAACGGCTACGCGTTTGGCGGCGGTTTTGAGCTGGCGCTGGCGGCGGACTTTATTGTCTGCGCCGAAAACGCCAGTTTCGCGCTGCCGGAAGCAAAGCTCGGCATCGTGCCTGACAGCGGCGGCGTATTGCGTCTGCCTAAGCTGCTGCCACCGGCTATCGTCAACGAAATGGTAATGACCGGCAGACGAATGAGCGCCGAAGAAGCGCTGCGTTGGGGAGTCGTGAACCGCGTTGTCAGCCAGAGCGAACTGATGGATAGCGCGCGCGAACTGGCGCAACAACTGGTCAATAGCGCCCCGCTGGCTATCGCGGCGCTGAAAGAGATTTATCGCGCGACCAGCGAAATGCCGGTAGAAGAAGGCTACCGCTACATCCGCAGCGGCGTGCTGAAGCATTATCCGTCGGTACTGCATTCAGAAGATGCGCTCGAAGGACCGCAGGCATTTGCCGAAAAACGCGATCCGGTGTGGAAAGGTCGTTAATGTGACTATGCCGGATGGCGCTTCGCTCATCCGGCCTACAGCACATGCGCAACCGTAGGCCGGATAAGGTGTTTACGCCGCCATCCAGCAAAAAACCGAGGTACAACTATGAGCTATTACGCCTTTGAAGGACTGATCCCGGTGGTACATCCGGACGCGTTTGTCCATCCCAGCGCCGTGCTGATTGGCGATGTCATCGTGGGCGCCGGTGTTTATATTGGCCCACTCGCGTCATTGCGTGGGGATTATGGTCGCCTGATCCTGGAGGCAGGCTCTAATCTGCAGGATGGCTGCATTATGCATGGCTACTGCGATACCGATACCATCGTGCATGAAAACGGCCATATCGGCCACGGCGCTATTCTACATGGCTGCGTGGTGGGACGGGACGCCCTGGTCGGCATGAATAGCGTCATTATGGACGGCGCAGTGATTGGCGAAGAGAGCATTGTCGCCGCCATGAGTTTTGTCAAAGCCGGATTTCAGGGTGAGGCAAGGCAACTGCTGGTGGGATCACCGGCGCGCGTACTACGCCAGGTTACGGACCAGGAGCTGCACTGGAAACGCCTCAATACCAAAGAATATCAGGATCTTGCGGTCCGTTGTCGAACGGGGTTATCTGAAACGAAGCCGTTAACGCAGGTCGAAGAAAACCGGCCACGCCTGAAAGGCACGACGGACGTGAAGCCAAAATCAGCACAGTAATTGATGCCGGATGCGCTCACGCTTATCCGGCCTACGCGTCAATTACCGTTTACCCCGCCAACAGGTTAAACAGACAATTAGCGACGCATACTCTTGGAGAGCATCATCTGCCATTTCTGCTCACGGTTTAGCTCTGTGGGGGGAACGGCAGACAGCCGCGGCGCTTTCGCCACGCTCACTTTTCTTTCCTGCAAATTATGATTCAATCGGCGATAGAGTTGAGAGTCGATACTCACGACTTTCACCAGACGCTGGCACTGGCAGCCTCGTCCTGCAATTTGGTTAGGGATCATCTTCACTTCACAAACAATTTCCCCCACTTCTGACAGAATATAGGAGAGCGTATTAATTGCTTTGCAATGTTCAATATCAAATTGACGGGAAATCTCCCTGGCAGTGATCCATCGGTTCTCTGCCATCATCCAGTCAGCAATTAACAAATAAAGCGGTCTTTCAACATATTTTTCACACATAAGCACACCATTTCACAAATTAAAAATCTGGCTACGGCCTGTCCAAACTAATAAAAACTAAGCCATATTAAAATTGTGGATATGCAAGATAGTATGCGACTTAAATATTGATTAGTGTGAGCAATATCGTGCTTATTACATTGAAAATGTGGTTACGGAAACGGACTTCTCCAGGAATGACCTTACGCAAGATAAAAAAAGGGTTTCTTTACAGAAACCCTTTCAACATTATATTACAGGTCCGGTTAGAGCAATATCCGCCGGACCCTTTGTTTACGACTTTTTGATCTGCGCGTGCATTTCCTGCACCGAGGTTACCTTCTCGGTGGCATCGGCATTGAGCGCCATCGTCGTGGCAAAACCGCCGTTCAGCGTGGTGTCATAATGCACTTTATACTGCAGCGCGCTGCGGCGAATCACCCTGGAGTCTTCAATCGCGCGGCGGCCTGCGGTGGTGTTGATGATGTAGGTATATTCGCCATTCTTGATACGGTCCTGAATGTGCGGACGACCTTCGTGCACCTTGTTCACCAGACGCGGGTTGATACCGGCTTCGCCCAGCACAATCGCGGTACCGTGGGTGGCATCCAGCTCAAAGCCCTGTTTCAGCAGCTTGGCGGCGAGATCCACCACGCGCTCTTTGTCGCCTTCGCGGACGGAGAGCAGCGCACGGCCCTGTTTCTTCATGGTGGAGTTACTGCCCAGCTGCGCCTTAGCGAACGCTTCCGCGAAGGTACGGCCGACGCCCATCACTTCCCCAGTGGAGCGCATTTCTGGCCCTAACAGCGGGTCAACGCCCGGGAATTTGTTAAACGGCAGCACCACTTCTTTCACCGAGTAGTACGGCGGGATAATTTCTTTGGTCACGCCCTGCTCGGTCAGCGATTTGCCGGCCATCACGCGCGCCGCCACTTTCGCCAGCGGCACGCCGGTGGCTTTAGAGACGAACGGTACGGTACGCGCCGCACGCGGGTTGACTTCAATCAGGTAGACTTCGTTGTCCTTGACCGCAAACTGCACGTTCATCAGGCCGCGCACCTGCAACTCGAAGGCCAGCTTCTGCACCTGCTGGCGCATCACGTCCTGAATTTCCTGGCTCAGCGTGTAGGCCGGCAGGGAACAGGCGGAGTCGCCGGAGTGTACGCCCGCCTGCTCAATGTGCTCCATAATGCCGCCAATCAGCACCATTTCGCCGTCGCAGATAGCGTCCACGTCCACTTCAACCGCGTCATCAAGGAAGCGGTCCAGCAGCACCGGCGCATCGTTAGAGACGCTGACCGCCGTCTGGAAGTAGCGACGCAGATCGGCTTCGTCATAGACAATTTCCATCGCCCGACCGCCCAGCACGTAAGAAGGACGTACCACCAGCGGGTAGCCGATCTCTTTCGCTTTTTCGACAGCCTGTTCAATGGCGGTGACGGTGGCGTTGGCCGGTTGCTTCAGCTTCAAACGGTCAACCGCATGCTGGAAGCGTTCACGGTCTTCCGCACGGTCGATGGCGTCCGGGCTGGTGCCGATAACCGGCACGCCTGCCGCTTCCAGCGCGCGCGCCAGCTTCAGTGGAGTCTGGCCGCCGTACTGCACGATAACGCCTTTCGGCTTCTCGATGCGCACGATTTCCAGCACGTCTTCCAGCGTCACCGGCTCGAAGTACAGACGGTCGGAAGTGTCGTAGTCGGTAGAGACGGTTTCCGGGTTACAGTTGACCATAATAGTCTCATAACCGTCTTCGCGCAGCGCCAGCGAGGCATGGACGCAGCAGTAGTCAAACTCGATGCCCTGGCCGATACGGTTCGGGCCGCCGCCGAGGACCATGATTTTATCGCGATCAACGGACGGGTTCGCTTCGCACTCATCTTCATAAGTGGAGTACATGTAGGCGGTATCGGTGGCGAATTCCGCCGCGCAGGTATCCACACGCTTGTAGACCGGATGCAGGTTGTATTGGTCACGCAGCTTGCGGATTTCCGCTTCACGCACGCCCGCCAGTTTCGCCAGACGCGCATCGGCAAAACCTTTACGCTTGAGCTGACGCAGGAAGTCGGCGTTGAGACCAGTAATCCCGACTTCAGCGACTTTCTCTTCCAGACGCACCAGCTCTTCAATTTGCACCAGGAACCAGCGGTCAATGTTGGTCAGGTTGAACACGCCATCCACAGACAAGCCTGCGCGGAAAGCATCGGCGATGTACCAGATACGATCAGCGCCCGCATCTTTCAGCTCGCGGCGGATTTTGGTCAGCGCTTCCGGGTCGTCGAGGCTGACTTTCGGGTCGAAACCGGTGGCGCCCACTTCCAGGCCGCGCAGCGCTTTTTGCAGGGATTCCTGCTGCGTGCGGCCAATCGCCATCACTTCACCAACCGATTTCATCTGGGTGGTCAGACGGTCGTTGGCACCGGCAAATTTCTCGAAGTTAAAGCGCGGAATTTTGGTGACAACGTAGTCAATAGACGGCTCAAACGACGCCGGCGTACGCCCGCCGGTGATATCGTTCATCAGCTCGTCAAGGGTGTAACCCACCGCCAGTTTGGCGGCCACTTTGGCAATCGGGAAGCCGGTGGCTTTCGACGCCAGCGCCGAGGAGCGGGAGACGCGCGGGTTCATTTCGATAACGATCAGACGACCGTTTTTCGGGTTCACTGCGAACTGGACGTTAGAACCGCCGGTTTCGACGCCGATTTCACGCAGTACCGCCATCGAGGCGTTACGCATGATTTGGTATTCTTTGTCGGTCAGCGTCTGTGCCGGGGCCACGGTGATCGAGTCCCCAGTATGGATACCCATTGCGTCGAAGTTTTCGATAGAACAGACGATGATGCAGTTGTCGTTTTTATCACGCACCACTTCCATCTCGTACTCTTTCCAGCCGATCAGCGATTCATCAATCAGCAGCTCGTTGGTTGGCGAGAGGTCCAGACCGCGTTCGCAGATTTCTTCGAACTCTTCACGGTTGTAAGCGATACCGCCGCCGGTGCCACCCATAGTAAAGGACGGACGAATAATGCACGGGAAGCCCACGTCAGCGGCAACCGCCAGCGCTTCTTCCATAGTGTGCGCGATACCGGAACGCGCGGTGTCGAGACCAATTTTCTTCATCGCGATATCGAAGCGACGACGGTCTTCGGCTTTATCAATGGCGTCGGCGGTGGCACCAATCATGGTGACGCCGAACTCTTCGAGCACGCCCTGCCGCTCCAGCTCCAGCGCGCAGTTCAGCGCCGTCTGGCCGCCCATGGTCGGCAGCACCGCATCCGGACGCTCTTTTTCGATGATTTTGCGTACCACTTCCCAGTGAATCGGCTCGATGTAGGTGGCATCAGCCATTTCCGGGTCGGTCATGATGGTGGCCGGGTTGGAGTTCACCAGAATAACGCGGTAGCCCTCTTCGCGCAGGGCCTTACACGCCTGAGCGCCGGAGTAGTCAAACTCACACGCCTGACCGATAACAATCGGGCCCGCGCCCAGAATCAGGATGCTTTTTATATCTGTACGTTTTGGCATGGCTCTTATTACTCCTGATTATTTCGCGGACTGACGGTATTGCTCAATAAGCTCGATAAAGTGGTCGAACAGCGGCGCCGCATCGTGCGGGCCCGGGCTCGCCTCCGGGTGTCCCTGGAAGCTGAACGCCGGTTTGTCGGTACGATGAATACCCTGCAGGGTGCCGTCGAACAGCGACTTGTGGGTCACGCGCAGGTTGGCTGGCAGCGAGTCTTCATCCACCGCAAAGCCGTGGTTCTGCGCGGTGATCATTACCACGTTTCTGTCCATATCTTTTACCGGATGGTTGCCGCCGTGATGGCCGAACTTCATCTTAACGGTCTTCGCACCGCTCGCCAGCGCCAGCAGCTGATGGCCGAGACAGATGCCGAACACAGGAATGTCGGTCTGGAGGAATTTCTCAATCGCCTCGATGGCGTAGTCGCACGGTGCCGGGTCGCCAGGGCCGTTCGACAGGAAGATGCCGTCCGGATTCATTTTCAGCACCTCTTCAGCAGAGGTCTGCGCTGGCACCACCGTCAGGCGGCAGCCGCGATCCACCAGCATACGTAGAATGTTGCGCTTGGCGCCAAAATCGTAGGCCACCACGTGGAACGGCAGGTCATCCTCAGATTTCGCTTCCGGTAAACCGTCTTTCAGCGTCCAGCTACCCTGCGTCCAGCGGTAGGTTTCCGCCGTGGTCACTTCTTTCGCCAGATCCATACCGTTCAGTCCAGGAAATGCTTTCGCTTTTTCCAGCGCCAGCTTCGCATCCGGGCTATCGCCTGCAATGATGCAGCCGTTCTGTGCGCCTTTCTCACGCAGCAGTCGGGTCAGCTTGCGGGTATCGATATCGGCAATCGCCACGATGTTATGGCGTTTGAGGTAAGAAGAGAGGTCTTCTGTGTTACGGAAGTTGCTGGCAATCAACGGCAGATCGCGAATCACTAAACCTTGCGCATGAACCTGAGAAGATTCTTCATCGGCTTCATTGGTGCCGACATTACCAATATGGGGATAAGTAAGAGTGACGATTTGGCGGGAATAGGAAGGATCAGTGAGGATTTCTTGATAACCGGTCATTGAAGTATTGAAAACGACTTCCCCAACCGCCGAACCCGTTGCCCCAATGGCCCGACCGTGAAACTGGGTTCCGTCTTCCAGAACCAATAGCGCTGACTTAATCAAAACACCCTCCAGAGAATATTCACTCACTTTATTTGCATATTAATTCATTCAGTCAGTATGAAGCAATGCAAATTTGCTTACCCGTGGATTTCTGGCAAACGGCGGCATTCTGAAGTTAAGCCGGATAAAAGTCAACTTAAAGAGGGTATTTTTTATGTTATTTTGCACATTATAAGGGAGTTATTCTGTTTAAGAGGCAAAAAGATCAACTAAGTGACGATAGAAAACGCTTGCGCTTCCTTGAGTTCGCAAAAAACTGGCTGGCATGATAAAAAGTGGACCAAATGGTCAAATTTCACATTAAAACAACAAAAAACAACGATAAAAATTCATTTAATAGTCATCAACACCATTAAATGCATAAAAATTCAAAATTAAGCAAATTAACAACAAAAACATTTTAAAAATCAATATATTAAAAATATAAAAAACAAATCAAATGCATTATAAAATCAACAAAAACAGCAAATTAATACAATGTAATAACAATTACAATCGCGATATAAAGATCCAGCTTCTTTTTCTTTAAGACTAGCGCATACGATTGGACCACAACCAGCCTCACTACAGCATAAAAAAGCCAACCTATTGAAACAAAAGAGATAAAACGCCCCCGTGGAACAGCACTACCCCCCGATGGATATCAGTCTTATCAGTCTGGTCGAGGTGCATTTTGCATACGGTAAGCCGCTGCGGCTGAATATGACTAATGTCAGTTCAGGCAGTAATTTTTTCCTGTTGAACGTAATGACCCGTACCGATGCGCCCGAAGGGCTAATTAACCGTATTTATCGTAATGGCAATTACGTCACGCAAATGGATGCCGTTGGCCCGGATGTCTTTAAACTGACTATTCTTAACGCGAAAACAACGTCAGAACATGTCGTGGGCGAAGAAACTGTCGAAACATGAATGGCGAAAGGCGTTATTTATCTGACCGAATAACCGGGGGGCAAAAAAACAAAAGGGCAATAATATATTGCCCTTTGTAATCAATTAATCTTGATTACCACAACCACATCACGAAGGTATTTAGTCGCTATAATACATCCAGCCCCAGCACATCCCGCATGTCAAATAGCCCATTTTTCTTCGTTTTTAGCCATAACGCCGATCGCAGCGCGCCATTTGCAAACGTCATGCGGCTGGAAGCTTTATGCGTAATCTCTACGCGCTCGCCAATATCGGCAAACATCGCGGTATGTTCGCCGACGATGTCGCCCGCGCGTACGGTCGCAAAGCCAATCGTGCCCGGTACGCGCTCGCCGGTATAACCTTCACGCGAGTAGACCGCGCAGTCCTTCAGATTTTTATCCAGCGCCCCGGCGATTGCCTCGCCCATTGCCAGCGCCGTACCCGACGGTGCATCCACTTTATGGCGGTGGTGCGCTTCAATAATTTCAATATCGCTATAGTCGCCCATTACCTTCGCGGCTTTCTCCAGCAGCTTGAGCATGACGTTAACGCCGACGCTAAAGTTTGCGGCGAAAACGATCGCAATCTCTTGCGACGCCTCGCGAATGGCCTGTTTACCGGCGTCGTCAAAGCCGGTAGTACCAATCACCATCCCTTTACCATGCTGGCGGCAAAACGCCAGATGCGTCAACGTGCCTTCCGGACGGGTAAAATCGATGAAAACGTCAAAATCATCTTTTACCGCCTCAAGGCTGCTTTGAACGATCACGCCGGACTTTCCCGCCCCCGCCAGTTCGCCAGCATCGCTGCCCAGCAAGGAAGAGCCTTCGCGCTCCAGCGCGGCACCCAGCTGAACACCTTCCATCGCCATGGCGGCCTGGATTAACTGCCGTCCCATGCGGCCACCGGCGCCGGCAATGGCGACGCGGATTTGTGCTTCATGCATAGCTATTCTCTTTTGTAAAAATTGCGTAAACCGTTTTCAGAGTAACCAGCGCGCCCGGAGGCCGCCATCTAAAATCGCCGATAATTAGAAATTAATGATAAACAGGGAGCGATATCAGTAAAAGACATGATTCATCCCGCAGGATGAATCATTGCTGGAGAGAATGAAAGAAGAGAAACTTACTCAGGATAGAGGGAACCGGCAGGAAAATGACTTAAAAACCAGGTCACTGCCAGTAAATCCGCGCTACCGCCAGGGCTTAAGTTACGCAGGATGAGTTCATCATCGAGGGACTGCATCGCTTCAATGCCCCCCTCAACCAATACGCCCCCTTGCCACAACAATTTTTGTGCCTGCTGCTGCACGTAGTAAAGCCCTTCCAGGCCTCCCCGTGACACCAGATTGGTATCATCATTCCACGCCATCAGATGCAACAATGTTTGCAGCAGGGCAAGATGGGTATCGTCATGCTCCTGCACGACCCGGTTAAACACCGGCAAAGCCTGCGTTCTGACGGTTCGAAAACCGCTTTCCGCTTCTCCCCGCGCGCCCGACAGGCCATAACACTGGAAATGGGTTTCACTCTTTGTCAGTTTTCCCGCTTTTTTTGCTGAGAGCTCGTGGGCAACAATATTCCGACTCAGGCGGGCAACCTGGTCGCAGATACGATTTTGCTCCAACGGTTCTCCCCGCGCGAGAAGTCGGCCAATCGCTGCGCTCAGCAGGCCAAAAGCGAAAATCGCCCCGCGATGGGTATTCACACCATTGGTCGCCTGTAGCATATCGTTCTCACAGGCCATCCCCAGCGGACGCAGCATCACCAGGACATTTTCTGCCGCCAGCGCCGCCGTGTTGTTGCCCATGATAAAAAACTTTTCCATCCATGGAGCAATGGCGGTAGTGCTACGTTCAAATGCCGCCAGATCCATATCCCTATGCGCTCCCGAATTACGAATATCGACCAGACCGGGTTTTGGTGTCAGCCTGGCTTCCGTCAGCAGCGCTCTTGCAACCAACCCATTAAGTTCGCCAGCCGCCAGCGATGAGTACGCTGGCGTACGCCGTTCAGTCACAACGCTCACGTTCATAGCATTCAATCCTTCGTGCAATTTCATCCAACAAAAGGTCAAGGGTGTGATGCTTGCCCCGGGCACAGAGATGAGCATCCTGCTGGCATATCAAACATGGCCGGGCAGGATGCCCGAGTTCACGGCGTGATAGCGACTTACCGTCGCTATCAATAATGTCGATGTCCCAAAGCCGCCCTAACGGATGGCTCATCTCTAGTGTCGACATGTGCTGTTTCAACGCCATTGCCGGCGCACAGACCGCTGCCATCCATTCCGGGCCGCTGCGTTCATTTACCTGCATTTCCCAGACGTTGACCCACTCCTTCTGTTCGCAAAGCGCCAGTATTTCGGCAATTGCGTAATCGGCGACACGCCGCCAGACCGCTGAGTTTTTAACGGCGCCCGGTGCAACCAGCGTGAGGGAAATCAACGGTAGCCGATAGCAGTTCAACGCCTGACGCTGCCTGGCGGCACGTTTATCGCGCGCTTGTAGCATCTCCTCCAGCGTAACTGCCTGGCCCTGGTACAGCAGGTCTGTGCCCTTCATCAGCCTTTAACCTGGCGAATCACGTCAATCACTGAACCGTCGCGATAACGCACCACAGCCACCACCCGATCGGTAAACTCAATCGGCTGCGGTTTACCGGTCAGTTGCTCAGCGCGCTGTTGCAGTTGTTCGATGGTCATCAGCGCCACACCCGCAGCACGCAGATTATCAATCAGATCCTGACGTACAGGGTTCACCGCAATACCATGGTCGGTAACCAGCACATCAACACTTGCCCCTGGCGTGACGGTAGTCAGCACTTTTTCCACCACGCACGGAATTCGGCCACGGACCAGCGGTGCAGTAATAATGGTGAGATCGGCCCCTGCTGCCGTATCGCTATGGCCGCCCGATGCGCCACGCAGTACGCCGTTTGAACCGGTCATCACGTTAACGTTGAAATTCACGTCAATTTCCAGTGCGCTCAGCATCACCACATTCAGGCGTTCGCATGCCGCGCCTTTAGAGGCGGGGTTCGCGTATTGATTGGTTGAGATTTCAATATGATGTGGATTCTGCGCCAGCGAACGGGCTGCATCGCCATCGAATGATTGCGTATCCAGCAGCGCTTTGATCAATCCTTTCTCATGCAGATCCACCATGGTGCCGGTGATCCCGCCCAGGCCAAAACTCGCCGTAATGTTGTGGCGACGCATTTTGTCTTCGAGGAAGCGACTAACCGCCAGAGAAGCACCACCGGTACCGGTTTGCAGCGAGAAACCGTCACAAAAATAGCCCGAGTGTTCGATCACATTGGCCGCCTGCCGGGCGATCAACAGTTCACGCGGGTTGCTGGACAGACGAATCGCGCCCGCAGTGATCTTTTCCGGATCCCCTACCTCATCCACTTGCACGATCAAATCAACCTGATCCTGCGCGATACTGGCCGGATAATTGGGGAACTCGACCCACTCTTCAGTCAAGAGCACCACACATTTAGCGTACTGCGCATCAACCTGCGCATACCCCAAAGAGCCGCAGCGTGACTTGCCGCTAAAGCCGTTAGCATTACCAAATTCATCGCAGCACGGCACGCCGAGGAAAGCGACATCAATATTCAGCTCACCGCTCTGAATTAGTTTTACGCGGCCGCCGTGAGAGTGGATCTGTACCGGGTTTTCCATCAGGCCAGCGGAGATCTCTTCCCCTAACTTGCCGCGCAGTCCGGAGGTGTAAATCTGCCGCACCACGCCATTTTTAATGTGTTCGATAAGCGGCCAGTGGGCATCAATTAATGAGCTGGAGGCAAGCGTCAGATCGCGGAATCCCATTTCCGCCAGCTTCGCCATCACCATATTGACAACTTTGTCGCCACCACGAAACGCATGGTGGAAGGATATCGTCATGCCATTTTTAAGCCCGGAACGACGGATAGCCTCTTCAAGCGAGTCACAAATTTTACGCCGACGCTTTTCCGTTTCACTGGCAAGCCACGGGCTGTTCGCTGTTACCCCCTGGTAGGGCTGTAATCCTTCCGGTACGACATATTGCTGGTTGAGCATGGTTACAGTCTCTTTCATGGTTCCTTCCTTAATCACGAATACCGGAAGCCGACAGCGCCACCACTTTGCGCGCGTGGTCGATAATCGGGCCGTCAATCATTTTGCCGTTGAGTGAAACGACGCCCAGACCGCGAGACGCAGCCTCTTCAGCGGCGGCAATCACCTCGTACGCATGCTCAACTTCTTTACGTGTCGGAGAATAAGCCTGATGTAACAGCTCAATCTGACGTGGATTCACTAAGGACTTACCGTTAAAACCAAGCCCTTTCGCCAACTGCACTTCCTTCAGGAAGCCTTCTTCATTATTGATATCCGACCAAACGACATCATAGGCGGCAATACCCGCAACGCGCGCCGCGTGCAGCACTGCGCAGCGAGCGTAGAACAGCTCGGTGCCATCGCCCCGGCAGGTGCCCATATCCATCACATAATCAAATGCTGCCAGCGCAATCGCCACCAGGCGTGGTGTAGAGGTGGCGATGTCGACGGCATTGACCACGCCTTTCGCTGATTCGATCGCCGCCATCAGCCTGGTACTGCCGACTTCGCGTCCACATTCACGTTCGATCCGTTCGACCTGCGCTTCCAGCTCCAGCACATCGTTTTTGCTGTCGGTTTTCGGCAGACGCACGATATCCACGCCACCACGCACGACGGCCTCAAGATCGGCCAGACCGAATGGCGTGTTCAGTGGATTAATGCGCACCACTTTTTCAACATCCTGATAGAACGGATGTTGAAGCGCGTGATGAACCAAAAGACGGGCAGTGTCTTTCTCACGTAACGCTACGGCGTCTTCTAAGTCGAACATCACCGCGTCCGCACCGTAGACAAACGAGGTGCTCAACATGGCCGCATTTGCGCCGGGGATAAACAACATACTGCGACGAGGTTTCATAACGCACTCCATTGAATTTCCGTTTGTTCTGCAGCGCGCAGCGCCGCCGCCTGCACTCGGGCGCGTAAAATACACTCCAGCGCGCCTTTGTCATCGACGCTAACCAGCGCGCGTTCGACACCGAGTTTCGCCAGCGTTTCCCGAACCACCAGCTCAATCGCCGCGCCAAACTGCTGCTTCACCAGACTCTCTAGCTCCAGCCGAATTCCTGGCTCGCTGGATGGACCAATCCTGATCATCACATCGCTGGATTCCAGCGTGCCTGCCAGGGCATCTTTAATGATTTTCATTAGTTATGTTCCTTGTTAACGGTGTTACGTCATATGGTTTCAGTGTGTCTGGCGGCATGCCGCTGCAGATATGCCAGGGTGCTAGCAGGCACCAGCGCGCTTATCGCCGGCCAATTACGTTCGGTATACAGTTTTCTGACGCGAGAGGCGGAAATAGCCGCGCCGTTTTTCTCCACCCGCGCCAGCTCGACGACCTCAATAACCGGGCCGCTGCGCTTCGGATCGTGTAAAATGTCGTGCATTCGCTGGTTATAGGCACAGGTCAGAGGACAAAACGGTTCACTGCCGACAAAACGATGGGTAATTCCCAGCGCTGGAGCCAAATGTTCACGGAAGAGTTGCAGATCGATCTGGCAATGGCAGTCGTCCACAACCCCTTTTTCTTTGAGGAAATAGCCGGGAAACGTCGCACGCGAGATCATATAAGCGGAGCCGGAATGCAACGTGACGTTGTCAATACCAGCGATTCCTTGTTCGATCAGCGCCCAACGGTCGGTATAGGAAAAAAATGAAGCATCTTCTTTGACCACAAACAGATGCAGCCAGTCACAGGCCGCCGCTGCTTGTTCCACCAGATAACGGTGGCCCAATGTAAACGGATTGGCGTTCATGACGATGGCGCCGATCGTTTTTCCCGGTTGACGATAAAGCGCCAGTTGGCGACAAAAGCGCGCTAACCGTTCACTGCTGTTCTCCATTAACACCACCAGCTCACCTGCCTGCGCAATGGGCCAAAACCCCGCGCCAGAAAACAGCAGCCGATTTTGCGGCTTAGTGAACAGGAAAAGCTCGCTGCGGTTTAACTCGTAGGCCAATGTAAGCAGCTCAGTCAGCAATTTGAGGCTGAGCCCTTCCCCTTGTAAAACCGGGGAAACAGCGATGCATTTCAGTACGTTCCCGGCCAGCGAGCCGCATCCAACTATCTCACCCTGCCAATATGCGCATACCGCGATTTCACAATCGTCTTCCAGGGCGAGTCCCACGCCCTCCAGAAACATGGCGACCGACTCGCGACGCAATACATCCTTTTGCAAATAAATGCGTTTAAATATTAGATTCACTCTATTCTGCATCCGTCAGCAAATAACGTCGCATATTTCGCCAGCGTTTGTATTACTCGTCTGGAATAGACATCACACTTTCCCCCTTGCTTTTATAAGCTTTATGGTCTTTATTTCCTTAATTAACCAGAGTTAATAAAAATAATTAAATTAATTAAAAACACAACCATTCAGTGAAGATAGTCACATCTCACGGTTCATTGAATTTATTAGTATGCGCGGGTCTTGTTACCCATCAATACACAGGAAAATGTTTATGACCAACATGACCCAGGCTTCGGCGACGGAGAAAAAGGGGGCTAGCGATTTACTCAGATTCAAAATCTTTGGTATGCCGCTACCGCTTTATGCTTTTGCATTAATTACTTTATTACTGTCTCATTTCTATAACGCTATACCGACTGACTTAGTCGGTGGTTTTGCTCTTATGTTTGTTATGGGGGCCATTTTTGGTGAAATCGGCAAACGTTTACCGATCTTCAATAAATATATTGGCGGCGCACCGGTTATGATATTTCTGGTTGCAGCTTATTTTGTCTATGCTGGCATATTTACGCAGAAAGAAATTGATGCAATCAGCAACGTAATGGATAAAAGCAACTTCCTTAACCTGTTTATCGCAGTGTTGATCACAGGCGCGATCCTGTCGGTAAACCGTAAATTACTGTTAAAATCACTGCTGGGCTATATCCCAACCATCCTCGCCGGGATTGTCGGCGCGTCCCTTTTCGGTATCGTCATTGGTCTGTGCTTCGGTATCCCGGTCGACCGTATCATGATGCTGTACGTTCTGCCGATTATGGGCGGTGGTAACGGCGCGGGCGCCGTGCCTCTGTCTGAAATTTATCACTCGGTTACCGGACGTTCTCGCGAAGAGTATTACTCAACGGCTATTGCTATTCTGACCATTGCGAATATCTTCGCCATTATTTTCGCCGCCCTCCTCGATATGATAGGCAAAAAATACACCTGGCTTAGCGGTGAAGGTGAGTTGGTTCGTAAGGCTTCCTTCAAAACCGAAGATGATGAAAAGGCCGGTCAGATTACCCATCGTGAAACGGCGGTTGGCATGGTGTTATCCACCACCTGCTTCCTGCTGGCCTATGTTGTTGCCAAGAAAATTCTGCCAAGCATCGGCGGCGTCTCTATTCACTACTTCGCCTGGATGGTTCTGATTGTTGCTGCGCTGAACGCATCAGGTCTTTGCTCACCGGAGATTAAAGCCGGGGCGAAACGTCTTTCTGACTTCTTCTCCAAACAACTGCTGTGGGTGCTGATGGTCGGTGTGGGTGTTTGCTACACCGATCTGCAAGAGATCATCGATGCCCTGACGTTCGCGAACGTCGTTATCGCCGCGATCATCGTGGTCGGCGCAGTCGTCGGCGCGGCTGTCGGGGGCTGGTTGATTGGCTTCTACCCGATTGAATCATCCATTACTGCGGGTCTTTGTATGGCCAACCGCGGCGGCTCCGGCGATCTGGAAGTGCTCTCCGCCTGTAACCGTATGAACCTCATTTCATATGCACAAATTTCCTCTCGTCTGGGCGGCGGTATTGTGCTGGTTATCGCTAGCATCGTGTTCAGCATGATGGTGTAAAAAAACGCACGGCGGTGTCTTTGCCGCAAACGACCTGGAGAAAAGTAGAGGCCAAAGCCAGAGGCGGCCAAGGGAAATCCACTCTACTCCTTAGCCGGATTCACCAGGAAGGCTGTCGTCAAGGTCACCGTCGTGCCTCTCATTATGGAAAATGATTCATGAATGAAGCTGTACTACTGGGTGAAGGTTTCACCCTGATGTTTTTAGGGATGGGGTTCGTACTGGCCTTTCTGTTCCTGCTGATCTTTGCCATCCGGGGCATGTCCGTCGCCATTACCCGCCTCTTCCCGGAACCCGTCGCCGCGCCCGCGCCGCGCGCCGTTCCCGTCGTGGACGACTTCACCCGCTTAAAGCCGGTGATTGCCGCCGCCATTCACCATCACCGCCTTAACGCTTAATTCCCGGAGAGATCCATGACTATTGCCATTACCGATGTCGTCCTGCGCGACGCTCACCAGTCTCTGTTCGCCACCCGCCTGCGTCTTGATGATATGCTGCCCATTGCTGCTGCGCTTGATGAGGTGGGCTACGGGTCGCTGGAGTGCTGGGGCGGCGCGACCTTTGACGCCTGTATTCGTTTTCTCGGCGAGGACCCGTGGGTTCGCCTGCGCGAGCTGAAAAAAGCCATGCCGAAGACCCCGTTGCAGATGCTGCTGCGCGGCCAGAACCTGCTCGGTTATCGTCACTATGCCGATGATGTGGTGGAGCGTTTTGTTGAACGCGCGGTGAAAAACGGCATGGACGTGTTCCGCGTCTTCGACGCCATGAACGACCCGCGCAATATGAAAGCGGCGCTCAGCGCGGTACGCAGCCACGGCGCGCACGCCCAGGGCACACTGAGCTATACCACCAGCCCGGCGCACACGTTGCAGACCTGGCTGGATTTAACGGAGCAACTGCTGGAGACCGGCGTCGATTCCATCGCCATCAAGGATATGTCCGGCATTCTCACGCCGATGGCCGCCTTTGAGCTGGTGAGCGAAATCAAAAAACGCTATGACGTGCGCCTACATCTGCATGCTCATGCCACCACCGGGATGGCGGAGATGGCGCTGCTGAAAGCCATTGAAGCAGGCGTTGACGGTGTGGACACGGCGATTTCCTCCATGAGCGCCACCTACGGCCACCCGGCCACTGAAGCGCTGGTCGCCACGCTTGCCGGCACAAAATATGACACCGGGCTGGATATCCTGAAGCTGGAAAACATCGCCGCGTACTTCCGCGAGGTGCGCAAAAAATATCATGCCTTTGAAGGCCAGCTGAAAGGCTACGACAGCCGTATTCTGGTGGCGCAGGTGCCGGGCGGGATGCTGACCAACCTCGAAAGCCAGCTGAAGCAGCAGAATGCGGCGGACAAACTCGACCAGGTGCTGGCGGAAATCCCCCGCGTGCGCGAGGACCTCGGCTTTATTCCGCTGGTGACCCCCACCTCACAGATTGTCGGCACCCAGGCGGTGCTCAACGTCCTGACCGGCGAGCGCTACAAAACCATTGCCAAAGAAACGGCCGGCATTCTGAAAGGCGAATACGGCCACACCCCGGTGCCGGTGAACGCCGCGTTACAGGCCCGCGTGCTGGAAGGGGGCGCCCCGGTGACCTGCCGTCCGGCGGATTTACTCAAACCGGAACTGGCTGAACTGGAAGCGGACGTCAGGCGCCAGGCGCAGGAGAAGGGGATTACTCTGGCGGGAAACGCCATCGACGACGTGCTCACCGTGGCGCTGTTCCCGCAAATCGGCCTCAAATTCCTTGAGAACCGCAATAACCCGGCGGCGTTTGAGCCACTGCCGCAGGCGGAAGCCGCGCAGCCGGTGGCAAAAGCAGAGAAGCCTGCCGCCTCCGGTATCTACACCGTGGAAGTGGAAGGCAAAGCCTTTGTGGTGAAGGTCAGCGACGGCGGCGATATCAGCCAGCTGACTGCGGCCAGTCCTGCGCCGGTTCAGACCGCGGCGCCTGCTGGCGCAGGCACCCCGGTCAGCGCGCCGCTGGCGGGCAATATCTGGAAGGTGATTGCCACAGAAGGCCAGACGGTGGCCGAAGGCGACGTGCTGCTGATTCTGGAAGCCATGAAGATGGAAACCGAAATCCGCGCCGCGCAGGCCGGGACCGTGCGCGGCATCGCGGTGAAAGCCGGGGATGCGGTGGCGGTGGGCGACACCCTGATGACGCTGGCGTAACGGAGAGGACGAATGGAAAGTCTGAACGCCCTGCTTCAGGGCATGGGGCTGATGCACCTCGGCGCGGGTCAGGCCATCATGCTGCTGGTCAGCCTGCTGCTGCTGTGGCTGGCGATAGCGAAAAAGTTCGAGCCGCTGCTGCTGCTGCCGATTGGCTTCGGCGGCCTGCTCTCCAACATCCCGGAAGCGGGCATGGCGCTGACCGCGCTGGAAAGCCTGCTGGCGCATCACGACGCCGGGCAGCTGGCGGTGATTGCCGCGAAGCTCCACTGCGCGCCGGACGTGCACGCTATTAAAGAGGCGTTAGCGCTGGCGCTGCCGTCGGTGCAGAGCCAGATGGAGAATCTGGCGGTGGACATGGGCTACACGCCGGGCGTGCTGGCGCTGTTCTACAAAGTGGCGATTGGCTCCGGCGTCGCGCCGCTGGTCATCTTTATGGGCGTCGGCGCGATGACGGACTTCGGCCCGCTGCTGGCCAACCCGCGCACCCTGCTGCTGGGGGCGGCGGCGCAGTTCGGCATCTTCGCCACCGTGCTGGGGGCGCTGACGCTGAACTACTTCGGGATAATCAGCTTCACCCTGCCGCAGGCGGCGTCCATCGGGATTATCGGCGGCGCGGACGGCCCGACGGCGATTTACCTGTCGGGCAAGCTGGCCCCGGAACTGCTGGGGGCGATAGCGGTGGCGGCGTACTCGTATATGGCGCTGGTGCCGTTAATCCAGCCGCCGATTATGAAGCTGCTCACCACGGAGAAAGAGCGAAAAATCCGCATGGTGCAGCTGCGTACCGTCAGTAAGCGGGAAAAAATCCTGTTCCCGGTGATCCTGCTGTTGCTGGTGGCGCTGCTGCTGCCGGACGCCGCGCCGCTGCTGGGGATGTTCTGCTTCGGCAACCTGATGCGTGAAAGCGGGGTGGTGGAGCGCCTGAGCGACACGGTGCAGAACGGGCTGATTAATATCGTGACCATTTTCCTGGGGCTTTCCGTTGGCGCAAAACTGGTGGCGGACAAGTTCCTGCAACCGCAGACGCTGGGGATACTGGTGCTGGGGGTGATTGCGTTTGGTATCGGCACCGCCGCCGGGGTGCTGATGGCGAAGCTGGTGAACGTGTTCAGTCAGCACAAAATCAACCCGCTGATTGGCTCCGCAGGCGTGTCGGCGGTGCCGATGGCGGCGCGGGTCTCCAACAAAGTGGGGCTGGAGTCCGATGCGCAGAACTTCCTGCTGATGCATGCGATGGGGCCGAACGTGGCCGGGGTGATTGGCTCGGCCATTGCGGCGGGCGTGATGCTGAAGTACGTGCTGGCGATGTAATCGCGGATGGGGTACGCATGTCGTATCCCATTTTCATCCAAATTTTTTCTAAAAGAAAAGTAAGTATGAGCTGGTTCAGGTTCCGGTGATGCCGAATGCAAGAAAATACCGTAATTAAATATCTAAATACCAATATGTTTATACGGGAAATTACACGCTGGTTTGCCAGACGCTCGTTTCAAAACCGGATATTTCTACTGATCCTGTTTACATCCACCATCGTGATGCTGGCAATCACCTGGTATCTGACCGATATCACGAAAGAGCGCCTGCATTATCAGGTGGGCCAACGTGCGCTTATTCAGGCAATGCAAATATCCGCTATGCCAGAATTAGTTGAAGCCGTAGAGGCGCATGATTTGTCACGCATCAAAGCGCTGATTGACCCAATGCGCTCGTTTTCGGATGCGACTTACATTACCGTTGGCAACGAAAAAGGTCAGCGACTGTATCACGTCAACCCGGATGAGATCGGCAAATATATGGAGGGCGGCGATAGCGACGACGCGCTGTATAACGCTAAAAGCTACGTATCGGTGCGCAAAGGTTCATTAGGCTCTTCCTTACGTGGTAAATCCCCGATTCAGGACAGTACCGGTAAAGTCATCGGTATTGTTTCCGTCGGCTATACTCTGGAACAGTTGGAGAGCTGGCTTAACTTACAAATCAGCTCGTTGCTGTTCCCGATGGCGTTACTGCTGCTGGTACTGTTGTACTGCGCCCGCCGCTTCTCGCTGCATATTAAAAAGCAGATGCTTAACATGGAGCCGCAGCAGCTTTCACAACTATTAATTCAGCAAAGCGTGTTGTTTGAGTCGGTATTTGAAGGGTTGATCGCCATTGACTCCCATCACCGTATTACCGCTATTAACCAAACGGCTCGCCGCTTACTGAATCTGAGCCAACCGGAGTCTGAACTCATTGGCTATGCAATCCACCATGTCGTGTTGCCGGAGGCCTTCTTTTACGATGCGCCGCAAAAAAACAAAAAAGATGAGATCGTCACCTTTAACCAAATGAAAGTCATCGCCAGTCGCATGGCGGTCATTATTGACAACCAGCCTCAGGGCTGGGTTATTAGCTTTCGCAACAAAGACGATATCAATACACTCAGCCTGCAGTTAAGTCAGGTGCGGCAATACGCCGATAACCTGCGCGCCGTGCAGCATGAGCATCGCAACCTTATTTCCACCATTGCCGGACTGCTGTTCCTGAAGCGCTACGATAATGCGTTGGCGCTGATTCAGCAGCAGTCGGAAAGCCACCAGAAAGTACTCGATTTTATTTCCCATAATTTCCGCGACCACCACCTTGCGGGGCTATTAATCGGTAAATATTATCGGGCAAAAGAGCTGGGGCTGGAGCTGATTTTCGATCCTTCAAGCTTTGTTGAACACCTGCCGTCATCGCTCTCGCATAATGAATGGATTTCGATTGTTGGCAATTTATTGGACAACGCCTATAACGCCACCCTGCTCAATAGCGAAGGCTCGCGACAGATTGAGTGCCTGATCAATAGCGAAGGTAATGAAGTCATTATTGAAGTTGCCGATCAGGGATGTGGTATTGACGAAAATATCCGCCAGCATATTTTCGAGCGTGGAGTGACCACCCACAACAACGGCGATCACGGAATTGGATTATGGTTGGTGCACAGCTACGTCAAGCAGGCCAATGGCGACATTATCGTCGATAACAATAATCCTTTTGGCACCATTTTTACCCTCTATATCCCTTTTACCAGAGAAGAATAACATGGATAGCATTACGACACTCATCGTTGAAGACGAACCGATGCTAGCGGAAATCCTGGTGGACACCATCAAGCTTTTTCCCCAGTTTTCAATCGTCGGCATCGCAGACAAACTGGAAAGTGCAAAGAAGCAAATACGCCTCTATCAACCACAGTTAATTCTATTGGATAATTTTTTACCCGATGGCAAAGGGATCGATTTAATTCGTCATACCATCAGCACCAACTACACGGGGCGAATTATTTTCATTACCGCCGACAATCATATGGATACCATCAGCGATGCCTTACGCATGGGCGTATTCGATTATCTGATTAAGCCGGTACATTATCAGCGCCTGCAGCATACCCTGGAGCGGTTCACCCGTTACCGCAGTTCGTTACGTTCCAGTGAGCAGGCAAACCAGACGCACGTTGATGCCTTATTTAATATCCAGGCCAAAGAACAAACCGCAGAACCGAATAGCGGACTGCGGGGAATTGATGAAAACACCTTCAACCGGGTACGACAAATATTCGCCGACCCGCAGGCAGTACATACAGCAGACACTCTGGCGCAAATTCTGGGCAGCAGTAAAACCACTGCCCGACGCTATCTGGAACAAGGCGTGAAAAATAACTTTCTCGAAGCGGAGATCAGCTACGGGAAAGTGGGCAGGCCGGAGAGACTCTATCGCGGCAAAGTATGAGATTATGGCGCCAACATGTAATTACGGCGCATAGGCAAACACCTCAGCCACCCACTGACGAAAACCGTCCACATCCAGCGCCAGCGCCACCTGCGCGTTGGCGGGCTGCCCCAGCCGCCCTTCAATATCAACGACCGTCGTGCCTGCGGTATATTCCCCCTGCGTTTCCACCGCCACAAAGCAGGGTTTAAGAGTAAATAATTCCGGACGCACCAGCCAGGCGATCGCGCAAAGATCGTGCATCCGGACGCCAGTGCGCATACTACCGCTGCGATAATGGTTGAACAGGCTGTGCAACATCTTACCGGTACGATTCAGCGCGGGCAGTTTATTCAGAAAATCTGGCGAGAGCATTGCCTGATTCGTGACGTCCAGCCCACACATCACAATCTCAATGCCGCTACGAAATACGTGGGCGGCGGCCTCCGGATCGACAGCAATGTTAAATTCAGCATTAGGCGTAAAATTGCCGCGCCCTGCGGAACCGCCCATCAACACCAGACGGCGAATGTTACACGCACACTCCGGATAGTGCATCAGTAGCAACGCAATATTGGTCAATGGCCCAATCGCCACTAATGTCATGGGCTCCGGGGCGTTCATCAACACATCCCGGATAGCGATAAACGCAGGCTTCGCCAACGGTTGGCGCTGATGGTCGACAAAATCATAGCCTTCCATACCGGATTCGCCGTGGACGTATGCCGCATCGCGTAACGGACGCAGCAGCGGCGTCGCGGCCCCTTGTGCAAGTGGCACATCGGCGTCCCAGAAATGCAGAAGCTGCAACGCATTACGGGTGGTTTTTTCGACCGAAACGTTGCCGGCAACGGTGGTTATTAGTTGCAGATCCAGCTCGGGGGCGAACAGCGCAGCGGCAATCGCAGCCGCGTCATCAATGCCCGGATCGGTATCAAGAATAATGTGTAGGGATGCTGTCATTAACGCTCTCCTGACCTATTGTTTTATATCTTCATACTCAGCGCGACTGATACAGGTATCAGGCACATCGTCATCCGTCACCAGACGCGGACTTAGCTTATTACCTTCGACAAACGGAACTAATGGGCAAAAACGCCCTGGCGATGCTTTGTTTTCCTGCCACTGAATCTCAAGCGATTCGGGCTCAGCGCCGGGTTTTTCTGCCTGAATCACGGTACGAACATTACCGGTTAGCCAAAAAGGTTGACACGTCTCATCAAGGCTAAAAGGCGGCGTCAAATGACCATTTTTACGTACTAGCGGATAAATAATACGCCCATCAGCGTAGGAAGGTATCATGTAGCAGTTATACATTTTGCCTTTACTGATCACAGGCTGAAAGTAGCTTTCACCGCGATCGATCAGTTCAATCGTTTTTCCTTTCCAGCGATACACATTGACGCCATGGCTGCAGCAACCGCCGCGCCAATAGCTGACAATCTGTTTATGTTCAGCATCGATCTCTGGTGAAGTGATTTCCTGATAAGACGCTGGCGCATCAACATAACGCTGTTTGGCGGGGTCATAGAGCCATGTTTGTACTGGAGCATCCGGCCCAGCAAGTAACTCTGTTACAATCGACAGATCCGGGTAGCCATCAAAATTGACATCCCCCCATTGAGGCATAAACGGGCTACAAGTGCCCACCGAGGCGGTATCTAAGGTCTGTATGAGTTTACCATCACGGTATAATTTTATCGCCGAAATGGCAGGCGTATTGCCGCAATCAATCTCTTTGGAAGGGTCGTAACCCCCTGCATCATTCGTGTTCGTGACCAGCACAATATCAGGGGAGTTTTTAGGTTTGAGGTAGATAAGGGCAACAGGAAAATGTCGTTTTTTATCTGCGGACGTCCATTCGCCTTTAATCTCACTACTGGAGATTTCCGCATTCCAGTAACCCGAAAGCGCCTTCACGCGTTCTTCAAGATGCACCTCTTTATCCTGGAGTGAGCCGCGTAGAACAATCACTGCCTTGTGCTGATTGCAAGGTTCATAGCAGTAATATCCATTAAGAGAGTTACCAAATCGCGTGATATTAACGTTTACCGGTTTCCCCGCGATAGTCCCGGTATAGTTTCGCTCCCAGGCGGGTAGCTCCAGCACCGTGGCGCTTGCCGCGTCCATCCAAAAGCCGATGGCGAGTAACGTTGGCAATCCATATTTTATTTTGCCCATTTCCCTTATCCCTGTAGGTATTACAACCCAAAAACCAGCAACGATTGTGCTGGTTTTTCAGATGAATAGCAAAAAGGTGGGGCATTAGCACCGGATGACGACTACGCCTTATTTTTCCTGTCGCACATTGAATATCAAAAGAAATCCTTAAGATCTGGTCAGCGTAGCGTCATCGGGCAGATTTCTGAATTGTGAAATCTTATTCGACTTCACGAACATCCACACGCAGCTCTTTCGGCACTTCGAAAACAATATTTTCTTCGCGCCCCTCAAGCGTGACGGCTTCGCCGCCGCCAAACTCGCGCAGACGCGCAATAACATTCTGCACCAGAATATCCGGCGCGGAAGCGCCAGCGGTGACGCCGACGCAGGCGGCTTCTTTCACCCACGCCTCCTGGATATCCGCCGCATCGTCGATAAGAAACGCGGTTCTTCCCATCCGTTGGGCCAGTTCCGCCAGCCGGTTAGAGTTAGAAGAGTTTTTCGAGCCGACCACCAGCACCACGTCAGCCTGCTCGGCCAGCGCCCGCACCGCTTCCTGACGATTAGTAGTGGCATAGCAAATATCGTCTTTGCGCGGGCCGACGATTTTCGGAAAGCGTTTACGCAGCGCATCAATCACATCGGACGTATCGTCCACGGAAAGCGTGGTTTGCGTCATGAAGGAGAGCTTGCCTTCATTTTTGACATTCAGCGTCCAGACGTCCTCTGGCGACTCAACCAGGTACATCCCCCCTTCCGGGTTGCTGTACTGGCCCATGGTGCCTTCCACTTCCGGGTGCCCGGCGTGGCCGATGAGAATAGATTCCTCACCGCGACGGCTGGCACGCGCCACTTCCATATGGACTTTCGTCACCAGCGGGCAGGTGGCGTCAAAAACGGTAAGATCGCGGCTTTTCGCCTCGTTACGCACCGCCTGGGAAACCCCATGAGCGGAGAAAATCAGAATGGCGCCATCCGGCACTTCGCTAATTTGCTCTATAAAGATCGCCCCGCGCTGGCGCAGGCTGTCCACTACATAGCGGTTATGCACGACTTCGTGCCGAACGTAAATTGGCGCGCCGTAAATAGCGAGCGCATTTTCAACAATGCTGATAGCGCGGTCTACCCCGGCGCAAAAACCGCGTGGGTTGGCCAACAGGATCTGCATGTTTATGCCTCCAGCGCCGGATCGATTTCCAGCACTTCAATATCAAAGTGAACGGTATGCCCGGCCAGCGGATGGTTAAAATCAACGGTAATCGAGTCGCCGTTGATTTCGCGAATCACGCCAGGCATTTCGCTGCCATCCATTGCGGTAAAAAGCATAATCGCCCCGACTTCCGGTTCGCCCGCCGCCATAAACTCACGGCGCGAGAAATACTGGATCAAGTCCGGACTGGGGACGCCAAACGCGGCGTCAGGCTCCAGCGAAAACGCTTTCTTTTCCCCTTCTTTCAACCCCAGAAGCTGCTGCTCCAGACCTTCGGAAAGCGAGGTATCGCCAAGACGGAACAGGGCTGGCTTGCCGTTATTGCGGGTAGATTCCGCCGTTGAGCCATCATCCAGTTTCAGGGTGAAGTGAACGAGGATCGCGCTGTTGCTCTGTACGGATTTAGACATGCAAATTGCTCACGTGTTTTGCCCGGAGGCACAAAGAACGATAAAACCGTAGGCCGGATAAGGCGTTTTCACCGCCATCCGGCACCACGTTTGCCTGATGGCGCTGCGCTTATCAGGCCTACAAAACCGGATAAGCGCCACCCGGTATTTACGCTTATGCCTGTTCTTTCGCTGTCGGCTTCGGCAAAAAGCCTTCCAGTACAATCAGCGCCGCGCCGATACAGATCGCGCTATCGGCAAGGTTGAACGTCGCGAAATGCCAGTCGCCGACGTAAAAATCGATCATATCGACAACAAAGCCGTGCCACAGGCGGTCGAACAGGTTACCCAGCGCGCCGCCGATGATTAACGCATAAGCGATGTTATTCAGCTTCTGCGTCGCTTTCGAGCGATACATCATCACCAAAAGAATTACGCAGATACCTATCGCAATCCCGGCAAAGAACCAGCGCTGCCAGCCGCCGCTATCCGCCAGGAAGCTAAAAGCCGCGCCGTAGTTACGCGCATAATGCAGATTAAGCGACGGGAACAGCCCTACCGTATCCCCCAGAGCGAAATTCTGGAGGATCAGGTATTTGCTGCCCAAATCGATAATCAGCACGACTACTACCAGCCATAGCCAGCGTAGTCCTGTTGAACAGAGTGGTTTACTCATCAGGCAAATTTACGTTGTTCGCCATTACCGGCGATGTTGCTGACACAGCGTCCGCAGATATCTGCATGTTCCGCCACCTTGCCGACATCAGTAGTGTAGTGCCAGCAGCGCGGACACTTATCACCCTCGGCACGCGTTACCACTGCCTGAACTGTCGTATTACCAGCATTGTACTGAATATTTTCATCATCAATACCCCCCGCTTGCTCAGAAATCACGAACTGGGAAGTAATGAAGATAAATCTGACCTCTTCACCCAACAGTTTTAGCTTCTTGATCGTACCGTTAGCATCGTCAGCATATTTCAGCGTCACTTTTGCTTCCAGGTTCGATTTGATGCCATTGGCTTTCTGATTTTCCAGCTCTTTGTTGACCTGGTCCTTGATATAGCGGACATCGTCCCAGAATGCGTCATTAAATTCTTCATTCTCTTCCAGGCCAAACAACCCGTCGTACCATTCGCCGGTGAAGACATATTTTTCACGCTCGCCCGGCAGGTAGCCCCAGATTTCATCAGCCGTGAAGGACATGATCGGTGCCATCCAGCGAACCAGCGCCTCTGCGATATGATACAGCGCAGTCTGGCAGCTACGACGCGCGACGCTATCGGCCTTCGCGGTGTACTGGCGGTCTTTGATGATGTCGAGGTAGAACGAGCCCATTTCAACGGAGCAGAAGCGCATCAGGCGCTGTACCACTTCATGGAAGTCGTAAGCTTCGTATGCCTTCAGAATCTCTTGCTGCGCCGTTTTCGCGCAGCCCACCGCCCACCTGTCCAGCACCACCATCTCTTCCGGTTTGACCATATCGGTGGCCGGATTGAAGCCATTGAGGTTCGCCAGCAGGAAGCGCGCGGTATTACGGATACGACGATAGCTGTCGGCAGCACGTTTGAGGATCTCGTCAGAGACCGCCATTTCGCCGGTATAGTCAGTAGACGCCACCCACAGACGCAGGATATCCGCGCCCAGTTTATTCATCACATCCTGCGGCGACACGGTGTTACCGATGGACTTGGACATCTTGCGCCCCTGACCATCGACGGTGAAACCGTGAGTCAGTACCTGGCGGTATGGCGCTTTGCCTTTCATCGCCACGCTAATCATCAGGGAGGACATAAACCAGCCGCGATGCTGGTCAGACCCTTCCAGATACATATCGGCAGCATGACCGGCGAATTCCGGACGTGCGTCAACCACGGAGTAACTGGTGGAACCGGAATCAAACCAAACGTCCAACGTATCCGGAACTTTCTCGTATTGAGCGGCATCTTCGCCGAGGATCTCTTTCGGGTCGAGATCCCACCACGCCTGGATACCGTCAACTTCAACGCGTTTCGCCACCTCTTCCATCGCCGCCAGAGTACGCTCAATCGGCAGCAGCTCCTGCGTTTCTTTATGCACGAACAGCGACATTGGTACGCCCCAGGTACGCTGACGTGAGATACACCAGTCAGGACGGTTAGCGACCATTGATTCAATACGCGCCTGACCCCAGTCCGGGATCCACTGAACGCCTTTGATCTCTTTCAGGGACTGTTGACGAAGCCCTTCTTTATCCATGCTGACGAACCACTGCGGGGTCGCGCGGAAAATGATCGGCGTTTTGTGACGCCAACAGCACGGATAGCTGTGCTGCATTTTTTCGACATGCAGTAGCGCGCCTTTTTCTTTCAGCAGTTCAATAACGATATCGTTCGCTTTGAAGACGTTAACACCGTCAAGCGTTGGATATGTGCCTGGCAGGTAAGCGCCGTCCGGCCCAACCGGGTTAGCCGTTTCCAGGCCATACTTTTGGCCGATCACGTAGTCATCCGGGCCGTGGCCAGGGGCGGTATGTACCGCGCCGGTACCGGCGTCCAGGGTGACGTGATCGCCGAGGATCGCCGGCACGTCAAAGCCCATAAACGGATGGGTAAAGCGCAGCAGTTCCAGCTCCGCGCCTTTAACGGTGCCGAGAATGGTGTATTCAGCCGCGCCAATACGCTGCATGACGCTTTCAACCAGATCTTTCGCCAGAATCACCGCCTGGCCGTCAATCTGCACCAGCGCATAATCAAAGTCCGGCGCCAGGGAGATGGCGCGGTTAGCCGGCAGAGTCCACGGCGTGGTGGTCCAGATAACCAGCGACACAGGGCCGCTCACGCCCGGCAGACCAAACTTCGCTTTCACCGCATCCTGATCGACGGCGCGGAACGCCACGTCGATCGACGGTGACGTTTTGTCGTAATATTCAACTTCCGCTTCCGCCAGCGCGGAACGGCAGTCAACGCACCAGTGCACCGGCTTAGCGCCTTTGTGCAGATGACCGTTTTTGATAATTCTGCCCAGCGCGCGGATGATGTTGGCTTCGGTTTTGAAGTCCATGGTCAGGTACGGATGCGACCAGTCGCCCAACACGCCCAGACGAATGAAGTCTTTACGCTGGCCGTCAACCTGCGTAGCGGCATATTCGCGGCACTTAGCGCGGAATTCAGCGGCGGTGAATTTCTCGCCCGGCTTACCGAACTCCTGCTCGACTTTCAGCTCGATAGGCAGACCGTGACAGTCCCAGCCCGGCACGTAAGGCGAGTCAAATCCCGACAGTCCTTTGGACTTCACGATAATGTCTTTCAGAATCTTGTTAACTGAGTGACCAATATGAATGCTGCCATTCGCATATGGAGGGCCATCATGCAGAATGAAGGTTTTTTTGCCTTTTTTGGCCGCACGAATGATGCCGTACAGATCATCATCGGTCCAACGCGCCAGCATTCCCGGTTCACGCTTGGCGAGGTCGCCGCGCATCGGGAACCCTGTTTCCGGCAAATTCAGGGTCGATTTATAGTCACTCATCAGATTCTCGGTTCCGTATTTCGGTTTGATAAACACCGTCAGGGTTACACCTGCCCGGCTAGCCCAAAAAACTTGCGGGCCGTTAACTCATCGCGTGCGATTTGCGCTTTTAGCTCATCAAGCGACGCAAATCGCTGCTCATTACGTATCTTTTTACGCAGTATTACATCTATATGGCGACCGTAGAGGTCCATTACAACGTCCAGCAGATGCACTTCCAGTTGTTGACGCACGCCAGCCACCGTTGGACGAGTGCCAATGTTCGCTACGCCGGGTAACGGCTTATCGCCAAGCCCGGTGACTTCCACCGCATAGACCCCTTTGACCGGGGAGACCTGACGGCGCAGCGGTAAGTTCGCCGTCGGGAAGCCAATGGTACGTCCCAGCTCGTCGCCATGAACGACACGCCCGGAAATAGTAAAGGGATGTCCCAGCAGGCTTTCGGCAAGCGCCAGGTTATCCTCCGCCAGCGCCTGTCTCACTGCGGTACTACTGATACGCACGCCGCCTTCACAAAAGGTTTGGGTGCTGGAAACCGCAAAACCATACTCCGCCCCCGCCTTCTGTAATAACAAGAAATCGCCCGCGCGGCTAGCACCAAAGCGGAAATCATCGCCGACGGCAAGAAATTGCACGCCAAGTCGCTCCACCAGCAGTTCGCTGATAAACGTTTGCGCCGTCAAAGCGGCAAAGCGGCGATCGAATTTCACGCACAGCACATAGTCCACGCCGCACTGCGCAAGGTAATGCAGTTTTTCACGCAGGCGCGTCAGGCGGGCGGGCGCTTTATCCGTCGCGAACAGCTCCAGCGGCTGCGGTTCGAAAATCATGACCACCACCGGCAGACCGCGTCTGCGTCCTTCTTCCTGCAAACCCTGCAGTAGAGCGCGATGCCCCCGATGTACGCCGTCGAAATTACCAATGGTCAGCACACACCCATGCGGGGCCTGACTGAGATTATGTATGCCGCGTATCAGCTTCATGTCTGACTCAAAACAGTGAAAATCGCAAGAGTATACCTTGTACAGCGGTCAAGGTTAACCGACTATTGCCCTGATGAAACATAAAGAAGATGCTTTTCATCGCCATGCGGCAAACTCCGCCCCAAAACCCGCCGCTTAATGCAATTTTTCTCATGGAAAGGCTGTATTCACAGCACGCAAGCTGGTAGAATCCTGCGCCATCACTACGCAACGAGTGCTGCAATTTAAACGGCGCTTATTTGCACAAATCCATTGACAAAAGAAGGCTAAAAGGGCATATTCCTCGGCCTTTGAATTGTCCATATAGAACACATTTGGGAGTTGGACCTTGGCTAATATCAAATCAGCTAAGAAGCGCGCCGTTCAGTCTGAAAAGGCTCGTAAGCACAACGCAAGCCGTCGCTCTATGATGCGTACTTTCATCAAGAAAGTATACGCAGCTATCGAAGCTGGCGACAAAGCTGCTGCACTGAAAGCATTTAACGAAATGCAACCGATCGTGGACCGTCAGGCTGCTAAAGGTCTGATCCACAAAAACAAAGCTGCACGTCATAAAGCTAACCTGACTGCACAGATCAACAAACTGGCTTAATCGCCTGCTTGTTATCAGCTTTGTAGAAAAACCCGCGTAAAGCGGGTTTTTTTATGCCTGCTATCTGCCGTTTTGCTCGTCAACCGCTGGCGCTGACCTCACTCGTTCACGCTCTTCCTGACCAGCCTATTTTTTCAGCTCCCCCTCCCTTAGTCACGTAATACTTGAAAGTTATTTTCTTTCACTGTTTTCCTTTTCTTATTTCATTACTGAAAAAACTGTGACCACCTTAGCAAATAAAAACATCGCTCATTCAAAAACTAATAAACGCAATCCTGATGTAAGATTTAATAATTGATTGATGCCGTCGGGTTAACTACTTTTCATGTACACCTTACTTACTCATTTTAATCTGAGGTTAAATTCAGAAACGACATAAAAATAATATTCAAAACTTGCTTAGAAAGTAGAGGTTGTTTTTCTGGGCGTATCGTACCAATATCGGAGTTATCATTATGAGTTCTGTCATTGAGGATACCCAGCCTTCCGGGTCAGCATCATTGTCTTTACTACAGCGTATTAGCTACGGCTCTTTGGATGTGGCGGGTAATCTGCTGTACTGCTTCGGTTCAACGTACATTTTATATTTCTACACAGACGTTGCGGGCATTAGCCTTGCCGTAGCAGGCGTTATCCTGCTGCTGGCGCGTATTATCGATGGCATAGACGCCCCCATATGGGGGATCATCATCGATAAAACACGTTCACGCTACGGTAAATGTCGTCCCTGGTTTTTATGGTTACCGCTGCCTTTTGCGGTATTCAGTGCGCTGTCATTTTGGTCTCCAGATATCAGTATGACAGGAAAAGCCATCTATGCAGCAATATCTTATATGATTGCCAGCATTCTATTTACCGGACTTAATACACCACTCAGTGCAATATTACCCCTGATGACCTTATCTCCCAAGGAAAGACTGGTTTTAAATTCCTGGCGAATGACCGGTGGGCAAATTGGGGTTTTATTAATGAACGCGACCGCCTTGCCGTTAGTCGCTTTTTTAGGTAACGGTGATGATCACGCTGGTTTTATTTATACGGCAATTACGTTTGCCATTATATCCTGCGCGCTAACGCTCTTTGCGTTTAAAAACATTCGTGAAATGGATACGGATAAAATACAGCATGAACCTAAGTTGCCGATGAAAAAAGTTTCGCGGCGATGAAAGGTAACTGGCCGTGGATCCTGATGGTGCTGGCTAATCTGATCTTCTGGATTGCCCTACAGCAGCGTAACACGACCATTGTCTATTATCTGACCTACAACCTCGACCGTAAAGATCTGGTACCGCTGATTAACAGCCTGGCGACGATTCAGATCCTGTTTATCATCGCTATCCCCTTCTTTAGCAAATACCTGGCTAAAACCTGGATATGGGTAGGCGGTCTGCTGGTCGCCACGTTTGGCGGCGTCATGATGTGGCTGGCAGCGGACAACATTACTTTCCTCATCGCCGCCTGGATACTCGGCAATATCGGCAGCGGTATCGCCTGCTCAATGCCATTTGCCATGCTGGGCTTCGCCGTTGATTTCGGCGCCTGGAAGACCGGTATTAAGGCTACCGGCATTCTTATCGCCTTCGGCAGCACCTTCTGCATCAAGATGGGTAGTGGCCTCGGCACCGCTTTCGCCGCCTGGATCATGAACAGTTTTGGCTATGTCCCCAACCATGCCCAGAGTGCTGCGGGTCTGGAGGGCATTATCTGGGCCTTTATCTGGGCACCCGCCCTACTCTTCGCGCTCGCAGCGATCCCACTACTTTTCTTTCGCAAATACGAAGCGATGGAAGAGAAGATTCGCCACGATCTGGAAACCGTCAACTCATAACGTTCTTTACCTTCACCCTCGAATATGGGAGGCACCACCATGCCATTTATGCAACAAGACCCGCGTCGTCTGGTCTGGCAGCAAAACGATCGCTATTTATGGATTGAACCCTGGGGCGAGAACAGCCTGCGCGTACGCAGCGGCCGTCATCTGCCGGTAATGAGAAATGAAGACTGGGCATTGACTGAGCCAGTCGCAGAAAGCCAGTGCCACATTGATTATGAGCACCACCAGGCAACGCTGACCAACGGCAAAATTATCGCTATCGTCAATCAAAAAGGACAGGTTGCCTTTTACCGCCATCCACACAAACCCCTGTTGCAGGAGTTCTGGCGCCTGCGGGGCGAAATTGGCGAGGATGAATCATCTCACGGCCAGTACGTCAGCGCACTCAACCTTGAGGGACGCGAGTTCCGCCCTATTCCGGGTGGGAAATATTCACTGAAAGCCCGCTTCGAAGCCACCGAAGGGGAAAAAATTTATGGTATGGGGCAGTATCAACAGGCCAACCTGGATCTCAAAGGATGCGTGCTTGAGCTGGCGCAACGTAACTCCCAGGCCTCAGTACCGTTTATGCTCTCCAGTCTGGGCTACGGATTTTTATGGAACAACCCGGCAGTCGGACGCGTAACCTTTGCCCAAAACGTTACCGAATGGGAAGCGCAGGTCAGCGAACAGTTAGACTACTGGATCACGGCTGGCGATACCCCGGCAGAAATTAGCCGGGCTTACGCGCTGGCTACCGGCACGCCGCCGATGATGCCGGACTACGCCATGGGCTTCTGGCAGTGCAAACTCCGTTATCGTACGCAGGAAGAGCTGCTGGAGGTCGCCCGCGAATATAAGCGCCGCAATCTGCCTATCTCGGTGATCGTTATCGACTTCTTTCACTGGCCGAATCAGGGTGACTGGATGTTCGATGCGCGCGACTGGCCCGATCCTGACGCCATGATTGCCGAGCTGAAATCGCTGGGAATTGAGCTGATGGTCTCCGTCTGGCCGACGGTGGATAACCGTACCGAAAGCTATCGGGAGATGCGCGAAAACGGCTGGCTGGTACAAACGGAACGTGGCTTGCCGATCAATATGGATTTCCTCGGCAATACCACTTACTTTGATGCGACTCATCCGGGCGCGCGCGACTACGTCTGGGGCAAAGCCAAACGCAACTATTACGATAAAGGCGTGAAGTTATTCTGGTTAGATGAAGCCGAACCTGAGTTCAGCGTTTACGACTACGACAACTATCGCTACCATGCCGGGCCGGTACTGGAAGTGGGCAATATCTACCCACGTATGTACGCTAAAACCTTTTTTGACGGCATGAAAGCCGATGGCGAAGACCAGGTTATCAACCTGCTACGCTGCGCCTGGGCCGGCAGTCAGAAGTTCGGCGCACTGGTCTGGTCAGGGGATATTCACTCCTCGTTTAGATCGCTACGCAACCAGTTTGCCGCCGGACTCAATATGGGAATCGCGGGGATACCGTGGTGGACGACGGATATCGGCGGTTTCCATGGCGGTAATATTCACGACCCGAAATTCCATGAATTGCTGATTCGCTGGTTCCAGTGGGGCGTCTTTAGCCCGGTGATGCGTCTGCAC
Source organism: Salmonella sp. SAL03688 (assembly GCF_046551895.1). Classification (NCBI taxonomy): domain Bacteria; kingdom Pseudomonadati; phylum Pseudomonadota; class Gammaproteobacteria; order Enterobacterales; family Enterobacteriaceae; genus Salmonella; species Salmonella sp. SAL03688. The sequence goes on from NZ_JBGDVI010000001.1 coordinate 244,583, forward strand.
GGCAACCGCGATCCGCAGATTTTACCCGCACAACCGTATCGGGATGGTATCGCCCAGTGCCCTACAGGTGCGCCGAACGAGGTCTGGAGCTACGGTGAGGAAGTATGCGAGGTACTGACAGGTTGCCTGGCGTTGCGAGAAAAACTCAAGCCCTATATCAAAGCGCTGATGGAGGAAACCCATAAGCACAATACGCCAGTGATGCGCCCCCTGTTCTTTGAATTCCCCGAACAGGAAACAAGTTGGGCAATCACCGACCAGTATTGTTTTGGTCCTGACCTGCTGATCGCCCCCGTCATGCATGAAGGTATGCGCGAACGTGATATCTGGCTACCAGAAGGGGAAACATGGACGGATCTTGCGACCGGTGAAAGCTATTCAGGAGGGCAGACGCTGCATTACGCTACGCCACTGAACAGAATTCCGGTGTTTATCCGCGAAGGTGGGCAGTACCGTAGCCTGCTGAACTTGTAGAATGATTCCGGCTGCGGGCTAGTTCCGCAGCCGGAAGTATTACGGTAGGTACGTCTACTGTAGCTTAAACAATGCCGAGTAGTCCGCATTGCAAATACGCTGCACCGCCGGATGCTGGATCATTCTCTCGGCAAAAATCGCATGATATTCTTCCATGACATTCTCCACGCGCCCAATCTCTATTACCGACTCATCGGCATAAAAATCCAGCGAATAAAGGCTCGGCGCCACAAAAATCGCATCGTGCGTCGCGCCAAACGCCTTCATTAAGGCCGCGTCATCAAATTCGCCGAGGATCTCAACCTGCAACCCCTGCGAATTAAACCAGTTCAACAATTTACGCCCCAGCATCGAGCGCCGTCCCGGCACCAGCAAACGTCGCTCTTCCAGGCAGGCAGGGAACGCTTTTTCGGGAAGTGGATTCGTACACCAGAAACTGACGCTACATTCGCCGATTTTGACTGAGAATAGCCCCTCCTGCTGCGTGGAATCTATCGGGCAGTCGGAGATAATCATATCCAGCTTGTGCTGGCTGAGCTGTTCGAGCAACATTTCGTGCGTGGACTCGAAGCAACGCAGATGTATGGGTTCGTCCACCACCACCGCCGCATCCAGAACGCTGCTGACCAGACGCTTGGATAAAGCATCGGCGACGCCGACATCAAACAACAGGTTTGATTCTTTGCGGTAATTGACGATATCCAGCATCTCCTGGCTTAGCGTAAACATTTTGTCCGCATAGCGAAAAACCAGCTCGCCCAGTTCGCTGGGCTCAAGACCGCGTCCCTTACGTTTAAATAGCTTCCCCTGTAAACGCTCTTCCAGGGCTTTAATTTGACCAGTAATGGTTTGCGGCGTCAGAAAAAGCGCCTCTGCGGCACCCACGACAGAACCTTCTTTATAGACATGCCAGAAGTAATAAAGATGGTTGTAGTTAATATGAGACATGCTCATTCCTCTCCCTGTTCAATGTCGCAAGGGAGCGATACATCGCTCCCCCTTTCCTTCGTACTGATTATGCCGGCGCGTTCAAACGCGCGCGCAACCAGCTATACCCCACCACTGCGGAGAGCAATGAACCAATCAAAATGCCCAATTTCGCCCAGTTAATAAGTTCCGGATCGACATTGCCAAATGCCAGGCTGGCGATAAAGATGGACATCGTAAAGCCAATGCCACACAAAATGCCGACCGCCATGATTTGCTGATAAGTGGTCCCCTGCGGCAGATGCGCCAGCTTGAAACGCAGCGCCAGCCAGCAAAACAGGCTAATCCCCAGCGGCTTACCAATCAGCAGACCGGCAATAATTCCCAACGGCAGCATGGAGGTCAGACCGTCAATCGTGACGCCCTGAAGAGAAACACCGGCATTCGCAAAAGCGAAGAGCGGCAGGATCAGGTACGCGACCCACGGGTGCAGAACATGCTCCAGACGCTTGGCCGGCGAGCGACCGTGTTTTTCTTTCAGCGGAATAAAGAAACCGACAATGACGCCTGCCAGCGTCGCGTGAACGCCGGACTTCAGTACCGCCGTCCACAGCACTGCCCCGACCAGAATATATACCCCTGTCCGTCTGACGCCGCACAGGTTCAGCAGCGCCAGCACGGCAATCGCGAACGCCGCCACGCCCAGCGAGACGATAGAAAGATCGCTGGTATAAAACAGTGCGATAATAACGATGGCGCCGAGATCATCGATGATCGCCAGCGCCATCAGGAATATTTTCAGCGCCAGCGGAACCCGGCTGCCCAACAGCGCCAGCACGCCCAGCGCAAAGGCGATATCCGTCGCGGCAGGAATAGCCCAGCCCTCGCGAGTGACCGGATCGGAGTAATTAAAGGCCAGATAGAGCAATGCCGGTACAATCATCCCGCCGATGGCGGCAATCACCGGAAAAGCAGCCTGGCGCAGACTGGCTAACGAGCCTTGCATCAGTTCGCGCTTAACTTCCAGGCCAATCAACAGGAAAAACACGGCCATCAGCGCATCGTTGATCCACAGCAGCATGTTTTTGTTGATTTCAAGCGCCCCAACCCGTAGCTGAACCGGCGTCTCCAGAAAATCATGATACCATCCACTGGTCGCGCCCATATTGGCCATCAGCATAGCCAGCGCAGCGGCGATGATGAGAATGATGCCCCCAGAGGCATCGCTGCTAAAAAATCGGTGCAGATGTTTCACTTTTTATTCTCTCAATCAGGTGAATTCTTCGAATCTACTATCTTACCTCGCCTGACTCATCGTTAAAATTAGATTATATATGATGAATAGCTCGTTTTTTACGAAATGAAGTCCGACTTACGCCGGACTTTTTTAGTGCAGTCAGTCATTGATGATAGACCGCTACGCGTACAGATCCATTTTATACACCCGGAAACTGGTAATATCGTAGCGATAGCCTTCCCCGTTCGTTTCCGCGTTTTTGTAGTAACCTGACGTCATGGTCGCTTCAAAAAGCACAGTTTTCTCCGTAGGCGCAATCTCCTGTAAAATTAGCAGCCCCATCGCCTCGCTGCCCGCCTGCGGATCGATAATATCGCTCTCGCCAGGCTGGCAAGAGATGGCGCGGCCATTTTCATCAAACGTGCAGTCGGCAAAATGCACCACAATATTGCCATTCTGCTGGATCGCTTTCGCGCTAACGCAGCTACTGTAGCCACGCGCGCCCAGCTCCTTGCCGTATTCAAATGGCCGCATAACGGTCATCTCATTCATATTCACCACGAAATGGACAATGCGGCTGTAGTTATCCGGCGGTAACAGACTTTTGCTGTCATCACGCGAACGGTAGTTACCGTTATCAAATACCATAAACTCCACTATACCCGGCGTATTATTGGCGATTTCAACGACGTTATGCTGGCCCCACGTCCAAAAGTCACGGTCGGCCGCGTCGATATCCTCCTGTTTGCTAAAGTCGTAAAGCGCCACACCGTCACTGTCGACCGGGGTTAAAAGATAAGGCTGATAAGCGTCGTCCCAGTCTTCATGCGTTGACAAAATAAAGCGTAACGCTTGCGTTTGCAGATCGACGCCAAACACCGCGCTCTGATGACGCCCGGACGCAATTAACAACTGATTCGTCTCATTCACGTAGCTCTGGTTTATGTGCAGCCAGTCTTTAACCGTCGGGTCTTCTCCCGGCGCCGTACCTGAAGGACGGGAAACCCGCGTCGTATCCAACACTTTCGCCATATCGTAGTAAGCGGTCTCCAGCCCGGTAGTCAGATCGACAACCGATACGCCGTCTTCATTGGTTTTCAAATCGTCGGGCCGACCCGAGGTATATTCAGAGGGCGCAACAATGGTATTGCTATCCCACGGCCAGATAGAATGGTGAAATTGATTATCGAGATTATAGAATGTGTGAAGACGCCCCATCATGTCGAACTCATACATATCCAGATAGGTATTTTTCGCTTCTGAAGTGGTGAGGAAATGGCCATTATCAATTCGAACAAAATTATAAGACGGATAATCCTGAGTAACGTACCAGCGCACCAGACCATTCTGATCTAATGCGTAATTATAGCGATCGAAATGCGTAATAAAATAAAACCCTGGCGCCATCTTGTCCGCATCGGTAGCAGGTTGCGTCACGTTGATAATCGGAAAACCTAATACGACTTCCGCGGAATCTACCGGCGGTAATGGCTGTGTGATGAGCGTATAGACGGCAAGCGGCGTATCTGCCTGAGAAAAGACAATACGGTTTTCAGTATCCGCTACCAGCCCCAGAACCGGCAACAGATTTGCGCCTGGCGTAAGGGTGTAAAGATGTTCTACCGGCATCGCCGTTTTTGCCGCATCCTGGACCGTGACTATGATCTCAGCCGGTTCCAGACTCCAGACGCCAGCATAAGCGCTTAAAGGCGCCGTGCCGTAAGGGTCTAACAACATCAGCGCATTTTCTACCGTATTCTCTTGCGTGACCTGCGCAAGGCAATTTTCATAAATAGCAGTATGGTTAAGCACCATTTCATTATTGATATCGATACCCTGATTAATCGCCGGACGCGGCGCAGGAAGGACAACAGACGTTGCAGTTAACGTATTCATGATAAATCTCCAGTGTATTAATCTCATCGCCCCTCATGGGGACCACGAAAATTAATACTCTGGATTTTTAAGCCGTCCGAATAAAATACCGCAACAACACCTCATCACACTTTTTATTTTAGCAATTCAGTTACGTGAAGCGTTATATTCAAATTTTAGGTAATCCAGTACGGCAACAACATTGCCAGGAGACATCCGGTTAAGATGCGGCAGGAAGGGATGGTTGTGAACATAGCGAATAAACGCCGTCGCGCTATTTAACGTCGCATGGCGTAACAAACTCACCTTTTTATTTCCTGTGAGATTGCATACTGCCATCGCATAATCCCGTGTGGAAAATGTACGCCAGACGTTGTTGCGAATTCCGCCGCTCAAAAACAACCGCGGAGGGAGATCGCGTTTGGGCGGCGTAACGCCTCTTTCACGCACAAACGAAATATGGCAGCGACCCTGACGAAGATAGCTAAAATTCGCCATCATACAGCCGCCCAGAATGAAGCATTCGTGATCGAGATAATGCTGGACATTCAGGGAGCGCTCATCCGTCAACGCCTGAACCAACTCAAAATGTCGATAAGCAGGTAATACGGGTTTTACTAACATCCCCGGATCGTTTTTATATAAAATGGCGGGGCCGTAATCCACATCAAATAATACATTACGGCGCATGGTCATCGCCTCTTTTCGCTGCACCAGATGCGCCAGCGTGCCGGACGGGAGTCGTTCTTCGTAATCAGAATGATATTGATAATCCGCTTCCACCGGTTGGGCGGAGTAATTCGTTGAGATCGCGACGACCTTACCGCTCTCTTCTTCCGCCGTCACCAACACGTATAAGCTGCTGTCGCCGCCGTTAAATTTCACACGAAACGCCCGCGTGCTCATAGCGATGTCAAACGCGGGAAACACAAAATCGCGTTCCGCTTGATTAGCGCGACGGGACAGTTTTTGTAATTCGCGGCTAAAACCCGTGCTGTCTATCGCCAGCGCCGCGCGTATTTCAACTAGCGACGCTCCTTCGCCAATCAACGTGGCAAGGTTCTCTTGTCTGGCGTCGCTTCTGATAGCGGTATAGGAGATGAACGTTTTATTACACTGGCGGCAATACATACGCCGTTCACCTTTAGTGGAAAATCCATATTTTTTCAGCGACGTCCCGCCACAATGCGGACAGGACTTCACCAGACCTTTCCAGGGTTGATTCGCCGCCTGGCGAAAAAGATTAAGCGATCTGGCTGAGATAATGGGGAACAAAAAACCGCACGCTCGACAGAGAACATTTTTCCCTTGCGGTAGATAGTCTGGACTCCCCAGAATCCCCAGATTTTTGCAGCCTGGCGTCTTGCAAGCATCGACATTAATGTGAGAAAACATATTCACTCCCTGCGAATACTACCTTCAAACAAATATTGACTTTATTTCTGCAGGTGAGATGCCTTTTTCATACAGGGTTCGCATGGCACTCATCGCCGTCGCGGTATGCGAGAAAAAAGCCTGATAACCTGCACACAGATAGTTATGATTGGTTGCGCCTGACGCGGAGGGTAAAAAACGATGTTTCGGACAGCCGCCATAGCAGGCGAACTTCCATTGACAGCGATGGCACTCCTGCGCCATTGAATGCTGTTTATCGCTGCCGAACTGGCGATTTTGTTCGCCCTGATTCATTTGACGCAGCGTCTTCTGGTGGATATTGCCCAGTTTAAATTGCGGATATACGAAGTGATCGCAGTTATAAACATCGCCGTTCATTTCCATCGCAAACGCGCTGCCGCAGGTGGGAGCAAAAACGCAAACCTGCGGCGGCAGGCCGCACCAGGCCGCCAGCGTCTGTTCAAATAGCTGGATGCCGATATCGCCGATATCCTCACGGATCCAGACATCAAATACCGCATTCAGAAACTGACCAAATTGCAGGCTATCGACCGACCACGGCGTCATCGCGATATGTTTATCCTGCGGCTGCGCCAGCCCATTTTCCCCGCATCGTTCAACTAAAGGGATAAATTGCATATAGCGGCTACCAATGCTTTTCAGGTAGCGATAGACCTGAACAGGATGGTGCATATTGGTACGGTTAACCACCGTGAGGGTATTAAATTCCACGTCGTGCTGCGCCAGACAACGCACCGCATTTTCTACTTTTTCATGCGTCGGCTTTCCGGAGCGCGTCACTCGCCATTCATCGTGTAACGCGGCATCGCCATCAATAGAGACGCCAACCAGAAAATCATGCTCCCGGAAGAAGGTCGCCCAGTCGTCGTTGATCAGGATGCCGTTAGTCTGGAAGGTATTGACGATGGTTTTGCCGCCACAATAGCGCTGCTGAAATTCAACGGCTTTACGATAAAACGGGATGCCCATTAATGTGGGTTCCCCACCCTGCCACGCAAAAATGACCTCATCAATATCCTGTGCGGCAATCTGCTGCCTGATGAAGAGTTCGAGGGTCTCTTCCGACATTTTGTAATGGTTTTTTCGATCCGGATAGAGCTTTTCTTTCTCCAGATAAAAACAGTACTTACAGTCAAGGTTACACACCGATCCGGTTGGTTTAACCATGACCTGACAACTTTTCCCAAACATCATTACCTTCCCTGAAATAAAAGAACCTGATCCGGCACAGAGTGACCGGATCAGGTGGGCATCGCCCTAAGTGGCATACTTAATTTTTTATAATTATTCCATTAGCCCCAGGTGACAGGCGTCGGCTTATCGCCACGGGCTTTCATCAGCGAATCGTTATCAATATCCTTTTTATACTTCAGGAACTTACCGTAAAGCTGTTTCTCAATCTGCGGCTGTTTACCAATTTGATTGAGCGTCTCGAAACGATCGGTTTTCAGGTTATAGAGATATTTAGGTTTATTCTGGCGATCGATGATCATCTTCCAGTCGCCGTCGCGGATCGCCCACTCATCCGTCGGATCATCCTGGAACGGCATATCGATACCGAAGATCAGCGGTTTCTGGCGTTTTAAAGTCTTGTCCTTCAGGAGCGGAACTAAAGACTGACCGTCGTAGGTACGATCTGTCGGAAGTTTAAAGTCCATCATGTTGGCCAGCGTCGGCAACCAGTCAAGACCATATACCGGCGTGTCCGTTACCATCCCCTGTGGAATGTGCTTGCCGTATTTGATGATTGCCGGTACGCGAATGCCGCCTTCCCACAGGTTGTCTTTACGCCCGCGCAGACCGTCGGTTTCCCCGGCCAGGTTCAGCTCGTATACCTTACGCGCTTCACGCGTGACAGGGCCGTTGTCGCTGGTAAAGATGACGATGGTGTTATCTTCCTCGCCCATCGCCTTAATTTTATCCAGCACTTTACCGACCTGCTCATCCATGTAGCTGATATTGGCGTAATATTCGCCGGTGCCGCGCCACGGTTTGTCTGCCCAGTCGCCGTAGAACAGATCCGGATGCTGCTTCTGGTAGTCGGTCATGTACTGCGAATACATATCAAGGTATTTTTTCGGCGACGCCAGCGGGCTATGGACTTCGGTAAAGGCGACATATAAGAAGAACGGATTATCGTCTTTTTTATTATCCAGCCAGTTCACCACTTCAGAGCTCACAAACTCGCCGCTCATCTTATCTGCGCGGCCAATATGTTGGCCATTACGAATCCACCCCGTAGGATGCACCACGCCATAGCGCGGGCGCTCCTTGGCGTTGTCCAGCGTAGCATCGGTGACAAATCCCGCCGGATTAACCAACGTATAGTCAAAGCCCATGTCTTTCGCCTGCGGCTGATCGGTGCGATCGCCGCCCGCATTCAGGTGTAATTTCCCCATCATCGCCGTATCGTAGCCCTGCTGTTTTAGCAGATTGGCGATAGTCAGTTCATTACGCCCCAGCGCAACATCTTTGCCTTCCGGTATCCAGGAACGGATTCCGGTACGGAACGGCATACGACCGGTTAACAGGCCCGCGCGGGAAGGAGAACACAGAGGCGCTGGCGCATAATAGTCGGTAAACTTCACCCCCTCCTGCGCCAGTTTGTCTATGTTAGGTGTTTTAACGATGCGGTGCCCGTAGGTGGCGAGATCGCCATACCCTAAATCATCCGCCAGAATAATGACTAAGTTAGGGCGCTTTGCGGTTGCCGCTTGCGCGGTTGATAATACGCTTCCAGCGCATAGCGCCAACCCTATCATACTGGCAACGACTGTTCTTTTCATTTCAACTCCTTTGAGTTATCGCACGGTCTGATTACGATATATTTGCCGATAGACCCGGCTGCGGAATACAGCCTGAATTAATTGCACTATATATATTCGATTTGTCTTATATTTCTTCCATTAACATCGTTTTATCGTAGAAAATTATTCACACTCATTATAATATTAATACCATAAATATATTTCGTGCTAAAGAAAACACGCCTGAAGCAGTCTATAAAAAAAGAAATCGAGAACGAGTGATGCAGATCTCAAATATGGCCCATATGCCAGAACCGCTATTGTGATGTCAATATATGTTGCTGTTTCAACGGTAACACCCTCATTTACTGGCAGTAAGTTGTCTTTGCGAGAGATTATTCCCATTCGAAGTTTCATTAATTTCATGCTATCCGGTGTGACTTTTACAACAGAGACATAAACTATAAATCAAATAGTTATTGCGTAATAAACAACATTATCTGACACGAATATTTGACGATTATATGTCGCTGATATTTTTGAGACATCTATCACCTACGTATAAAAATACACTCCTTAGAATTCGCTTCTTTACACAACATTTCACTGTGTTTTTACCTCATGGAGTTGAGCATGAAAAATAAGAAATATATTAATAGTCTACTCGCCGCATGTGTTCTTTTCTCTTGCTTTAATGGCCAGGCAGCGGAGTTGAAACGCGTATACGGTAAACTTAGCTTCGGATATGGCGACTGGAATAAAGGCTTTGTCAATGTCGATCGCGGCGAAGTGTGGAAAGCGGTAGCCGATTTCGGCGCCGTGTTTGACAGGGGCGAATTTGCATCATTTTATGAAATGAACGTGCTCAACCATCCGGTAGAAGGCCGTAACCATGTTACCCAATTTCTGGGACATTATAGGGTGGTAGAAGGCTCTAACTTTACCGCAATGATGAAACTCTATATGTCGATGGAGAATAAATTCGGTGATGAATTAAACATGATGTACGGGGTAGGTTATCTGGGTTTAACCAGCCCATCAGGCTTTATTAAGCCCTATTTCGCTGTTCATAACTTATCGAACGATTATACCTCTAAAAAGTATGGACAGGCGACAGGCTTTAACGGTTATGTTCTCGGTTGGGTCGCGGCTTATAACTTCGATATGTTTAATGAAAAGTTCGTCATTTCAAACTGGAACGAAGTTGAAATGGATCGTAATGATGCCTACGCCGAACAACAGGGTGGGACGACCGGCCTGAACGGCGCGGTGACGTTTACATGGAAATTTATGCCGCGATGGACCGCCTCCGTCTCTTACCGTTACTTCAATAATAAATTGGGGTATGACGGCTACGGCGACCGTATGAATTACCTGATCGGCTTCGAGTTTTAATAATTAATAAACTTGATGAATATTACTTAATTTCCCCGGTTTGTAGTCGTGAATGACACGACTACAGACATTGTTTTTCTTTAATGTAGCGTAAATGGATGGTTTATATGAACAAAAAGTTTTCGATATCCCTACTGTCGCTGTGCATTGGTTTGTCTTCAGCCATTTCCTTTTCAGCCGATGCGCGTGACATCACAATTTATTATACAAACGATTTACATGCCCATGTGACCCCAGAAATTATCCCCTATGTATCCAAGACACGTCCGGTAGGGGGCTTTGCGCCCATCTCGAAAATTGTCAAAGATGCAAAAGCGAAAGAGAAAGATGTCTTTTTCTTTGATGCTGGCGACTATTTCACCGGACCTTTTATCAGTACGCTGACCAAAGGCGAGGCTATTATTGATATTTTAAATACCATGCCTTACGACGCCGTCTCTGTCGGTAACCATGAATTTGACCATGGCCATGAGAATCTGGTTAAACAGCTCAGCAAATTGCAATTCCCGGTATTGTTGGATAATGTTTTTTACAGCGGCACAGATACGCCATTAATTAAAGAACCGTATACCATCGTGGAAAAAGATGGATTCAAGATCGGCGTCATCGGTATGCACGGCGTTTCCGCATTCTATGAAGCGATTGCCGCAGGCGTGCGTGAAGGCGTTGACTGCCGCGATCCGATTCCTTATGTGAAAAAACAGCTGGAAGAGTTAAAAGGGAAAGTTGACCTGACCGTGCTGCTCGCCCACGAAGGCGTGCCGGGTATGCAGTCCAGCGCGGGCGAGGCTGATGTCGCACGCGCACTGAAAACCGACGTTGATATGGCGAAATCGCTGGAAGGCTATGGACTTAACGTCCTGATTACCGGCCATGCGCATAAAGGTACGCCAGAACCGATTAAAGTGGGCGATACTCTTGTCGTTTCCACGGATGCGTACACCATCGAATTAGGTAAACTGGTGCTTGACTGGAACCCGGAAACCAAAAAAGTGGACAGCTACAATGGTAAGTTGATCACCATGTATGCGGATACTTATAAGCCAGATCCGGTCACGCAGGCCAAAATTGACGAATGGGATAACAAGGTTAAGAAAATTACCGATGAGGTGGTCGCGCACTCTCCGGAAGTGCTGACCCGTTCTTACGGTGAATCCGCGCCAACCGGCAACTTAATCACCGATGCCCTGATGGCTACCGTTCCTGGCGCCGACGCATCCTTCTATAATGCTGGCGGCATCCGTACCGAATTGCCTAAAGGTAATATCACCTATGGTGATGTGCTGAGTATGTATCCGTTCACCAACGATGTCATGAGCATGGAAATCAGCGGTAAGGACCTGAAATCCATCATGTCACACGCTGCCGATCTGAAAAACGGTATGCTGCACGTATCGAAAACCGTCCAGTTTAAATATGACAGCACCAAACCGCTGGGCCAGCGTATTGTTGAATTTGATATCAAAGGCAAACCGGTAGAAGACAATAAACTCTATACCGTCGCGCTGGATTCCTTTATCGGTAAAGGTGGTGGCGGATTTACCTTCACTAAAGGTAAAAATATCAAATATATAGGGATACAAACCGCACCAGCGTTGGTTAACTATATGAAGCAGGTTAACAATATTCAACCTGACCACACCATGCGCGTGGATGATATTAGCAAATAAGCCATAATGTTATGCGGTCGATAACCGGCCGCATAACATACTTAGTTATGCAAACAGCGGCATTTTGTATACCCGAAATGCAGAAATATCATAACGATAATTCGTGCCATTCGTCTCTTCGTTCTTGAAATAGCCCGACGTCACCATCGCTTCGAATAAAACCTCTTTCGTCTCTTTATTGATTTCTTGTAATACCAGTCGGCCTAACGCCTGTTGCCCTTCATCCGGATCGACAAGATCGCTGGAACCTGGTTGCGCGGTAATGGTATGTTCAAACTCATCAACCGTCGTCGCGCCGAAGTGAATAACCAGGTGACCATTAGTCAATAAATGCTTAGCGCTCACAAAACTGCTATAGCCCCGGTTCCCGACTTCCGTTTTACCATATTCATACGGACGCGTTACGGTCATCGTGTTTAGGTTTATTTTAAACTGCACCACCCGGCTGAAGTTATCGAGCGGCAACAGACTTTTCGCATCTTCGCGTGAACGATAGTTACCATTATCAAAGACCATAAACTCCAGGATACCAGGCTCATCGTTTGGAATTTCAACAATGTTATGCTGCCCCCAGGTCCAGAAATTCTTATCTGCCGCATCAATCCCTCCCGGCGAGGTAAGATCGTACAGCGGGACACCATCATCATCGACAGGGGTTAATAAGTATTGCCTGAATTCGTCAGACCAATCCTCATGGTTCGCCATAATAAAGCGCAGTTCGCCGGAATCCACATTTACGCCAAAAATCGCGCTCTGATGTCGACCGGAACAGATCAGCAAATTGTTGGGTTCATTAATATAGCTTTGGTTGATATGCAGCCAGTCATCCATTGATACATCCTGACCTGGCGCGCTTCCGGAAGGACGCGGCGATCTGGAATAATCCATCACATACAGCATATCGTAATAGGCGACTTCAAGTCCGGTAGATAAGTTAATAATAGAAACGCCATCTTTCCCGGTTGAGTAACCATCTGGCCGTCCATTGCTATATTCTGAAGGCGCAATCGCCAGATTGTTCTCAATGGGAAGAATGGAGTGATGGAACTCATTGTCGAGAAGATAAACCGTATAAACCCGTCCCATAATGTCAAATTCATACATATTCAGACAATGGTTTATTCCCTGTGACGTAGCCAGGAAATGGCCGTTATCCATTCTGACAAAATTATAAGAAGGGATTTCCTGACTTACATACCACCGGACAATCCCGTTATGATCAAAAGCCAGATTATACCGATCAAAATAAGTGGAGAAATAAAGCCCTTCCTCCATCAGCGAGGCCTGCTGCGCAGGACAGGAGACGCTAATAATAGGGAAACCGAGGCTCACGTTAGCCGAATCCGTGGGCGGTAATGCGTCTGTCATTACTGTATATTGCCCGACAATTTGCGAGGCAAGGCGTAGGGTAATCTGATTATTCACCGCGGATACCATCCCACACACAGGAATAAGGTTAGCGCCCGGATGTACATCATATTGATAACGCACTGCCTCTGTCGTCGCTTCGCTATCAACAACATTGATCTCAAGCGCGGCAGCTTCATCGATCCAAACCCCCAGATAGAGACTCAACGGGGCGGTCCCGTAGGGATTTACGGTGACAATGGCCTTGTCACAGGTATTAGATTGCGTGATCTCCGCTAATCGTTGTTCATATATGGCGTTATGATTTAACACCAATGCGTTATTGGTATCGATTTTCTGGTTAATCGGCTCACGCGGTGCGGGCATGTTAACCATTGACGAACTTTTCTTATTCATACGTTTCTCCTTATTAATTCAGATATAGACAACGAGCGGCCGCAACAAGCCAGCCCGTTGCTTAGCAAATAACCCTACGTCAACAAGAGAAATCGGTTTAATAATTTAAAATAAAACATCCATAAAATAACGCCCAGACTAAAACTATTCTTTATCATCCGAAGATTTTATTTCCCTGGCGCTAATATAAAAGCATAACAATTATGTAGCATTAATGCATTGTGACTAATAGCCTATACCTTTTTTATGGTTGGCATAGGCCTTGCGCCATAATTCAAATTATTTTATATCAACAATAAATCAATCAAAGCATATCAATCTACTGATAAAAATTAACACTACTATCATTTTATTTTTAGAGCGACTAAAAATAAAATTTTAGTTTTTCTAAAAAACCATCATTTTTGTGACACGATACGATTTTCTCTGGAAAAAAGACGCTATTACAATCACGCCAGTTGATCCATAAATTTAATATGCATATTATTATCGCCACCCCAATTAAACCCATTAAATAACATCATGACTATTTATTTAATTAACAGCACGCACACTTACAATGATAAGACCAATGAGCTAAAAAACATAAAAACGGGAAAGATGATAAAAATTGCCGCAATGCGCATAAAGTGTCTGGAATATATGCTGAATCATGCACAACAAGAGAGCATTTATAAAAAACAACTCACTAATGAACTTTGGGGGGAAAGAAGTCAATTTATCAGCGACGCCAACCTGACCCAGATTTTATATCTACTGCGGCGCGATCTTAAAGGCTTTGGCCTGAGCCAGTTTTTTTCCACGGTGCCTCGAACTGGTATTAAAGTAGATGCTAACATTATTATCAGCAATGAAAACAAAAGCTGCCTCCCCTCTTCTTTAAAAAAAGAAGAGTATAAATATATAGCATTATTTTTTGCTTTACTGACCATGGTCATAACGGTTATTTATTTAATACAATAATTTGATATTAAACCGACAAATCGCATAAGGATGTGCTTCCTTCAACCAAAGCGTCAGGCTGCTTTTCCTGGCTAAAAAGAAAGGTCGACTGAAATGTTGATATCAGTTTTTTGGCATTTTTATAATGGGTGCTGTTTGTAGCCAGATAAGCATAAACGGGTAATGTACGAAAAATTATTTCATCAGGCATACGTAGTATTTTTATATTATAACGCCGCACATCTCTAAAATAAGTAGCAATCTTTCCTGGCAAAATCGCAACCATATCGCTTTTTTCAACAACACCGATAACTCCAAATAGTGAATCACTATAATAACCTATTTCCCTGCGCCCCGCATAAGGCGTACTGCTCTTGAATAAATCAATGCTATCAGTGGTGAAGGAAGAGAACATATCTGAATGATAAACAGCATGTCTGGCAGCATAAAAATTATATAAAGACATTTTTTCAAGCCCAACCAATGGACTTTTTTCACCACAAACACAAACAAAATCAGATAAATTATCAATAAGATAACTTTCGATCATCTCATTCTTAATTTCCAGAATTCCCATGATGACATCCGCATAGCCATGCGTCAGCATGGAGGCTGGCGAGTATTCCCCTGTTTTTTTAATCGCATAGTGTTTAATAATATATCGATTCATCAACACAGTATCCAGCAATGCCGGAAAATAGTAATTTTCAGTGATATCACTTCCCAGAACAATGAGTTCATTACTCTCCTGAGCATCTGTTTTATCGCACAGTGTGCTTTCTATAGATTCAATTGCCTGGCGAAATACCTGGTGGAGCGATTTACCTTTGCTGGACGGGACTAATCCTTTGCGGGTTCTGATGAATAAGTCTTCGCCATAAAGATTTTGTAAACGAAGAAGAGCCTGAGAGATCGCCGCAGGCGTGACATCCAGTTTCCTCGCCGCCCTGGTTGCATTTCCTTCAGTAATAACCGTATCGAACACTTTGATCAGATTGTAGTCAATTTTTTTTGCATTTTTTATTGGCCGCATATAGGTTATCCTGGCTGGTATAATCTGGCACCATCATTTAAGGCGCAGATTAACCTTGCACCACACTTATTTCAATAAGTAAATCATTCCCTCTACCTATTTGTTATTAAATTATAATTTTATTGATATCATTTCAGCCTGTGTGAAATAAAAACACATGATGCTATTTTATAAAAAACATCAAAAACATCTGGCACACTTTATAAAAAAGTAAAAAAGCATAATATTATCCTGTTTAATCACAAATGATTCTCTTATTTCTTTGCGGTTCTCTACGCTTATCCGTACTGATGTAAGGAGTACTTTACCGCCAGTGAACACACTGACAGTGTGAAACTTACCTTATGAATATCAAAACGGAGTGAATTCATGAGACAATATACTATTAATAACGAATTTATTTATAATGAGTCGTTAAGAGAAATAATATCATTACATGATAAAAAAGTGCTAAAGGTGACGCTAATGCGTGCGCGTTGTTTAAGCTATCTTTTTGAAAATGCCTACAAGAAACTGATTACGCGGGAGATGATTTCACACGCAGTTTGGGGAGAGCGAAGTCAATTTGTTAGCGATGCTAATTTGACGCAACTTCTTTATCTGCTGAGACGAGATTTACAACAAATCGGGCTTTTCGAACTGTTTGTTACGCTCCCCAGGCAGGGGATAAAAATCGATGAAAGATTTATCATTGACGCTGCTGACATACCGCCACAAGCTATTCAACATCATACTCACCGATGTAATAAAATTATATCCATTGGTATTCCCACTCTTTTTTTATTGATCGTGCTTTTCTTTTTAGCACCGTTTATCTGAAGATAAAGTCTGTAGACCGTGTCCCGGGAAGGTGAGAACATTTTTCATAATATCCTCACACGACACTGACGGGACACCATCTGCGGTCTGCTACGCGGTTCAGTCATAGACAATGCG
The DNA here is from genome assembly GCF_046551895.1 of Salmonella sp. SAL03688. Lineage (NCBI taxonomy): Bacteria > Pseudomonadati > Pseudomonadota > Gammaproteobacteria > Enterobacterales > Enterobacteriaceae > Salmonella > Salmonella sp. SAL03688. Next base: position 260,999 of record NZ_JBGDVI010000001.1, read on the forward strand.
TAGCACTGTTAATTGCTTATCTTCATCCAAATAATCTCGTTTTACCGTTGCATGAGGAGACGATATCGGCGTGATAATATTCTCGACAATAATATAACGTTCAATTCCCTCTTTATTATGGCATTGAATTTCTAAGGTTCCCACGTCATTCCAGCAGCCTGCCTCAACAACCGATCCCATAAAATGAATCTGAGCGGTCGGTTTCGCTGTCCCTTCATGAACGATAAAGGAAAGTAAAATCACCGGTATGACGCAACGCATAGACTTCATTTTACTTTCACTCCTGTGCGTTCTCCTCTGAGCGAATATCACCCCTTCGCTTTCTGAATCGCCATTTGCAACATATCCTGAGTCGTGCTTCCCGGGATCACGGTCACCCGTTTTACATCACCGTTTTGCGTCTGAGGCATGACGACAAAAGCAGGCGTGCCGCTAAAGTCCATATGCTGCGCCAGTGCCTGGTTAGTGAGGAGCGCATCATGTACTGCACCGCTGCTTTGCGCTTCTTTTACGGCGGCCAACTGCGTCGGCGTTAGATAATGTTGCGCCAGGGTGTAGACATCGTGTTCCGTTAACGCGCCTTCCACCTTCCCTGTGGCATAAAGCGCATTATGCCAGTCGAGATATTTCGCCCCGCCCTGGGTAAGCCATACCTGTTCGCCGACTCTGGCCGCCAGTCCGGATACTGGCCAGCGGGAGGAAAAAATAGGAAACTCTTTGAAAATAAACCGGGTATCCGGGTTCGCCTTAATCAGGTTTTCGACCACAGGCGCCATTTTGCTGCACCACGAGCACTGGTAATCAAAGAACATCACCACCGCCGCTTTTGCCTCGTTGGGCCCAACGGAAGGACTGCTGCTACTGAGCAACTCAGCACGATACTGTAATGCCAGTTGAACATACGCCTGTTGTTGCGCAATCTGCTGACGCTGATGCAACGTCTCGCTGGCGGCGACCAAAAATTCCGGATGTTCGGCCAAATACGTTGCCACCACCTCTCCCACTTTATCCGGATGACTGACGATGTAGGCTTCCGCCGTCGGGCCAATTTGCGACGTCGGGGCAGAATCGGCGGCGATTGCCGAGGCGGATACGGCAACGCCTGCCAACGTCAACATCGCCAGTCGGGAAAGTTTTAACGCGTGATAATACATAATAAAAGTCTCGTTCGATAAGATCGGAAAGCCTCCCGCTATCGGGAGACGCCTGAAAAAAAGGTTAATGAATACGCGTCAGATCCACGGTTTGCGCTGTCATTACCCGCCCATAGTCATTAATACTTTGCCAGCGCACAGTGCAGCGAACCGTGTGCCGGCACCAGTCCGTTTGACGCGTTGCAAAGGGAGCCACAACCCCGGCGTTGTCCTGGGCGCGCTCATTAGCGCGTAATAAAAAGAGCGTAACGTAATAGGGTGTCGGATTGCGTACCGTCGCGCCATCGGGGGTAAGCGACCAGATCAGATGCCGGTAGGCCTGCTGCGGATTGCCGGCGAGTCCCTCAGGGCGATAGAGCAATTTTAAAGCCGAACGAAACGCCATTTGTACACGGTTCGCTTCCGGTTTACCGGAGGGAATAGCGGCGATACTCAAGGTAAACAGACTTTCCCTGTCGGCGGGTAGCGGTCCGCCGGTATAAACCACCCGCATTGAGTTTTCCTGGCGCGCTGAAAGCATAAATAATGGCGGCGTGACTACGAAGGGCGTGATATTCCCTTCGTTTTTGGTTCCAGGCCAGCGGCCACCAGGTAAAATATGCGTATCAATTAACCAGGACGCTTCTGAATGGTTACTTACCGGTACGCTTAATGCCGGGGCGCCCGCATGATAGATAAAGCGAGTACCGCCAATTACCACGCCAGCCTGCGCCCATGATATGGGAAGCAAGCACCAATATATCGCGCAGCGTAAAAAGAACTTATTCATAGGCAAGAATGAAGGTTGCGGAGGCATTGGCGTCCCCGGGCGTTATCTTGCCGCCATCGGCAAGATAACGCGCGTAAAATTGCAGATGCGCCGACGCCTGGCCCGGACTGAGCGTCACCACATCACTCTCCTGCCCCAGTGGGATTAAGGTTTTATTTTGATCATAAAGCGCAATCCCAATGCCTGAAGCGTCGCTTTCCCCTGCGGTAAGCGCCAATAAATCCGTATTACGACTGTCCGCCGCACCGCTAAAACTGACCGTTACGCCGCTGGCAGTGCTGCCGCAGTTCTGTAAATCGATAGCAAAAGGTTGCCATGCGGAACCGTCGCCTGCGCGATAAAACTGCCGTTGAGAAACCGCGCCCATCGCCACGTTAATATTTTCCGAGCCTGGAGAGAGCGAACACGTATTGTCCGTGATGGTTCCGGAAACATAGACCCGGCCATCGTGCGCCTGGACGCCGGATGCCGCCAGCAGCATCCCGATGCCGTACAGGATATCGTTACGCATAATTACGATGGCTCCTCATTCATACTGCATATCGAAATACATGACCGCCGTCGCGTTCCCGGACGTGACCGTCGGCCGGGTCGATTTATAGCGAATATAAAAAGACAGCGTGTTGCGTCCGGCTTTCAACGGATAGACCACCGAGTCGGCATTATTGATACTGATGGTATCCTGATCATCATTCAGAATTTCCACCCCAACCCCGCTTGCTAACATGTTTCCGCTTCCCATTCCGGTATCGGTTATCGCCAGTAGCGCGGGATTGTCCGGATCGGGTTCGCCAGTAAACCAGATCTTCGCCCCGGCAATTCCTCGGGAACAATTTTTGAGGTTGATATTAAAGGGCTTAAATTTTGTCGTTGTTCCTGTCGAAGGAAAATCGCCAACCGCAAACTGTCCTAAATCAATACTTTGACTGAGACTGGAAATATCTATGTCGCAGGTTTGCGCCACAATAGTGCCGGTAAATTCGAGGTTATAAGCGAGGTCGTCAGCGCTGGCATTGATTTGTGGACACAGCATTAGTCCCATGGCAAAAAGAGCGCAGTGTGATCTGTTCATTTAGTCAAAGTCCACTCGCAGGCTGGCCAGTGCGGTAAACGCCCCTTCCGCAGGCGTTTCGCCTGTTGTACTTACCGGGTAGGCTTGCAATGTGATGTTAGCGCGTCCGGCGCTATCGGTGATAAAAGGCGCGACGCTCTGTGCATCATTGGGGATAAGCGCGTTTCCTTCATCGGTTTCGACCACTACGCCGACATCGGCATTATCCGAAGCGATAGCCTGGGGAACGTGGCTATCCGGCGTAGCGATAAGACGCATCGTTAAATTGACCTGCGAATCCAGACCGCTGCACTTTACCGGTACGCTGAATTTTTTCGCTCGTACCCCCTCCGGCTTTTGGCCTGCATGGTTGAAATTGCCGCTGTATAATGCGCCGAAATTCACCAGAATCGTTTGTCCGGCGTTGATTTCGCAGCTTTGCGGTACGGTCACCGTTCCACTATAAAGAATGCTGTATACGACATCTGTCAGCGGATCGCCTGCGGCGGTCATGACATAAACATTGAACATAGTCTTAGGACTAATATTCACCGTGCCGACGAACGGTTTAACAATTTTGAGCTGAAACTCCAGATTTGAGTCACGAACGTAAAACGGTTGACCCGCTTTCACATTTTCATCATATCCCATCAGAACGTTGTTCATTGGCGGATAGATATCGCCCGCCGAAGAATCCTCAATTCGCATTCCGCCTTCCAGGTAGTCCGGGTCCAGCTTTAAATATTTCCAGTTACCGCTCGTTTCTACGACCGGATATGGCGACACATAGGAGCGATAAGTCTGGCTATAGGTCGACGCGCCAGCGGGACACACCGCCTGTACATTAACTTCCTGGCTTTTTTCCAGTTGAACCGTCTTTCCCACCTGGTTTTGTTCTGCCGTCAGAGTGGTCGTTAAATCGTAATTAATACTGGAAGGTACACCGTTAACGTTTTTACACACGTCTGCGTGTGCGTACTGCGATACGACACTTCCCGCCAGCAGAGCAAATAAAAGAGGTATTTTCATTTAATGACACTCCGCATGTTGTCGACTCAGAATCTGACGGGAGGAAGAGAGATGATAGGACGCGACGCACTGTTGATCCGGCCGGTTCCCCCAGCGAACGTGCAGAACGCCTTGCGCTGACAACCCGGAAAGATAGACTTCCCCGGCCTCGTCAACAATCGCCTCCGCATGGCGATCATTCACCGTCACCGTTGCGCCAAAGGGTACAGGCTTACCGTTATGATTCAGCGTTACCAGGGCACGCGCGCCAACCCGCGCTTTAAAGCTGGCCAGAACCAGCGCGCCTTCGGTCGGCACAACGCGAGTCACCGCGTCATCAATATCGACATCATCCGCCATGGCGTTAACGTCCAGCGCCATACGGTTTTGGCGATATGTCGTCGCATACGGCACCACCGCATAGCCACGCGCGTCCGTATGAATACCCGGCTGGTCGACAACGCCGACATTGGCTGCGCCCGGCGCGGCAATCAAAATATTGGTATTGCCTAACGGCTGGCTTAGCGTCACTCCATGCGCGTGCGCTACCAGGCCGCCGCTCAGGCCATAATTCACCTGCTGGTAATCGCCGTTATCGCTAACGTTATAGCCAATATTGGCGTTGCCTTTCGCGCCATCGTATTCCAGGCTGGCGGCGCCGCTTTCGCCAATACCGTGATTCTGATAGCCTTGCTGTATGTTGTAACTAAGATTGTTTTCGTCCAACAGTGTGCCGCTAAGGCCCGCATTCTGCGTAACGTTATGCTGTTTGTCCGTACTGGTGCTAAAGGTAGCGTAAACATTGTGATGGCGCGTGACCTCATCATCGTGTTGCAGCCATTGACTTAGCGGCACCGAGATATTCAGCGCGAAAATTTGATCGCGCTCCGCATCGCCTGCGGATTTGTTATTGTTGTAAGAAACGCTCCATGCAATACCCGCCAGCGTATCGCTGTATCCCACCTGCAACAAAGAATCCTTTTCATCAGTGTGCCAGTAACTTTGCTGACTGCCGGTAATAAAAAGCGATCCCAACCCGCCTAGCTGTTGATTGATATCGAGTTGTACTTTCCCCCTCCTGGTGTAATAAAGATTGTAATAATCCGCCCATTCCGGCCTGCTTTTATCGCTGTCAGTCCGAGCGTCCTCGTCATAGCCGCTCATCCGTTTCCACGTGGTATCATCCAGCGTATAAAAGCCCGAGGTTGAATAGCGATAGCCCATAAGCTGTAAATTGGTTCCTGACTGTGCAAGCGATTTGGCATACAGGAAACGCAGCGATTGCCCCTGGTAGGTGTTATTATCCGCCAGCGTACTGGTAGCCTGGGTGACATCCAGCGACACCGCGCCCCAGTCGCCCAGATTTGCGCCGCTGCCGATCGCCAGCGCGTGATAATGACTGGAAAGTTGTGTTCCGCCATACAGCGTAAAACCATGCGGTAACCCCCATATCAAGGTCGCCTGACTGAATTTCACCTTCTCTTTTTGACTACTATCGCTGCGATACTCCGCCACCGTCGCCGCATACTTCAGCCGCCCTTCTCGTTGTAGAATCGGCACGGCGGAATAGGGCACGTTATAGCGATTAATAGAACCGTCGGATTCTTTGACTTCCACAGTCAAATCGCCGCTGGCGGCGGTAGGATAGAGATCATTAATAGTAAATGCCCCGGGCGGCACATAGCGCTGATTGATGATGTAGCCGTTTTGCCGAATGGTCACTTGCGCGTTGCTTCTGGCAATGCCGTGAATGGTCGGCGCGAAGCCCTTCATGCTGTCTGGCAACATATTGTCGTCAGACGCCAGTTGTAGCCCGCGAAAAGGAAGGCTGTCGAATAATGCGGAGGGGGTATAACTATCGCCTGCCGTCAGTTCTCCCTGCAAAAAGACCACATCACGTTCCAGATAAGTACTGATGTGCTGCCAGTCGCTGTCGCTATTCTGATCGCCGCTATTCGCGTTCCATGTGGAGTAGTCGCGTAACCGCCAGGCCCCCAGATTAAGGCCGCTATTCAATCCAAGAAAATAGCTGTTCTCCGCACTGCCGCCAGGGCTCCGATCCTGACTATTCGCGCCGGTAAAGGTGTAATTCAATAGCAACGCGTTAATACCTTCATCCCAGTATTGCGGTGGGATATAGCCTCTGGCGCTGGCAACCATCGCCGCCTGCGGGATGCTAATGTCGAGACGTTGCTGCGCAAAATCAAAGCGGGTCCGGGCGGCCGGTATCGCACTGGCGAGATCCGGGCAACTTCCCGCCGCCGCCTTCGCCAACAGTGGAAACGCCCCGGTGTTTACTCCCATATTTTTAAGCATTTCAGGCGTCAGGCAGGCGCGTAATCCGCTGTCATCGGTGGGCGCGCTTTTTCCCGTCGTCTTCACCGCCTGGAAGGCAATGTCTCTGGTCGCGAGAAACGTATTGTTCAGGTAAACGTCAACGCGATACATCCCCGCCGCCTGGGCATTACGGGAAAAGGTCGATAAGTCGGCCACCGCAGACGGGTCGTCAGACAGAAATGCCGGGTTGAAATAGTTTTCCGCCCACCCCGGCGCAGGCGCCAGTGCGATAGCCAACGCCAGCGGGGTTAATACGGGTTTAGTTACGCTGGAGTAATATCGCGTCATGAAAAGCTGATTACGCATAACATCATGAAGCTGGACAAACGCGTGCTGGCGTCGTTGCGCCAAAATCGTTTACCGTGCGCAAAGATACCTGGCCGGGCGTCGCCGGGAGAGTGATCGCGCCTTTCGGCGGTACCATAGTATTCGGCAGTTTTTTCCCCGCGCTGTACAGTTCAACCATCGAAACGTAGTACGGCGAAGGGTTAGTAATCGTTAGCTGGCCGCGCTCGTTACGGCAGCGAAGCGTCGACGGGGCATGAGCTGGCGCCTCCGCCAGATTTTTCGGGCGAATAAATAGCTTAATCACGCTTTGCGTCGCAATTTGCAGGGAGTTGCCGGTCAATTTATTTTTATCGACAGAGGGTATCGCTTTACTGTTTAAATAAAATACGCTTTCGCGATCGGTCGGTAATGACGGCCCGACATACATAATACGTAATATATTTTCTTTTTTAGGCTGGATCACAAAGAGAGGCGGCGTAATGATAAAATCCGTCGAGCGTGAACCATCGGCATTGGCGACCCATGACTGAATTAAAAAAACATTGCTGGCAGAAGAATTAATAATCGGCAAGGAGGTTTGCTTACTTCCCTGCGGATAAATCACCCTGGTCGCGCCCAGCGCAATGCCTCCCGCCTGCGCGGCAAACGACAGGCCGGCCGCCGACAGCAGTAGCAATAATCGAAGGAAAATCGGTACGTTTTTTTTCATCTGCGTAATATCCTGATGCCGTCGGTTTGTTACGCGCAGTGACGCGCGTAACTCCCCTTTCTCGCCTCCCAACAGACGAGAAAAAAATCCCGATAAGGAATCAGGAATAAACCATGCTAAATGTCGCCGTCGCGGTAACATTACCAGCAGTCGCCGTACCGGTAGCGATATAATCCACGCTAAGCGGAATAACGTTTTCGCCATCGTTCAAGGTAACAGTACTGGACGATTCACCGATATTCAGCGCCTGGCCATCTGGTCCATAAAGTTGTAATGCCACATTCGTCGCCGAACCTGCCCCAGCGGTATTCGCCAGCGACCCCGGCTGGTTTGCGTCCTGTTGGCCATTAAAAATCACCGCCGCATTCTGGCTGGTCTGAGTATCGCAGTCTTCCAGTTTAATGGTGAAATCTTCTTTTTGATTCGCCACCATACCGGCCTCGGTTAATTTACTGGCGCGAACCTGGCCTAATGTCACGGTCTGATCGACAGAGTCAGCGGAAACAGAACAGGCGGCGTCAACGACCTGTCCGACAAAATTTACCGTACCGCCAGTGACGGTTGTAGTATCCGCTTGCGCGGTGGACAACATTCCGCCAAAGGCAATTGCAGAGACCATTAATGCTAGTACAGGCTTTTTCATTCAAGCTCCTTTTAAATATAAAAATGAGGGTAATCAGATTTTTTAACGAAACGGCTGCTGATATTTCTTCACAGCAATATCACGACTTTTTCTTATGCGAAAAAAAGTGTCTTCTTGTTCTGATATAAATGTCAGAGGCAATAAAACAGCCACTCAACGTCGTGAGTTAATCTTTACGTTATAATGAGATAACGATGTTATTAATTATTAGCAAGCCAACGGCAAGTTGCAATCATCGACATTTGGTTTTATAGGACCAGGCATAACTTCTTGTTTTATATTAACTTTACACCAGTCGTTCGGCCTATCTCCTTTAGCCATATTGACTTTTTAAAAATAACCTTCATAAGAAATTTTAATAAAACATTTTATTAACGATATCAGGCAAATTCAGTCGAGATATGTAAATATATCGTTGCGGATAGCGCATTAATACGCCACTGGCAGTTTTCCGAGCGCCGTCAGCCGCCCATTATCAATATGGATATACCCGCCTTTTTTTAGTTCAGACAGAATCTTCATGGTCCGACTGCGCGATATCCCGGTACGCCGTTGAATAAAATTCAACACAATAATGCTTTCCCGGTAGGCCTGTGGATAAGCCCATATTTCAGTCAGCAGCGCCCGAACTTTCAGATAAGAATCGACGCCGACTAATTCACGATCGCGCGCGCTCATCACCATCAGACGGTAAGCCAGACAACGGGCCACGTCGTGCCACAAATCGCATTCATCGGCGATTTTTATAAAATCCGGCAGGCGAACAAATCTACCGGTACAAACCGTTTCTGCGAGCAAAAAGTGTTCCGGTCGCGCGGGGACATTATAGGTAGCGCCATAGCTGTCAACCATACCCACGACCGATGGCGCAAACGATGAAGATATATGGAGTCGTTTGTCATTATGACAGAAAGAAACAACGCCTGACTCCAGTAATACAATGTAGTGTTCATCATTTGCCTGTAAATAAAACTCATCGCCGATACCCAGCGTAAACGGTTGGCCAAATGGCAACAAGGCCGAAAATAAGGCATCAATCGCCGCGTGAGGTTTAGCCTGCTGAGAAAAAAGAAAAGAGTGTAATGAATTCTCATTATTATCTTTAGCAAAAGCGTCGTTCATCATTTTTTTTCATTAACGGTTGTCTACTCAATGTAGCGCCACAGTATAACCTCTCAAAAAGTACTTAAATTAATAATAAATAACATCGCTATGCAGTATTTCTGTATTCATAAGGCACTAATACGCAATATTTTTAAGATTAAGACAATTCTTAATACAAAATGATTACAGAAAATTAATAACGAATTACGCATAAAGAATGAGAGGTCAGGGGGCGCAAGAAAAGAGATTCGAAAGCACACGCCTTCGAATCTCAAACTAATAGTCCAGATTAATGCAAATAAGCAGTGATATTATCTGAAATAGCGTGGAGCAGCATAATACTCTACCATTTTATCCGCCAGCCAGCCGCCGTCTTCACCGTTAGAATGGATTGTCGTAATACTGATAGTAGAACCACCGCCCCATAAGATCGAAAAGACGTTAAAGTCCGGTAGGTTCAGCGCCTGCATCTGGCCCCAGTCATACCCTTTATCTTTACGTAAAAAGTCGCCGACGGTCGGGACGCCGTAAGTCGCGCTATTTAAGGCCGTATTGAGTAGCTGCAAAGAGAGCGTGTCAGGATCGCTGCCAATGCGGGCGTCACCCATAAAAAAGGTTCCGCCGGATGCAAAGTGCGCAGCGCTGATTTTACTGACGCCCTCTTCTACTGTAGGCATATGGCCGCCAGGGATTTGCCACAGCATGGCGGGCGTCAGCAGCACTTTCGTCACCTGTTTGACCATCGCCAGGTAATTAAGCCAGCATGTCGCATTCCAGCCATAGTGGGCAAGCGCATCAGGACTGAAACAGTCACGCTCAAATTTATCAAACGCAATAAAGTCCGGCGCATATTCTCCACTATAAACGCCCAGTTCATGAATAAATCCGGCGATCGCCTGCCCTTCAGCTACCGGATCAGCGGTATCGCGCAGCACCCAGTCCGCCGTTCCTGTCGCCCAGACATTCGTCTGCCAGCCAAAAGCCACATCCGGGGCAAACTGACGAACAAGATAGTTCACCGCCTGAATATAGCCGTAGAGATCGTCGCTAAACGTCGGCAACGAAGGCGCGATAAAGCCAGCCATCGCCGGTAATGCTTGTATCGCCGCCGCCAGTTGGGCATTCACCGGCACACTGTTTTTTTGCCGTACTACGGTATAGCCATACGGTCCTTGCTGTAGCGCCCCGAGAAAATCCGGGTTAAGCACAAAGGTGGCCGGGACAGGATGCGTCTCATCTTTGTATGACTGCGCCGCCAGACACTGGGTAATAAAGTTACCAAAATGGTTACGTAGCTTTTGCGCATCCTGTAAATCCGCCAGCGCGCTACCGCCGCTGGCATTCGCGGTATAAATGACCATTACCGGCATGACGCTACGCCCGGCTTCTTTTTCTATCTGGCGCACCAGCGCAACGGTTTTATGGATCGGTAACGTCGCGTAATCCAGAAAACCATCCCCGTTCACGTCAACCTCCGCGGCCGGAACCGGATCGCCGCCGCCGTCAAAACCATCGTATTTAAACAACGCGCTAAACGGTATATCGCGATAAAGAGAAACCGTCTCTGGCGCGTTAACCGTCACGCCGCCATGAGCAAGGTAATCAGGCCAACCTTTTACCTGTAGCGTCACGCCGGGCAGAAACTCCAGCGCCACATGGTTGACCTTTTGCAACAACCGTAGCGGCCCGGCCTGTTCACAACGCCACGGCACACTGTCGATGAAAATGTCGTCCGTCTGAACATCATACAGCCCGGGCGCCAAGCGTAATGCCAACGTCTGCCGATCGCTGCCGCTCTCCAGCATTAATGAGTACTGATATTTACCGCTGCTGAACAGATAACGCTGCGGCGCGACGCCATCGGGCAGGCCCAGTATAGTGGCATCCACCGTCACGAAACTCGCCGTGTCGAGCGCTGACTGTTGGTAAGCGACAGCAACCTCGGCAACCTGCGCCGCAGCAGGGATAAACCCCGTAAGCTGTATGGGGGCCGATATAAAGCGGTTATTAATCATCGCAGGCTGCAGATTGACCGTATAATGATGCCCCGCCAGTAGCCGGGTGATTAACTGCGGTTGGTTAGCGATCAGCGTGACGGTACGCTCATCCGCTTGCGTAGCATCGGCGATATCAACGGTCAATTTCGCATTACCAAGCGCAGGGGCGTCAATCATCAGACGCGCGCTGGCATAACGGACAATCGGCAGACAGGATACCTGGACCTGCGCGGCGGCATCGCCGGATTGCAGCGTAACGGTAAAAGAGGACTCGACTGGCGCGATTTGCATCTCATCATTCGCCAGTACCGGTACGGTAAGCCGATACGTTCCTGCGCTAAGATCGCTTATTGTCAGAACCTCTCCCCACTCACCGACAAAGCGCCGGGTTTCGCCGGCAGGAAACAGCAGCTCAATTGCCGGTTTGAGCGCCACGGTCTGCGTCATGGCAGGAAAATGAACACAAATTTTTCCCTGACGGGCAGGGTCATGGGCCAACGTCGCGCTCAAATCGCTGATGGCAACTGGCATCTGCGTGGCAGCCAGATAGCACTGTAATTCGGCGGTATCCCCCGCCGCCAGCATCAGCGCGCCGTCATGATTAATGGTGATGGTATTCTTCTCGATGGGCCATCCCCCATCGCTGGCCAGCGTCACGGCCTGATTCCCCAGCATTGTTCCCTGAAACGGACTGTAGGGATCGGGGTGCGCGCTGGCCGTAAAATTCAGTTGAAGCTGATTGAGATCTACCGCCTGAGCGTAGAGGTTGGTCAGCGTAAAGGTGACGCGTTGATACCAACTCGCGGTATTCAACTCGCTAACGTTAAGCGTAAGGCCGCGTTCCTGAAGGTCATTGTCCTTTTCCGGCACATCGGGTTCGGCGGGTTGTTCGTCTGCGGCGGGTATCGCTGGCGTCTCCTGATCGGATGGAGTTTCAGACTCTGCGTCTTCGGATGACGATGACGACAGCGTCAAGGTGATGGCGGACATTTTTACCGGCACCTGCGTCGCCGCGAGGCTGAAAGAGAGCGTCCCGCGTTCGCCCGGCTGAAGAAGTAATGCATCGCTGTTATTAATGATGATGTTGTTAGTTTCCAGCGTGCCATACGAACTCTCATTCAGCGTAAGCGGCAGGTTCCCTTTGAGCGTACCGCCGCTATTTCCCCATGGATCGATGTGCCCGGAAGCCGTGAATGATATTGCGGCATGGTTCATATCGACCGCATTACCGCTCTCATTGATGAAGGTTAAGGTGATTTTTTGATACCAGCTGTTGACGTCAAATGCGCTGGCATGGATGGAAATGGTCATGGTCTGCTCTTCCTCTGTCCCTGGTGGAGAAAAGCCCCGGTAAACCGGGGCTTGAATCATGAAGCCCAATACATCGTGCTTAATGCCGTGTATTAGTAAGCGCCAAGATCGGTCCATGCACCGCCGACACCGCAGTTCAGGTCAGGCTGGTCGCCCATAGACCACCATTTCACCTGATAGTTATGGCCTTTCCAGCTAACGATTTCGAAAGAACCCCAGTTTGCGCCATAAACGGTAGAAGCATCCCACTGCGCGTAAGGTGACGTTTTGTCATCTGCTGGCGTATCATCCTCAGCCGGCGTGGTATCTTCTTCCTCGTCCGGTACAGGAACGATAATCTCTTCTTCCTCTTCCTCTTCCTCTTCCGGTTCCGGTTGAACCTGAGATAGCGCAGGCACAGCCGTCAGAACAAAGCGCTGTTGAGAGGACGGTTCGTTGTAGCAGTCGCGTACAAACAGGGTGAACTGGAAGGCTGTTTTTTCGCTAACTTCCGGTACCACAACCTCAATGATTTCAGCCGTTTTGTCTGCCACAGTGATTTGAGAAGGCACGCCCCAGCTAAAGGACAGCTCATCGTTATCTTCATCAGAAGAGCCTGCGCCAGACAGCTGTACCGTAGATCCGCCTACGACCAGCAGTTCAATCGCCGCTTTCGGCGCGTGATTGACCTTCTGCGCGTCGTCGCTGTCGCTCTGCTCTTCATCTTTTTCTACATTGATACCTTCAAAGTAGAACGGTTCCATATCGATAACTTCAGATTCGATTTCATAACCCAGACCTTCACGCACGGCGTTAACCAGCACGCCGTTGTCCTGATCGATAGTCCAGGTAAACACGCCGCCCAGGCCCAGTTTCGCTGCATATTCGCCTTTTGCTTTGACGGTACGCGGCGTATCCAGGGATAAAAACAGTTTGGATTCCGGGCTATACAGGTAGTCAGCATCAGCGACCTGGTCGGTGTAAACGTTGAAACCGTTACGGCCTTTCTGGTTTTCCAGATCCAGGTAGCTATAAATGACGTCATACCATTCGCTGGTGCCGGATTCGAAGGAACCGGTAGTAGGGCCTGAACCTGGGTTGTAAGAACCTTTCAGCGGCGACAGGGATTCAATTTCTACCTGACGAGCGTTACGGGTATAGCCGGCATAACCGATGTTGATACGGTCAGCGGAGAAACCTTCCGCCAGCAGGTGATCAACGATAGTTTCGACAGCCCAGCCGCCCTCTTCCAGCGCTTTGCGGTTAGTGTGGTGGCCCAGCGTTTCCGCCCACGGCGTACCGAAGAAGTCATAGGTCATCAGGTTGATGCCATACAGGCCGGCAGCCATCAGATCTTTTACTTTCGCATAGTCAAAAATAGTAGTGACAGCAGAAGCGGCAATAGAGATCTTCACATTGCTCAGACCAGCGGAATCCAGCTGTTTACGCAGTTCGGCAATCAGCAGCGCGTAGTTAGCGCCATCTTCCGGACCAAACGGGTTGCCCGCCCCTTCATCGTTCGGGTATTCCCAGTCAATATCCACTTCGCTGAACATCGGGAACTGTTTGAACAGTTTCACCACGCCTTTGGCGAAGGTTTTACGAGAAGAGTCAGAAGCGGCAGTTTCGTGGAACCCGTTACTCATGCTCCAGCCGCCGATACTCATGGAGAGCGCCAGCGTGTGGCCTGCGGCTTTCGCTTTTGCCTGCATATCACGCAGCGCGCCCAGCATACCTTTGGCGTTAGCCTGGGTCACGGTTTTCGGATCAACATCCCAGCCGCTGGTTTCAAAACCCAGGTTGATATAAGACTGGAAATCACCCCACGGATCGAGGAAGGTCGGCTCATATTTCACTTTACCGCACTGTGCTGCCGCTTCTGCTACGACGTCGCGGTCTTCTTTATCAATTTTTCTGAAACCGGTGATGCCAACAAAGCCGAAAATCAGTTTGTCATAAGCCGTCGGTGAAACGTTGGTTAAATCATAACCACGGCCCGGTTGGGACATATTGCCTTGCAGACGGCTGTCATACTGTGACCAGTCGGTGTAATAACCGAATACCTTCGGTTTAGTCGTGGAATTTTTATATTTATTGTATACCGGTTTCGCAACACGAGCGGAAGTATAGCTTATTTTATCATCGCTTGTTGCAGGGTCAAAACCATTCGCTGCATGAGTAGTTTCAGTAATTGTATCGCCTTGAATCAGTTTGCTTGTAGCCATTTTCAAATTTCCTTTTACGTTTCAAAATTGTCGCAGCTCGTTCTGCGGGGTCCATAATCGTTACAGGCATAAAAAATAGCTAATCACAAAACATCATCTTTTTAGATGATATAAAAATCATAAAAATGAGGTTAACAACACCGTCTGTCGAAGAGAAAACAACATCTCTCAGCGCCCGCTTAGTCCGTTCTGGTGAGAGCATAGTAAATATCATTTATCATGTAATTAAATATCATTTAATTTCAATGAAATAATGTGATTACACTCGCTATAGACAATGACAATACAATAAAACCAGTGACATTTATTGGATTAAGACATTTCTCATACAATATAGTCACCACAGACAACCAGGATGTACATTTCTAAAGGAAGACGTTATGAAAACTTATATCATTAATAGCAACTGCATTTACAATGAAGGTAAATATGAACTGAGGACGGTCTCAAATTCACAGGTTATTAAAATGACTGCGATGAGAGCCAAATGCCTCAGTTTCATCATCGAGAATGCTCATCTGGAGATTATCGAGCGACAAAAAATAACCACTGCGTTATGGGGAAGTCGAAGCCACTATGTTAATGATGCAAATCTAACGCAGATTCTCTATTTAATCAGACGTGACCTTAAAGCGCTTGGTATTAACGATCTTTTTATTACCATTCCAAGACAAGGTCTCAAAGTGAATAGTGATATCGCCATTATCGCGACGGATAGCGAAACAAAGGGAAGAAAAAAACAGATTGTACGGCAAACCATCGCCGCCCTGACGACCGTATTTTCAGTAACGTTAGGTTCTCTCATGTATCTGCATATTCACTAAGCGAAGGAAAGGGAAGATGAATCCAATTATAGATGGAATTATTGCGCTTGAAGGCGGTTACGTATTTAACCCTAAAGATAAAGGCGGCGCCACCCATTGGGGCATTACCGAAGCCACGGCGCGAGCGCATGGATATGCTGGCGATATGCGGGATCTGACCCACGCTGAAGCCTACGCGATTCTCGAAGAGGATTACTGGATAAAACCAGGCTTTGACGTCATCTCGACGCTATCGTGGCCAGTCTCCTTCGAGCTGTGCGATGCGGCAGTCAACATAGGCGCTTACCACCCCAGCGCGTGGCTGCAACGCTGGTTGAACGTCTTTAATCACGAAGGTAAACGCTACCCGGATATTCATGTGGATGGCAATATTGGCCCGCGGACGCTTGCCGCTCTCGAACATTATTTGGCCTGGCGAGGCCAGGAAGGGGAAGCCGTTTTGGTGAAAGCCCTCAATTGCAGTCAGGGCACGTACTACTTAAACGTTGCTGAGAAAAACCACAATAACGAACAATTTATTTATGGCTGGATCAAGAATAGAGTGACCTAGACCCGGCTGAAAAAAAACGCGTAAAAGGCTCACGGATGAGCCTGATACTGCGAATGATAATTAATCTGAATTATTTCCTTCGATAATTTTTTTAATCCGCCGCCCAAGAATTTTTAAGATCGGACTCGCGAAAACACCGCCTAAGCCTGCCGCCAACAGAACAATGTTGAAACTGCATTCTTTTTCGATTGCAATCGCGCTTAACAAGAAACTGGTGAAGCAGGAAATCACGATCTGCGTTAAGCAATATTTAATACTTTCATGAGAACTATTATATTCTGTCTTATCTTTGCGTAAAAGATAGCTGACAAAGCCTCCCCACGCGCCAATCGAAATAATAGTGAGTAAGATCTCTAGCTCCAATAGCACAACTTCCGTTGTCGACACATGGTTGGGAATAGACATTTTAACACTCCGAAATCATTATAAATGAATAATTAACACAAGGAGTGTAAGCGCCCTGTCAGAAGGGTAAAAATCAAAGCACATCATTTAAAACCATATTAAATCAAAGCGTAAAAATGAGGTGTATTAGCGACGGAAGGAGGAAAGCGTTTGTAACATACTTACCATCTCATTAATCGTCGATATATTTCTACTATTTTTATTCCAGGATGCATAGACCTGAACTGACTTCAAAGCCAGTTCGGGCGGAGGCTGAATAAACTTAATGTCATATTTACGATGATTTTTATAAAAAAGCGCTAATTTCAAAGGCATCAATGCAATCAATGAGGTTCGTTCGATCATGCTCATCAAACCGTTAAGCGAATCACTACGATAGCCGACAATACGCCTGCCAGTATAGTAAAGCTCATCCTTAAATAACTCGCTATCATGATATATCACTGAAGCCCCCATCCCCGGCTGATATAACGCATGACGCGAAGAATAAAAATGATGTAGCGACAGTTGTGAGAGGGTACTCAGCATGTGTTTACTGCTACAGATACAAACAAATGATTTAAAACTATCAATAATTTGATTCTCTATGCCGGACTCCAGCAAAGGTTCGGCACTAATCAACAGATCGCCTTGCGCAGTAAACAGAAGTTCGCTGATATGCTCCCGACTCATATTTCTGACAGTGAAATGATTTATCAAAATACGGTCAAATATATCGCTGTTATAGAGCTGAGAAAGATAATAGCTTTCAACAATATCACTGCCTAATAACGTTATCTGGAACGCTTCATCTTTTTTGCTATTACAGAGAAATGTGTCATCCACCAGTTTCATCACCTGACTGAAATTTTGGTGAATGTCGACAGCCTTAGCTGTGGGGATGAGCCCGCCTTTCCCTCTGCTAAACAGTTCTTCCGGGTAATAACTCTGCAGGCGCTTTAACGCCAGAGAAACGGCAGCCGGTGTAATGCCTAACTTTTTTGCCGCCATAGCCGCATTTCCTGACAAAATAACAGCGTCAAGAATTTTGATTAAATTATAATCAAAGCTCTTGTTGGCACCTTTCGATCCCATTCGCTGTCTGCCTCCGGAAACTAAAAAAAGCAATATAGATAATACTCAAGATAAATCAATTCACAGCATCTAAAAAAGCAATCATTAATGTCATCACATCACGTTTTTTTAAAGAATAAGCGTATACAAAACTGCTGATTAACATCAATTTGTTTATCAGTAAAAACAAAATATCAACAAATGAGAGGATACGATGCGTTTAACAGAAGCCTGGGCGCGTACAGGCAGAAAAAAGCCCGGATATACACCCGGGCTGAAGAAAAATACAACGGGAAAAAGATTAGCGAGTCAAATCGTCAAAGAATTTTTTCACGCCGTCAAAGAAGCTTTTTGAACGCGGGCTGTTTTTCTCTCCCGTCGGGCCGCCAAAACTTTCCTGAAGATCTTTTAGCAATTGCTTCTGTTTTTCGCTCAGACCGACCGGCGTTTCAACCACCACACGGCACAGCAAATCGCCCTGCGCGCCACCGCGTACGGACTTCACGCCTTTGCCGCGCATACGGAACAGCTTGCCCGTTTGTGTTTCGCTCGGTACTTTCAGCATCACGCGACCATCTAACGTCGGCACTTCAATTTCACCGCCCAGCGCCGCCATCGCAAAGTTGATCGGCACTTCGCAATAAAGATTATTGCCTTCACGCTCGAAAATAGGGTGTTGTTTCACCTGGACCTGAACGTACAAGTCGCCTGCCGGTGCGCCATGCTCGCCCGCTTCGCCCTCGCCTGCCAGACGAATACGATCGCCGGTATCCACGCCCGCCGGGATTTTAACGGACAGAGTTTTACTCTTTTCAACACGCCCATGACCGTGACATTTATGGCACGGATCTTTGATCAGCGTACCGCGTCCCTGACAGTGTGGGCAGGTCTGCTGTACAGCAAAGAATCCCTGGCGCATCTGTACCTGACCAGAACCATGACAGGTCGGACAGGTTTGCGGTTGCGTGCCAGCTTTCGCGCCGCTGCCGTGGCAAACGTCGCACTCCTCCAGCGTCGGAATACGGATCTCTTTGGTCACGCCACGCACCGCTTCTTCCAGGGTGAGATCCATGTTATAACGCAAATCAGCCCCACGCGCCGCACGTTGGCGACCACGCCCGCCGCCAAAGATATCGCCAAAAACGTCACCAAAGATATCACTGAAATCAGCGCCGCCATTAAAGCCGCCGCCAAATCCGCCGCCCATACCGCCTTGTTCAAACGCGGCGTGACCATACTGATCGTAGGCTGCGCGTTTTTGCGCATCGGTCAGCACTTCATAGGCTTCTTTAATCTCTTTAAATTTAGCTTCGGCCTCTTTATCACCCTGATTGCGGTCCGGATGATATTTCATGGCCAGGCGCTTATACGCCTTTTTGATTTCACGCTCTTCCGCTGTTTTGGAAACGCCTAAAATCTCGTAGTAATCTCTTTTCGCCATCTCTTTTTATCTGCCCTTAACATGCATGCACGGGCGGAGAGGAAACCTCTTCGCCCGTGCCAGTAATTACCCGTTCAAAGGGCGATTATTTTTTATCTTTTACTTCTTCAAACTCAGCGTCGACAACGTCGTCATCTTTCGCGTTGTTTGCAGAAGCGTCAGCGGAGCCAGCCTGCTGCTGCGCATGTTGCTGCTGAGCGATTTCCATCAGTTTCTGGGAAACCTGCGCCAGTTCCTGCATTTTCGCTTCGATAGCGGCTTTATCTTCGCCTTTCAGGGCAGTTTCCAGCGCGCTCAGCGCAGACTCGATAGCGGTTTTGTCATCAGCCGGCAGTTTATCGCCTGCTTCTTCGACCTGCTTACGGGTGCTGTGCAGCAGATGGTCGCCCTGGTTACGGGTCTGAACCAGCTCTTCAAACTTACGGTCGGATTCAGCGTTCGCTTCTGCATCGCGAACCATTTTCTGAATTTCTTCCTCGTTCAGACCAGAAGACGCCTTGATGGTGATCTTCTGCTCTTTACCGCTATTTTTGTCTTTCGCGGAGACGTGCAGGATACCGTCAGCATCGATATCGAAGGTGACTTCGATCTGCGGCATACCGCGCGGCGCCGGGTTGATGCCATCCAGGTTGAACTGACCCAGAGATTTGTTATCAGACGCACGTTTACGCTCACCCTGCAGCACATGGATGGTTACCGCAGACTGGTTGTCTTCCGCAGTAGAGAACACCTGGCTGTGCTTGGTCGGGATGGTGGTGTTTTTGGTGATAAGCGGAGTCATCACGCCACCCATCGTTTCGATACCCAGAGACAGCGGGGTAACGTCCAGCAGCAGTACGTCTTTCACATCACCGGTCAATACGCCGCCCTGTACCGCTGCGCCGATAGCCACAGCTTCGTCCGGGTTAACGTCTTTACGCGGCTCTTTACCAAAGAACTCAGCCACTTTTTTCTGCACCATTGGCATACGGGTCTGACCGCCAACGAGGATCACGTCGTTGATATCAGACACGGACAGGCCAGCGTCCTGCAGTGCGACTTTCAGCGGCTCGATAGAACGGTTCACCAGATCTTCAACCAGGCTTTCCAGTTTCGCACGAGTCACTTTGATGTTCATGTGTTTCGGACCGGTGGCATCTGCGGTAATGTACGGCAGGTTCACGTCGGTCTGCTGCGCAGAAGACAGCTCGATTTTGGCTTTTTCTGCGGCTTCTTTCAGGCGCTGCATTGCCAGCGGATCGTTACGCAGGTCAATGCCCTGATCTTTCTTAAACTCGTCAACGAGGTAGTTGATCAGGCGGGTATCGAAGTCTTCACCACCCAGGTGGGTATCACCGTTGGTTGCCAGAACTTCAAAGGTTTTTTCGCCATCAACTTCGTCGATTTCGATAATAGAGATATCGAAAGTACCACCACCGAGGTCGTAAACCGCGATAGTACGGTTGCCGACTTCTTTATCCAGACCGTAAGCCAGCGCTGCGGCAGTCGGTTCGTTGATGATACGTTTAACTTCCAGCCCCGCGATACGACCAGCGTCTTTGGTAGCCTGACGCTGCGCATCGTTAAAGTAAGCCGGTACGGTGATAACCGCTTCAGTTACCGGTTCGCCCAGATAATCTTCAGCCGTTTTCTTCATTTTCTTCAGCACTTCGGCAGAAATCTGCGGCGGCGCCATTTTCTGACCTTTCACATCAAGCCATGCGTCGCCGTTGTCGGCGCCGATGATTTTGTACGGCATGATAGAAACGTCACGTTGAACTTCTTCGTCCTGGAAGCGGCGGCCAATCAGGCGTTTAATCGCAAACAGGGTGTTTTGCGGGTTTGTCACTGCCTGACGTTTAGCCGGCTGACCAACCAGAGTTTCACCATCCTGGGTATAAGCAATGATAGAAGGCGTAGTGCGATCGCCCTCGGCGTTCTCCAGCACGCGTGCCTGCGTTCCATCCATAATCGCTACACAAGAGTTGGTAGTACCCAGGTCGATACCAATAATTTTACCCATCTAAACGTCTCCACTAAAAATTCGGTCATCATGTGGTTGTGAATCTGTAATAAGGGCGAAACGTGCGGTTTCAACTACCCTGAATCGTTTTTTTTCAGACTCACCACTGCGGTTGACTACAAGATGGGGTCGTAACCCACGTCATCAAGGGGGAGATGAAAAAATTTTTTAGTGACGAGAGGGCGCGATGGAAAACCAGACAGATAAACATTCATGAAGTAAATTAAATAACGAATACCATTCACAGAAAAATTGTAATAAAAAGAAAAGATTACAAAACTGAATCGTTGTCATGAGCAGAGTATGATAGACGGTAATTGCTTATTGAACCCGTCAAAGAGAAATTCCATGCGATCTGTGTTAACGATTTCCGCCGGCCTGCTTTTCGGCCTGGCGTTAAGTAGCGTCGCGCACGCGAACGACCATAAAATACTGGGTGTTATTGCCATGCCCAGAAATGAAACGAACGATCTCACGCTGAAAATTCCCGTCTGCCGCATCGTGAAGCGCATTCAACTCACGGCGGATCACGGCGACATCGAACTTAGCGGCGCATCCGTCTATTTTAAAACTGCGCGTAGCGCCAGCCAAAGCCTGAACGTCCCTTCCTCAATCAAAGAGGGCCAGACGACAGGCTGGATCAATATTAATAGCGATAACGACAACAAACGCTGCGTATCAAAGATTACCTTCTCAGGCCATACGGTAAATTCTTCCGATATGGCGAGACTTAAAATCATTGGCGACGATTAATCGCTGTTATTTCTATTCCAAAAGCCAGACTGAAAATGAACGTCACTTATTTACACGACGAGGATTTAGACTTTCTTCAGCATTGTAGCGAAGAACAACTCGCCGATTTCGCCCGTTTGCTGACGCATAACGAAAAGGGCAAGGCTCGCTTGTCAAGCGTCCTTAGTCATAACGAGCTGTTCAAAGCGATGGAAGGTCACCCGGAGCAACACCGCCGTAACTGGCAGCTCATTGCCGGCGAGTTTCAGCATTACGGCGGCGACAGTATCGCCAACAAATTGCGCGGGCACGGAAAACAGTACCGCGCGATTCTGCTGGATGTCGCAAAACGGCTAAAACTCAAAGCAGATAAAAGCATGTCGACGTTTGAAATAGAACAGCAACTGCTGGAGCATTTTTTACGTCATACCTGGCAGAAGATGGACGCGGCGCATAAGCAGGAATTTCTGCAAGCCGTAGACGCCAAAGTTTCTGAACTGGAAGAACTGCTGCCGCTGCTCATGAAAGATCGCAGTCTGGCAAAAGGGGTCTCTCACCTGCTTTCCACCCAGCTTACCCGCATTTTGCGTACCCATGCCGCAATGAGCATCCTGGGCCACGGATTGCTGCGCGGCGCAGGTCTTGGCGGCCCGGTCGGCGCGGCGTTAAACGGCGTCAAAGCGATGAGCGGCAGCGCGTATCGCGTGACTATTCCGGCAGTGTTGCAAATAGCCTGCCTGCGACGAATGATGGCAGCCGTTCAGGCGTGAATGCCCTCACAGGGGGAAATATTTTCTTTTCCCCCTTATTAGATCATAGACAGTCCTCTTCCCCCTGATTATTATGCCGCGCCCCGAATACGGAACTCGTTATTCTGGGAAACTATTTCACCATTCAATTATGATGATTTTGAGGAATTATGGGCAACACTAAGTTGGCTAATCCGGCACCGCTGGGCCTGATGGGCTTCGGCATGACCACCATTCTGCTTAACCTGCACAATGCCGGTTTTTTCGCCCTGGACGGTATTATTCTGGCGATGGGGATTTTCTACGGCGGTATCGCGCAAATTTTTGCCGGTCTGCTGGAGTATAAAAAAGGCAATACCTTTGGTTTAACGGCCTTTACCTCTTACGGTTCGTTCTGGCTGACGCTGGTCGCTATCCTGCTGATGCCGAAAAT
The DNA here is from genome assembly GCF_046551895.1 of Salmonella sp. SAL03688. Taxonomy (NCBI): domain Bacteria; kingdom Pseudomonadati; phylum Pseudomonadota; class Gammaproteobacteria; order Enterobacterales; family Enterobacteriaceae; genus Salmonella; species Salmonella sp. SAL03688. Next base: position 283,763 of record NZ_JBGDVI010000001.1, read on the forward strand.
GGGCCTGACGGATGCGCCTGACGCTCAGCTACTCGGCGCTTATTTAGGTCTGTGGGGCGTGTTCACGCTGTTTATGTTCTTCGGTACGCTGAAAGCCGCCCGCGCGCTGCAATTTGTTTTCCTGAGCCTGACCGTACTGTTCGCTCTGCTGGCGGTCGGCAATATCACCGGTAACGAAGCCATTATCCATATCGCAGGCTGGGTTGGTCTGGTTTGCGGCGCCAGCGCTATTTATCTGGCGATGGGTGAAGTGCTAAACGAGCAATTTGGCCGCACTATTCTGCCAATCGGCGAGGCGCACTAAATCTCTTTTATTCCTCCCGCACCGGGAGGAATAACCCTACTATCAGTATTTTCCGGTCAGGACGACATATTCTCACGTCTGGCGCTCTTCGGACGGAAAGCGGCAACCACTTCCGGCGCGGTTTCGACATACGGCCCGTCAAGCAGCTGTATACAATACGGCACGCTCGCAAAAATGCCCGGCACGCTAACGCTGCCATCGTCCGCTTTTACGCCTTCCAGCGTTTCTTTGATCGATTTTGGCTGTCCAGGCAGATTAAGAATTAACGCCTGTTTACGGATAACGCCCACCTGGCGGGAAAGAATGGCGGTCGGCACAAAGCGCAGGCTGATCTGGCGCATCTGTTCGCCAAAACCTGGCATTTCACGGTCGGCGATGGCAAGGGTCGCGTCCGGCGTGACGTCGCGACGCGCCGGACCGGTACCGCCAGTGGTCAGCACCAGATGACAGCTCATCTCATCAACCAGTTCACACAACGTTTGCTCGATAATTTCCTGTTCATCAGGAATTAAGCGCCGCTGGACCTCGAAAGGCGTGGTCAGCGCAGAAGCGAGCCACTCCTCAAGCGCAGGAATGCCTTTATCCTGGTAAACGCCGCTTGAAGCGCGGTCGGAGATAGAAACTAAGCCAATACGTAAGGTATCCATGATTATTCCGTTTAAACAGTCTCGTTAAACAGAATGATACACTGCGAAGGGAAGGACAGACAGGTTTCAGAAGAGGTAGCGTGACCCATATCAGGGCCACGCGTTAATGATTACAGCAGATCGCCGATCATTTTTTCCAGTTTTTCCTGGTCTACCGCAAACTTACGGATACCATCCGCCAGTTTGTCAACCGCCATGGGGTCCTGGTGATGCTGCCACAGGAACTCGGCTTCGGTAATGCGTTCCGGGCGCGCTTTGACTTCGCCGGAGAAAGAGAGCTTACGCTCAATCGCCCCTTCGCTTTCCGCCAGTTCTTTCAGCAATGCCGGTGCGATAGTCAGACGGTCGCAGCCCGCCAGCTCCAGAATTTCGCCTACGTTACGGAAGCTTGCGCCCATAACGACGGTTTCGTAACCATGCTGTTTGTAGTACTCGTAGATTTCCGTTACGGAAACCACGCCCGGATCTTCAGCTGGCGCATAGTCTTTCTTGTCGGTATTGGCTTTATACCAGTCAAGAATACGACCTACGAACGGCGAGATCAGGTAGACGCCCGCTTCGGCGCACGCACGCGCCTGCGCGAAGGAGAACAGCAGCGTCAGGTTACAGTTGATGCCTTCTTTTTCCAGCTGTTCGGCTGCACGAATGCCCTGCCAGGTGGACGCCAGCTTGATCAGGATACGATCGTTGCTGATACCCGCATCATTGTAGAGTTTAATGATACGTTTTGCTTTGGCGATAGACGCTTCAGTGTCATAAGACAGACGCGCGTCAACTTCGGTAGAAATACGCCCCGGCACCAGCTTCAGGATTTCCAGGCCAATATTCACCGCCAGCTTATCGGTCGCGTCAACAACCTGCTGCGCGCGGTCGCTGCTCTGCTGTTTCGCCCAGGCGACAGCATCGTCAATCAGCTTACGATATTCCGGGATTTGCGCTGCGTTAAGAATGAGAGAAGGGTTAGTTGTAGCATCCTGCGGCTGGTACAGCTTCATTGCCGCGATATCTCCGGTATCAGCCACTACGGTGGTGAACTGACGAAGGGAGGTCAATTTGTCCGTCATGATAGAGTTTCTCTTTAAACAGCTTGTTAGGGGATGTAACCGGTCTACCCTGATGATAACACGACGCACTCACAGCGCAACCGCCTACATGCACCTGGCTGCCCTTGTGCACTGTTTGCGTATCTGCCGACGGTTGATGCGCAATTAAAGGATACCGCCGTATTTATGGTAAACTGCCGTTAATATTAGTCTGACAAGGTCATCTACATCATGGGTCACGCTTATACAGGATCATCAAAGCGTGACGGCATCAACAAGAGGGACGTTAATGCCTGAGTTTTTCAGTTTTATTAACGAAATACTCTGGGGCTCGGTAATGATTTACCTGCTGCTCGGCGCAGGATGTTGGTTTACCTGGCGTAGCGGATTCATTCAATTTCGTTATATTCGCCAATTTAGCCGCAGTCTGAAAGGCAGCTTTAGCCCGCAGCCAGGCGGCCTGACGTCATTTCAGGCGCTGTGTACCAGCCTCGCGGCGCGGATTGGCAGCGGTAATCTGGCCGGCGTGGCGCTGGCTATCGCCGCAGGCGGTCCCGGCGCGGTATTCTGGATGTGGGTCTCGGCCATCATTGGCATGGCGACCTCCTTCGCCGAGTGTTCGCTTGCCCAGCTTTATAAAGAACGTGACCCGACAGGCCAGTTCCGCGGCGGCCCGGCGTGGTATATGGCGCGCGGGCTGGGAATGCGCTGGATGGGCGTGGTTTTCGCCCTCTTTCTGCTCGTCGCCTACGGGTTGATTTTTAATAGCGTGCAGGCGAATGCCGTCTCACGCGCGCTCCATTTCGCCTTCAACATTCCGCCGCTTATCTCCGGCATTGCTCTGGCGTTCTGTGCCCTGTTAATTATCATCCGCGGCATAAAAGGCGTCGCCCGCCTGATGCAATGGCTGATTCCCCTCATCGCGTTATTGTGGGTCGCTGGCAGCGTATTCATTTGCCTCTGGCATATTGAGCAAATGCCTGGCGTTATCGCCTCGATAGTCAAAAGCGCATTTGGCTGGCAGGAAGCCGCGGCAGGCGCAGCCGGATATACGCTCACCCAGGCTATTACCAGCGGTTTTCAGCGTGGGATGTTCTCTAATGAAGCGGGAATGGGGTCAACGCCTAATGCGGCCGCAGCGGCAACGTCGTATCCCCCTCACCCTGTCGCGCAGGGGATTGTGCAAATGATTGGCGTATTCAGCGACACCATTATCATCTGTACAGCCAGCGCGATGATTATCCTGCTGGCGGGGAATCACGCGTCCCACTCGTCAACAGAAGGCATTCAGCTTCTCCAACATGCAATGGTTTCGTTGACCGGTGAATGGGGTGCCAGCTTTGTCGCGCTTATCGTCATTCTGTTCGCGTTCAGTTCTATCGTCGCCAACTATATTTACGCCGAGAACAATCTATTTTTTCTGCGGTTACATAACGCAAAGGCCATCTGGCTATTACGCCTTGCGACGCTTGGCATGGTTATCGCCGGTACGCTTATCAGTTTTCCGCTGATATGGCAGCTCGCTGACATGATCATGGCCTGTATGGCCATTACCAATCTGACGGCGATTTTGTTGCTCTCACCGGTGGTGTATACCCTCGCCGGCGATTATCTGCGACAACGGAAACTGGGCGTAAGACCGCAGTTCGATCCGCGGCGCTTCCCGGATATCGAACCACAACTGGCGCCAGATACCTGGGATGCGGCATCGCGCGATTAAGCCGACAATCACAACCATCGGTCAACTCTGCGGCGTTTTTTTGCTAAAGTCGCAGAAAATTCCCTGCAAGGACTGGATATGCTGATTCTGATTTCACCTGCAAAAACGCTTGATTATCAAAGCCCGCTGGCCACGACCCGCTATACCCAGCCGGAGCTGTTGGATCACAGCCAGCAGCTTATTCAACAGGCCCGCCAGCTTTCGGCGCCGCAAATTTCCAGGCTGATGGGAATTAGCGACAAACTGGCGGATCTCAACGCCACGCGTTTTCATGACTGGCAGCCTCATTTTACGCCGGATAATGCACGCCAGGCGATTCTGGCGTTCAAAGGCGATGTTTATACCGGTCTACAGGCGGAAACGTTCAACGACGCGGACTTTGATTTTGCTCAACAGCATCTGCGTATGCTCTCTGGCTTGTATGGCGTATTGCGCCCGCTGGATTTAATGCAGCCTTATCGTCTGGAGATGGGGATTCGCCTGGAGAATCCGCGCGGCAAAGATCTTTATCAATTCTGGGGCGATATCATTACCGATAAGCTCAACGAAGCGCTTGAGGCGCAGGGCGATCGGGTGGTAGTGAATCTGGCCTCCGAGGAATATTTTAAATCGGTGAAGCCGAAGAAACTGAATGCCGAACTGATTAAGCCCGTGTTCCTTGATGAGAAAAACGGCAAGTTTAAGGTGGTAAGCTTCTACGCCAAAAAAGCGCGCGGACTGATGAGCCGTTTTATTATTGAAAACCGCTTAACGAAGCCGGAACAGCTTACCGCGTTTGACCGTGAAGGGTATTTCTTTGATGAAGAAACCTCCACACAAGACGAGCTGGTCTTTAAACGCTACGAGCAGTAACGGCATCGCCGGATGGCGGTTACGCCTTATCCGGCCTACAAATCGACACCACCCCATAGGCCCGGTAAGCGACAGCGCCACCGGGCGCAATGGTTACTGGCGGGTCATCATCAGCTTACGCAGGGCGGCAAAATCCGCAGGCAGATGATGTGAAAGCAGCGGCAGATCGGCGCGTTCGGCGAGCGCTTCAGGCAAGGCCAGCGTTTCTCCCAGAATGGACTCCACGCTTTCTTTAAACTTCGCCGGATGCGCCGTTCCGAGAAACAAGCCATACTCGCCAGGGTTTAACTGGTCGCGTAATGCCCGATACGCTACCGCCGCATGAGGTTCCGAGATATAACCTTTCGCTTTCAGCTCGCGCATCGTCTGTTGTGTCGTAGTGTCATCCACCGCCGCATAGCCCAGCTCAGTCAGGCGCCAGATTTTACGGCGGAATAGCTCCTCCACGCGCGGCCAGTTATTCGGCTGGCTGACATCCATCGCATTCGACAGGGTCGCCTGCGTCGCTTTCGGCGCCCACTTCCCGTCATGCAGAAAACGCGGCACCGTGTCGTTGACGTTGGTGGCGGCGATAAAACGTTTCACCGGTAGGCCTAACGACTTCGCCAGCAGTCCTGCCGTCAAATCGCCAAAGTTGCCGCTGGGTACGGAGATTACCAGTTGGTTACGCGCCCCCTGCGGCAGTTGCGCCACGGCTTCAAAGTAGTAGCAAATTTGCGCCAACAGGCGGCTGATATTAATTGAATTAGCCGAATTCAGCCCCAGCGCCGTTTTCAGTTCTTCGTCATCAAATGCCTGTTTCACCAGCGCCTGGCAAGCGTCGAAATCGCCGTCGATCGCTACGGTTTCAATGTTGCCGCCCAGCGTACAGAACAGTTTTTCCTGCAACGGACTGATCTTACCGCGCGGGTAGAGAATGACGACCCGCACATTTTCCAGGCCATAGAACGCGTGAGCCACCGCCGCGCCGGTATCACCTGACGTTGCGGTCAGAATCGTCACCGGTTTGTCGCCGCTGATATGCGTCAGCATTTGCGCCATAAAACGTCCGCCGAAGTCTTTAAAGGCCAGCGTCGGACCATGGAACAGCTCCAGGCAGCCGACATCGCTTTCTACCTGCGCTACCGGCGCCGGGAACGCAAACGCCGCGCGGACGCGCTCTTCCAGAATTTGCTGCGGTATTTCATCGCCAATAAATGCCGAGAGGATCTTTGCGCTACGGCTGACAAAGTCCTGGTTGAGCATCTCATCAATTTCCGTCAGGCTAAACTCCGGCAGATCGTGCGGAAAAAAAAGTCCCTGCTGTTTGCCCAGTCCTTGCGTGACGGCCTGCGCAAAGCTGACCTGCTCATTATGGTCTTTCAGATTATAGAGTTTCATTGATTATCCCACTACTCGTGCGCCCGCCGTATCCAGCCGGCAAATATGAACGAAGCCTTCCTGATTTTGCAGATAATGTTTGCTCAGCCAGTCCGCGACGCGCTGCGCCGTCTCCGGTTTATCGCATAGCGCAAACAGCGTCGGCCCCGACCCGGAAATCCCGCTCGCCAGCGCGCCGATCTCCGACACCGCCTGCCGCGCCTGGCTAAAGCCCGGCAGTAAACGCGCGCGGTATGGTTCGGCAATAACATCTTTCATCAGCGCGGCGGCAAGCTGCGGCTGCCGCGAGTAACAGGCGTGAATAAAACCGGCCAGATGCCGTCCATGCGCAATGCAATCCTGACGGCGATACTGCGCAGGCAAAATGGCCCGTGCTTCTGCGGTGGAAACTTTAATGCCCGGATAAGCCAGTACCCATAGCCACTCATCAAAGCCCGGCACCTGCTGACTAATAATGCCGTTTTCTTCAATCATCAACTGCATACCGCCAAGAAAGCACGGCGCGACGTTATCGTAATGGATGCTGCCGGAGATACGGCCTTCCAGCTCGCCCATCAGCGCCAACAGACGCGTGTCGTTTAACGGTTTGCCGCAGTGCTCATTCATCGCGACCAGCGCAGCGACGACGGAACAGGCGCTGGACCCTAACCCGGAACCAATCGGCATATTTTTTTCCAGCGTCATCGCCACCGGGATGGTTTTCCCCAATGCCTGGCAAAAACGTTCCCAGCACTGATAAACAATATTTTCACGCGGCTCCGGCGGCAGTTTATCGGCAAATCGCCCCAGGTTATGCAGACGGAAATGGTCCGCTGCTTCAACGGATACCACATCGCCCAGCAACGTGCCGTCAACGGGTGTGACGGCCGCGCCCAACACGTCGAAACCGACGCTCATGTTCGCGCTGGAAGCCGGGGCATACACTTTCACCATGTTAAACTCCTAACTTCCATGAGAGGGTCCGTAACAGATCGGCAAACACGCCCGCCGCCGTCACATCATTGCCTGCGCCGTAGCCGCGCAGCACCAACGGCAAGGGCTGATAATAGTGGCTGTAGAACGCCAGCGCGTTTTCACCGTTTTTCACTTTGAAGAGCGGATCGTTACCATCAACTTCGGCAATCTTCACGCGGCACACGCCATCCTCTTCGATATTGCCCACATAGCGCAATACCTTACCTTCATCACGAGCTTTCGCCACACGGGCGGCAAACGCGTCGTCAAGCTGCGGCAGATGCGCCATAAAGGCGGTCACATCGCCGGAGGCGTCAAACTCGTCCGGCAACACCGGTTCAATCACAATATCGGAAAGCTCCAGCTCGCGGCCCGTCTCGCGGGCGAGGATCAACAGTTTACGCGCCACATCCATACCGGAAAGATCGTCGCGCGGATCGGGTTCGGTATAGCCCATCTCGCGCGCCAGCGCGGTCGCCTGTGAGAGACTCATCCCCTCTTCCAGTTTACCGAAAATAAAAGAGAGCGACCCGGAAAGAATGCCGGAAAATTTTTGCAGTTCATCACCGGCATTCAGCAGGTTTTGCAGGTTTTCGATTACCGGCAAACCGGCGCCGACGTTGGTGTCATACAAGAATTTGCGCCGTGATTGCGCGGCGGCGAAACGTAGCTGATGGTAGTAGTCCATCGACGAGGTGTTCGCTTTCTTGTTTGGCGTCACCACATGGAACCCTTCACGCAGGAAGTCGGCATACTGGTCGGCCACCGCCTGACTGGAGGTACAATCAACAATCACCGGATTGAGTAGATGATATTCTTTCACCAGGCGAATTAAGCGTCCCAGATTGAACGGCGCGTTCGCTTGCGCCAGTTCCGCCTGCCAGTTGTCCAGATTCAGGCCATGCACATTGGTTAGCAACGCCTTTGAGTTCGCCACGCCGCACACGCGTAGATCGATGTGCTTGTTCTTCAGCCAGGTTTGCTGACGTTTAAGCTGTTCCAGTAGCGCGCCGCCGACGCCGCCGACGCCAATGACAAACACTTCAATCACCTGATCGGTATTGAACAGCATCTGGTGCGTTACCCGCACGCCGGTGGTGGCATCGTCGTTATTCACCACCACAGAAATGGAACGCTCAGAAGATCCCTGAGCGATCGCCACGATATTGATATTAGCCCGCGCCAGCGCGGCGAAGAATTTCGCTGAAATGCCGCGTAGCGTGCGCATACCGTCGCCGACAACAGAGATAATCGCCAACCGCTCCGTAACCGCCAGCGGCTCCAGCAGCCCCTCTTTCAGCTCCAGATAGAACTCATCCTGCATCGCACGGCGGGCACGCGCGCAGTCACTCTGCGGCACACAGAAACTGATGCTGTACTCAGAGGAGGACTGGGTAATGAGCACCACCGAGATCCCGGCGCGAGACATGGCGGCGAAAACACGCGCCGCCATCCCAATCATCCCTTTCATTCCAGGGCCGGAGACGCTAAACATCGCCATGTTGTTAAGGTTAGAGATCCCTTTCACCGGCAGATTATCATCGTCGCTGGACGCGCCGATCAGCGTTCCTGGCGCCTGCGGATTACCGGTATTTTTAATCAGACAGGGGATCTGGAACTGGGCGATAGGCGTTATGGTGCGAGGGTGAAGGACTTTGGCGCCGAAGTAAGAGAGTTCCATCGCTTCCTGGTAGGACATCGATTTCAGCAGCCTGGCGTCCGGCACCTGACGCGGGTCACAGGTATACACGCCATCGACGTCAGTCCAGATTTCACAGCAGTCAGCGCGTAAACAGGCGGCCAGCACGGCGGCGGAATAGTCGGAACCATTACGGCCCAGCACCACCAGTTCACCCTTTTCATTACCGGCGGTAAAGCCCGCCATCAGGATCATGTGATCGGCCGGGATCTGGCTGGCGGCGATACGGCGAGTCGATTCCGCGATATCGACGGTAGATTCAAGGTAATGGCCCACCGCCAGCAATTTTTCTACCGGATCGATCACCGTGACGCGATGTCCACGCGCCTCCAGGAGTCCCGCCATAATCGCGATCGACATTTTTTCGCCACGGCAAATCAGCGCGGCGTTGATGCTATCCGGGCACTGACCCAGCAGGCTGATACCATGCAAAACATGTTTGGTCTGAGCGAATTCTTGTTCGACAACCATTTTCAACCGTGCAAGCGGGAATCCCGGCTGCGCGCTGGCAAGTCCTGCGAGCAGGTCAGAAAAAATACGTTCGGCATCGCTGATATTCGGCAAAGCATCCTGACCGCCGATAGTTTTTTCAATCATCGCCACCAGATGGTTGGTAATTTTCGCGGGGGCGGAAAGTACGGTCGCTACCTGCCCTTGCCTGGCATTGCTTTCCAGAATATCGGCAACACGCAGAAAACGTTCTGCATTTGCCACTGATGTACCGCCGAACTTCAACACTCGCATGGTTGTTACCTCGTGATCTCTGGTCGAAAAAAAAGCCCGCACTGTTCAGGTGCGGGCTTTTTTCTGTGTTTCCTGTACGCGTCAGCCCGCACCGTTACCTGTGGTAATGGTGATGGTGGTAATGGTGGTGGTGCTGATGCGGTTCATGGATGTTGTGTACTCTGTCATTTTTATTTGTCTGTCTTGTATTCCTATATTGGTTAAAGTATCTGCCCGCCTAAGTCAATAAATTTTTAAATTGATCACATTCCGAAACTTGTTCATGTGCTGCTGGCGATATATTTATTTTCAACCAATTCCCCCTGTTATGATCTCTTGCAACCAGACGTAATCTCTTATTATTTTAAAAATTACAGCACGTTATTTTGTTAGTTTTTTTTCAATATCATGGACCAAACGGTGCAACATTACCGTATCTCGCTGTCCCAACAGGCCGATTCGCTGTTGTAGCCAGTCGGTTAATTTGTGGTCATCGGCCGCCTCCAGAGTCGTTAGCAGGCGTAAAAGGCGCGCGCGTAACGCCTGTAACTGCGATTCATCAGCAATATCAACGGATTCTGTGGTCTGTTGCATTAAACCTGCTAATTGATAGCAATACACCATGACTGCCTGACCCAGATTGAGCGAAGGGTAATCCGCCGCCATCGGCACGCCGGTCAATACATCCGCCAGCGCCAGCTCGTCATTGGTCAAACCGGAATCCTCACGGCCAAAAACCAGCGCGGCATGACGCATCCAGCGTGATTTTTCCTGTAATAAGGGAACCAGTTCAGCGGGCGAAGCGTAGTAATGAAATTTTGCCCGGCTGCGGGCTGTCGTCGCGACGGTAAAATCCACATCGTGGAGCGCGTCGGCAAGGGTGTGGAAAACCTCAATATTATCAATAATATCTCCAGATCCATGTGCGACCCAACGGGTGGCGGGCTCCAGGTGCGCCTGGCTGTCGACAATACGCAGGTCAGTAAATCCCATGGTCTTCATAGCCCGGGCGGCTGCGCCGATATTTTCCGCTCTGGCGGGAGCGACAAGAACGATTGTTACACGCATTTCATTACTCTTTTTGACTAATTTACAGGAAATTAGCTGGCGTTTGTAAGCATATTACGCTTCGCAAATTTACAAAATTTTAACGGATATCACTGAAAAAGCATTTTTGATTTCGTAAAAGACGCTACACTATTGCGTATCTGTACTATTGCTGTTTATGTTAACAGAACATCGTTATCCTGCTGTTTATTTAGGATAATTTAATTTAAAATAGATCCTGCTCTTTGGATTCATCGCATTTATTAGTTGGCTTACGTAACTAGTTGGAATATTGCAAATTTGTGATGAAAGCTAGCATTTAGCTACGATGATTTCATCAAACTGTTAACGTGCTACAATTGAACTTGATATATGTCAACGAAGCGTAGTTTTATTAGGTGTCCGGTACGTCTTAGCCTGTTATGTTGCTGTTAAAATGGTTAGGATGACAGCCGTTTTTGACACTGTCGGGTCCAGAGGGAAAGTACCCACGACCAAGCTAATGATGTTGTTGACGTTGATGGAAAGTGCATCAAGAACGCAATTACGTACTTTAGTCATGTTACGCCGATCATGTTAATTTGCGACATGCATCAGGCAGGTCAGGGACTTTTGTACTTCCTGTTTCGATTTAGTTGGCAATTTAGGTAGCAAACATGCAGACCCCGCACATTCTTATCGTTGAAGACGAGTTGGTAACACGCAACACGTTGAAAAGTATTTTCGAAGCGGAAGGCTATGATGTATTCGAAGCGACAGATGGCGCGGAAATGCATCAGATCCTCTCTGAATATGACATCAACCTGGTGATCATGGATATCAATCTGCCAGGGAAAAACGGTCTCCTGTTAGCGCGTGAACTGCGTGAACAGGCTAACGTTGCGCTGATGTTCCTGACGGGCCGCGATAACGAAGTCGACAAAATTCTCGGCCTCGAAATCGGCGCGGATGATTACATCACCAAACCGTTTAACCCACGCGAATTGACCATCCGTGCCCGCAACCTGCTGTCCCGTACCATGAACCTGGGTACCGTCAGCGAAGAGCGTCGTAGCGTTGAAAGCTACAAGTTCAACGGTTGGGAACTGGATATCAACAGTCGTTCACTGATCGGCCCGGACGGCGAGCAGTATAAACTACCGCGTAGCGAGTTCCGCGCGATGCTTCACTTCTGCGAAAACCCTGGCAAAATTCAGTCGCGCGCAGAGCTGTTGAAAAAAATGACCGGCCGCGAGCTGAAGCCGCATGACCGTACTGTTGACGTTACCATTCGTCGTATCCGTAAGCATTTCGAATCCACGCCGGATACGCCGGAAATCATCGCCACCATTCACGGCGAAGGTTATCGCTTCTGCGGCGACCTGCAGGATTAATTCGGCCCAGGCACCAAACCGTAAAAACAGCCGGTAAGTTATTCTTACTGGCTGTTTCTTATGCTCCCCTTCCGCTAAGCGGCCCCGCTTTCCCTCCTGACCTGCCGTTATGACGTACTCTTTTACATAAAAATTGTCGTATAGCGCTGTTTATCTCAGCTTGCGAAAGTTAAGGTAGTTTGTGTATTAACATTAAAGAGTAATACACGGGATTTGTTGGTCCCCAAAAAATGAGGGGATGCTCACAGGACGTGAGGTTTCAAAGGATGAAAAAATCACCATTATGCTGCTACCTGTTTTGCGCAGCGATGTCAGCTTCATCAGCCGCGCTGGCTGCTACCGCGCCGGTCTCCGCAGGCGTTATTCATTTCAAAGGCCAGATTGTCGAATATGGTTGTAATCTTGCGCCTCACGATCGCAATATCGAGGTATCATGTTCGCGGAATAATATCCCCCATTTGCAGACAGTCGCCACACCGTCTGGAAACGCTATTTCGTTGATGAATGGAATCGCCACGGTACGGCACGTGTCGTTAAAAGATCATCCGGAGATTCAAAGTCTGATCGTCCAGTACCGCTAACCGCTTATGGCTCCCGCCGGGAGGAGTTCCGGCAGGCGGCGATTTCGCTCAGTAAAACGCCGCCCGCCTGCATTTTGTACTTTTCTCTCATTCGTATCCTCCAACAGCGATGTTCATCGCTTCGCTATCCTGTACGCTCTACGCGCTCGTTAAGCACGGTACCTATGATAGCTGCCATAAAATGATTGCAAATAAAATCATCACATTTACTATGGTTAACCTTAAAAACAGCGTTGTCGCTCATGCATTGATAAGGTGAATACATTGACTTAAATATTCTTGTTGGCTATTTTTATTTACTTAATTATAATTTTAAGTGAATATTAAATTTATGTTTACCTTTTAATAGTCAACCATTTTATCTGCTATAATAATGGGGAAGATATGAAGCAGTTAAACGGCGGGAATGTGTATCGTCCCACAGGGAAAGAAAAAAACCTGCAAGCCATTTTAAATATTCACCGGCACGTTATTCAAAACATCTCCCCTGTCACTATTACGGCCGGTAAAACACTGGATATCAAGATTGATAATCAATCCCACATCCTGTTAATCACTAAAGGCACTATTAAAGTATGTCGGCGTATCGACAGCATTGTAATGGGCTGCGGTGTCTCACCAATGATTTTAGGCCTTGTAGATGCCTATGCTGACTTATACCAGTTAGAAGAGAATTCAGACGTCTTTTTTATCGCCGAAACCACCTGTGAATATTATCCTGTCCCAGTAAAAGATTTTGTGGAAATAGCTGATGAAAAGCATCTCTGGCGTGACATTTCGAACATCCTGATGTACCGCATTGCTTTCATGACTAACCGTGACAGAAACCTTATCGGGCAGGACGCCTATAGCCAGATAAAAGCGCTGTTACTTGAACTGTGGTCGTATCCTGAAAGCTCACGATTTGAGATCAACGCACAGAACTTCATACAGCAGAGAACCGGGCTTTCACGCAGCCGTATCATGCAGGTACTTTCAGAACTAAAAGCGGGGGACTATATAAAAATACTGCATGGAAGACTGTTAGAGCTTCGAAACCTGCCGGTTTCATTTTAAACGGACAAGCGTCGTATATTCTTAAAAATAAAGCAATATAGAGTTAAATAAATCCTCCAGGAAATAATAACTATTATCAAAAAAGAGATCTTGCTCTATAAATCCAGTCATCAACCATACTTCTTTAGTGGTATTTTATTAAACTTTGTTACCGGGTCCGAAACTGGACTGCCGTTCAATATTGCATCAGAATTTTTATTGAGTTCATAGTTGATATACGTAGAATAGCCGCCTGCTTATCTACAGAACAGAAAGAAGCGCATACAGAGTAAAATATAATATTTTATTTTATATAGCTATCTTTATTTTTCAGCGAATAGAATCAGGCAACAATTAATATGTTTAATAAGAAAATTATCATCCTGGCAATGTTAACTGCCGTAGCATCCGCACCGGTATTTGCCCAGAACACGATTACGTTCAATGGCAAAATTTACGATCAGGCGTGTACGGTTCAGGTTAATGGCTCCACGGATACCACCATTGATTTAGGCAATTACAGCAAAGAACGCATCGCGGAAAAAGGCGCCACAACCGATTACGTGCCGTTTACCGTAAGCCTGGTTAGCTGCCCGGAAGCAGGGACTGGCGTACCAACCCAGGCCATGTTCCGCTTCCACGGCGCAACAGATGATTCTAACCCAACGTACTTCAAAAACGCGGACGAAGGATCGGAAACGGGCGCCGCGGGTGTCGGTATTTCTATTCAGAACGCTTCACATAGCGATGTGACAGATAACACGGATGATGCCGCAGTAAACCTGCCAACCGACGGATCGACAGCAGCCTTTACCTATTACGCCGCCATGGCAAACGATGGTTCCGCAACCGTAACCGGTGGAGATGTTAGCACTCAGGTTACGTATACCGTTTCGTATCAGTAAGGCATTCTCATCCTGATATGGACAGGCAGGATGCCAGTCCATAGCGTAAAACATCTTTACAGAGTAAAAAATGAAACACATAAAGAAATCCGTGTTGGTCGTATTACTGACAAGCCATGTTGCCCATGCCAGCATTGTTGTTGGCGGAACCCGACTGGTTTTCGACGGCAATAATGATGAGTCGTCAATCAATGTAGAGAATAAAGACAGCAAAGCGAATCTTGTTCAGTCATGGTTATCGGTTGCCGATCCCCAGGTCACAAATAAGCAGGCGTTTATTATCACCCCGCCTCTTTTTCGCCTTGATGCCGGGCAAAAGAACAGTATTCGGGTTATTCGCTCTGGCGCCCCCCTACCTGCAGATCGGGAGTCTATGTACTGGCTCAATATTAAGGGTATTCCTTCTATTGATGATAATGCCTCCGCGAACCGCGTGGAAATCTCCATTAATACCCAAATAAAGCTTATATATCGACCGCCAGCATTAACAAAATCAACGCCTGATAGCCAGAGCCAACAATTAAAATGGCAGACGGCAGGTGATGTTATTACCGTAAATAACCCCACTCCCTATTATATGAACTTTGCCAGTGTGACGCTTAACAGCCATGAAGTGAAATCAGCAACCTTCGTTCCGCCAAAATCATCAGCGTCATTTAAATTGGGTTCTACTGCCGCCCCTCATGGCACGGTAACGTGGCGATTAATCAGCGATTATGGGATGAGTTTAGAGCCGCATTCCGGTTCATTCTAGCCATTAACGACTTCACTTTACTTTTACCCTTTCAGGACTTTTACTGTGCAATTCTCCAGAGTAGAGCCCCGTTCTCAATTAGCGTTATCGTTTCTCTTTATATGCTGTTCCATAAAACCAGCGTTAGCGCATGATCATTTTAATCCATTATCGTTGGAAAATGATGAACCGGGCGTGGAGAATGTCGATCTATCGGTTTTCGAAAAGGGGGGGCAGGCAGAGGGCACCTATAATGTTGATATTTATATTAATAACACCAGTGTTGAAACAAAAAATATTGCCTTTAAAAATAAAAAATCAGCAGATAATAAGCTCTCCCTACAGCCGTGTCTTAGCGTTGAACAACTCAAGCAGTGGGGCGTAAAAACAGAAAACTTCCCCGAGCTTAAAAATGACCCAAACGGGTGTACCGATCTTAGTCTGCTGGCTGGCGCTGTAGCAAAGTTTAATGTCATCGGTAACCGGCTGGATTTAGCGATCCCTCAAATCGCGTTGATCGCCGACCCGCGAGAATTCGTCCCTACCAGCGAATGGGATGAAGGCATTAATGCTTTTTTGCTGAACTACAGTTTTACCGGATCGCAGGATCACGATATTGATGAAAACCGGACGGAAAATAGCGAATACGCTAACCTGCGCCCTGGTATTAACATTGGCGCATGGCGTTTTCGTAACTACTCAACCTGGAATCATGATAGCGATGGGCAAAATAGCTGGGATTCTGCCTACACCTATGTTTCTCGCGATATCGAATTTTTAAAAGGACAGCTGATCGCCGGGGAAAATAACACGCCCGCGGACGTCTTTGACAGTATTTCATTTAAGGGCGTACAGATCTCTTCTGATGACGATATGTTGCCGGACAGTATGAAAGGGTTCGCCCCGGTCATTCGCGGGGTGGCCAAAAGCAGCGCGCAGGTGACCGTTGAGCAAAACGGTTATACCATCTACAAAACTAACGTTCCGGCGGGTCCATTCGCCATCAATGATCTTTATCCAACTGGCGGTTCAGGCGACCTGTACGTCACCATCAAAGAATCCGATGGTTCTGAACAGCATTTCATTGTGCCCTACGCCAGCGTTCCGGTATTACAGCGTGAAGGCCACCTGAAATACGACCTGACGGTAGGCCGCACGCGTTCATCAGATACGCATTCCGCACAACAAAATTTCGCAGAACTGACGGCCTTATACGGATTAGCAGGCGGCATAACCGCCTATGGCGGAATAGAGAGTACGCTGAGCAATGATGTTTATCATGCGGCGCTCATCGGGACAGGTTTAAACCTTGGCGATCTGGGCGCATTGTCTTTAGACGTCACCAACTCATGGTCAAAAATTAAAGCAGGCGATGTGGTTAGCGATACGCTTACCGGACAGTCCTGGCGTATTCGTTACAGCAAAGATATTCAGTCAACAGGCACCAATTTCACTGTCGCTGGCTACCGTTATTCGACCAAAGATTACTACGCTCTTGAGGATGTGCTGGATACCTATAGCGATAATAGTCACTATGATCATGTACGTAATCGCACCGACCTGTCGTTATCGCAAGACATTATCTACGGTTCCATTTCACTCACTTTATATAATGAAGATTACTGGAATGACACTCATACCACATCATTAGGTATTGGCTATAACAACACATGGCATAACGTAAGCTATGGCATTAACTATTCTTATACGCTGAACGCCGATAATTCTCAGGATGAAGACGACGATACGGAAGACAGTAATGACCAGCAAATTTCAATCAATATTAGTATTCCGTTAGATGCCTTTATGCCGTCAACGTATGCCACCTACAATATGAACTCCGCGAAAGACGGCGATACCACGCATACTGTCGGTTTAAACGGAACAGCGCTGGCACAGAAAAATCTCTCATGGAGCGTTCAGGAAGGTTATTCCTCTCAAGAGAAAGCCACCAGCGGTAATGTGAGCGCAACCTATAACGGGACGTATGCGGATATTAACGGCGGGTATAGCTACGATAATCATATGCGCCGTCTGAATTATGGCGTTCAGGGCGGCGTACTGTTACATCGAAATGGCCTGACACTATCCCAGCCAATGGACGACACCATCATATTGGTTAAAGCTCCTGGCGCAGCGGGTGTCCCCGTGAATAACGAAACGGGCGTGGACACCGATTTTCGCGGGTATGCCGTCGTACCTTATGCTTCGCCTTACCATCGTAATGAAGTGTCTTTAGATACGACGGGCATTAGAAAAAATATTGAGCTCATTGATACCAGTAAAACGCTGGTGCCTACCCGTGGCGCGGTGGTCAGGGCTGAATATAAAACCAATATTGGTTACAAGGCATTGATGGTATTAACCCGCATAAACAATCTGCCTGTTCCTTTTGGCGCGACCGTCTCGTCTTTAACAAAACCAGACAATCACAGCAGTTTTGTTGGTGATGCGGGGCAAGCCTGGTTAACCGGACTGGAAAAACAAGGGCGGTTATTAGTGAAGTGGGGACCAACAGCAGCAGACCGGTGTCAGGTCTCTTACCGTATACCGAGCTCCCCCTCCGCTTCTGGCGTAGAAATCTTACACGAGCAATGCCAGTGATTCTGGTGGGATAAAAGATGAATATGAACAGATTTGCTGCATTAGCCACCCTGTTAACGTTCACGGGTCTGGCATTATGGTCGCCCTCGATCAACGCGGCATACAATACCGCAGATGCCGTAGACATTAACGTTACGGGATTAATTTATGCCGATCCGTGTACCGTGACGGTCCCCGACACGATCTCTCTTGGACAATATGCCCGGGCGGATATCGCCGTGGCCGGTGGCAATACCGCCACCATTCCTTTTACCATAAAAATGACGAATTGCCCGGCAACGACCACAAAAGCCGCGATTTCATTTAACGGCGTACCTTATCCCGATCCGCATTATGCTTCTGCGATTTATGCAAACAGCGCGGCCAATCCGGCGCAGGATTTAGGATTACAGCTTTTTAACCTGGACGGCAAAAGTCTGGTCAATCTGGCCAACAACGTCACTTACACGGTGGATATCAACAGTAATACCCACGAAGCCAATTTGCCTGTCGCCGCAAGGATGTATACCCCGTATGGAAAAGTCACGGCAGGGGATTTCACGTCCGTTGTGACGATCACTATCGCATGGCAATAACATCTTTCTATTTCACCTGGTATAAAAGCAGGAATTTTTCATGAGAAGGTTATATCTGGCGCTTATTCTGCTATTCGCGTACTCCAGTCATGGTTACGCTTCCTGTAAACGTTCCGGTAATGAAGGCGCGATCACTATCACCCCGCCGTCGCAGCTTGTGGTGGATAGCCACGCCTATACCGCAGGCGAGGTGTTGTGGCAATCGGGCTGGGTTTCCACCTCCGAAGTCACAATGGATGGCTGTAGTCGCGATTATAAGGTCGGTTTTTTATATGAACCCGGTAGCGCGCAGTCAAATACATCAGCGACAATCAATGCGAATGACGGGAACAACACGCCGGTATTTAGCACCGGTATTTCCGGCGTGGGCATTGCGATTAAAACCCAAACGAATGCTGGCCCTTACGATAATGTCATGCCAATCGATAATACCTACCATAATGGCGATGGCAATAAAACACACCATGCGATGGCTCCCGCCTACAATGTTGAACTGGTCGCCTTAGGCGGTCCGATCACCTCCGGTACCGCGACATTCCAAAGTCCACTGGCGCGCGTATCTTTTCGCGATAGCGCAACGGAAGACTCCGGCGGCGATATCCTGACCCATCTGTATTTGGGGAATACGCAATTGATTATGAAAGCGATGGGATGTCGGGTAGAAACACCTGCCATCACCGTGGATTTAGGCAGCGTCAATTTAGGCAGTTTCGCTAACAGTCAAACCGCGGGCACAGGCGAGCAGGATATCTTATTGACCTGCGAACAAGGCACCGCTATCTCCGCATCGTTAAGCGCCCAACCGGCCAGCGGAAATAACCCTGATAATTCAGTCATCCAGTTGAGCAATGCAAGCGCGCCAACCAGCGCAACCGGCGTTGGCGTACAGTTGGGTATTCAGGCGCCGGACGCCGGTTTCTTTACCGACAGTTTGCCAATTAATCAAAAAATTGATCTCTTTACTCACACGATTACCACCAATGCCGATGGCAGCCAGACGGTTAACGGCGGAACCATGAATATGTCGACCACCCTGAAAATTAGCGCGCGCTACTATAAAACCGCCGCCACGGTGACTCCCGGCCAGGCGAATGCCACGGCAACATTAAACCTGACCTATAACTAACGGCATCACATTTTCTGGCGCTGCGCGGGAAAACGTTAACGCGCGCGCCCGTTAGATTTATTTCCACAAACGTAATTCGTCATCTTTTACTGGCGGTAATGACTTACGTTGCTGACAAGAGAGCGAATACCAGTCCAGATGGCGCGTCAGGAACATCACGCCGCCAAGCGCCAGTAGCAGAACGCCGGTACCCAGAAGCAACGAGCTATCTTCCGAACGCAGCAATCCCCACATCACGCCATCCAGCGCCAATAACGCCAGCGTAAACAGTACGCTATTGCGCCATCCTTTCAGCACCGCCTGCAAATAAACGCTATTCATCAACGCGCCCACCAGGCTTGCGGCGATCCAGGCTGGCGTGAAACCGATATGTTCCGACAGTGCCAGCAACAGCAGGTAGAACATCACCAGCGATAACCCCACCAGCAGATACTGCATCGGGTGTAACCGCTGCCCCGTCAGGGTTTCGAAGACAAAGAAAGCCATAAACGTTAGCGTAATCAACAAAATGGCATATTTCGTCGCTCTGTCCGTCAGTTGATACTGGTCGGCTGGCGTCGATACAGCGACGCTAAACGCTGGTAAGTTGTCCCAATCCACCTTTTGCGCATCAGCAAACTGTTCGCCGAGATTCGTGGCAAACCGGCTGGTTTGCCACTGGGCCTGAAATCCTGAACCGCTGATTTCGCGTTTACCGGGAAGAAAATCCCCCACAAAATTTGGGTGCGGCCAGTTGCTGGTCAGGGTCATTTCACTGCTACGCCCGACGGGAACCAGTGAAAAGCTGCCGGTTCCGCTTAAATTTAGCGACATCGCCAACGTCAGGTTGCGCGTCGCCCACTGACTGTCCGGCAGCGGGATATGAATGCCCTCTCTACTTTCCGGTAAGCCGGTCCCCGGTTCTACAGTAAGCGTTTCACCATTGACCTGCGGCGCTTTTACTGCGCTGATACCGCGCGCATCGCCGACGCCCACGACGATAAAGGGCTTTCCAAGGGTAATGTTCGGTCTGTTCAGCTCATGCAGACGGGCCACATCAAACTCCGCCTTTATCGCCATATCGGTATGCCACACCTGCCCCTGATAAATACCTATTTTTCGCGCTTCAACGTTTTGATTGCCTTCAACCAATAGCGACTCTGGCAGCCAAAAATAGAGATAGCTGCGCTTATACTGAACCTCTTTCTCCTCTTCCAGCACGGTATAGAGCTCTGTCACCGGAACCGCCACCAGCGGGCCGACAACCTTTTGCGGGCCGCTGGTACTCTGACGAATAGCGGCTTCTACATGGCTTCGATAATCAGCACGTTCCACGATGGTGTGCCGTACCATCATCAGGGGAATTAACAGCAGGATCATGGCGCCGCCTAACGTAATCATTTTCCACAACAGGGGGGATTTCAACATAGCGTTCTCCTTTGCAATGCCAGCAGTGTAAGAACGCGATGTGGGGAGAATTTGAAGTTATGTGAAGTGACGGTGAAGTGTCAACGAGGCCAGCACGCCGCCTTCGGGGCGGTTGCACAACGTCACCTCACCGTTGAGGAGCCGCGCCGCCTCGCTGACAAACGCCAGCCCAAGCCCGCTGCTTTTACGTCCGTTTTCACGGGGCAACGAATAGAATCGGTCGAAAATGCGCGGCAGCGCAAAATCAGGAATACCACAGCCGGAATCCGTCACCTGCAGGATCGCTTTCTCTCCCATCGGTTGAGCGCTTAATGTGATAACGCCATTTTCAGGCGTAAAGTCGATGGCATTGTCCAACACATTGCCCAGCGCCTGCGCCAGAAGCTCCGCGTCGGCGACGACAACCAGCGAGGAAGGCCGTAGAGTAAGGGTGATCTTTTTTGCCGCCAACTGAATACTGCGTGCCTCGCTAAGCTGCGTAAATAGCTCATCAACAGCAACCGGCGCGAGAGGGATATCCTGCCGGTTTTCCAGCCGCGCCTGGCGCAGCAGGGTTTCTACCAGCGCCTGCATTCGCGTATTTTGCGCCAGTATATTCTCTGTAAAGCGGGTAACCACATCCGCGGGCGGTCCTTCACGCAGAATCTCCGCCGCGCCGCGTATCGCCGCCAGCGGACTTTTCAGCTCATGAGTCAACGCATACACGTACTGCTCAATCTCATTCTTGCCTTCCAGCTTAATGCGCATACTCTCCAGCGCCTGCGCCAGTTTACGCAGCTCGCTGCTGCCTAATGCAGGTAACGCAAGCGGGCGGTTTTCGGTGACGGAATCCGCATAGCGCGTCAACCGGGCGATGGAGCGGTTAATCCACCAGACCATCCCCGATCGCCAGCGCAATTCCCAGTAAAACGGCGCTGGCCCACAGAATGCGCCGTTCGCTGCGCTTAATCACCGGCGCCATTGCCGCATTCGGTTTACCGACAGACAGGACGCCGATAATCCGTCCATCGCTGATTATCGGCGCGGCTACGTACATCACGGTGCTATTGGGATCGGCAGCATCTTTTGCCGTGCTGCGGGCGCCATACTGTCCGCGCAGCGTAAGCCAGACGTCATTCCAGCGAGAATAATCCTGCCCCACCGCTTTGTTTTCCGAATCAAACAACACCTTACCCTGCGCATCCGTCATGTAGACATGGTATTCATTGCGCACTTTGACGATCCCGCTGATATTGGCGCGAAACGGGCGATGTTGCAGCTGGGCGAATGCCTTCGCCAACTGGCCGTCAGTCGGGTTGCCGGAGAGAAGATCGTCGCGGGCCAGCGCCGCCAGCAGCGTTGCGGTGTCAATCAGCGTCCCTTCCGTCGCGCGGCGGACGCCCGGCTTTATCTCCTGAACGAAGATAGACAGCACAAACACGGCGGCGACGGCGACAATAAGAAAGTAGCCCAGCAGCAAACGCATTCCGATGCGCATCAGACGCTCCTCAGGCTGTATCCCATCCCACGATGCGTGTTAATTGGCGAGAGATCCGGGTTGATCGCGCGTAGCTTAGCGCGCAGGGTTTTGATGTGTGTATCGACCGTCCGATCGAAGGTCTCCTGGGCATCAGACCAGACAATATCCATCAATTGCTGGCGCGAGTACACGCGCTCCGGCGACAGCAGCAGGGTTTTAAGGAGCAGAAACTCATAACGCGTCAGCGAGAGCGGCGTACCAAACCAGGCGATCTGCGCCGCCGGCTCATTGAGTTCAAAATGTCCGGTACGCACCACCGGCGACGGCGCAGCAAACTTTTTCACCCGGCGCAGCAGCGTGCGCACGCGGGCGCTCACTTCGCGCGGCGAGAACGGCTTGGCGACATAATCATCTGCGCCAATCTCCAGACCAAGCAATCGATCCACTTCATCGCTACGGGCAGTCAGGAAAAGAATCGGCAGCGCAGGATGGCGTTCCAGCAACTGCCGACACAGCTCAAAGCCGCTGATATCCGGCAGTCCCACATCGAGAATCACCGCATCCGGCCGTTGCTGACGCGCTTTTTCCAGCGCGGGCAGCCCACGAGCGAATAGCTCAACGGTAAACCCTTCCAGTTGCAGGGTGTAGATGAGCGTATCGGCGATTCCCTGTTCATCCTCGACTAACCAGACCTGCGGTTGCTGCATACTCTTTCCCTGTTATTGTCGCCACGGCATGACCGGCACCGCGCTGATGGCGTTCTTCGGCGACCCGTCGACCACTTTGTCGGAATAGGCCAGATACGCCAGCGTGTTGCGTTTCTCATCATAGAAACGCACGACCTGCAATGACTTAAATATCAATGAGGTGCGTTTTTTGAAAACCACCTCTCCCTGCGCCTTGCCGTTCTTAATTTTGTCGCTCAGTTCAATAGGCCCGACCTGCTGACAAGAGATGGCGGCGTCAGACGTATCTTCCGCCAGCCCCAATCCGCCTTTTATGCCGCCCGTTTTCGCCCGGCTAACATAGCACGTCACGTTTTTGACATCAGGATCGTCAAAAGCTTCCACCACGATTTTATGGTCAGGACCGAACATTTTAAATACCGTATCGACTGAACCAATTTGTTCCGCGCGGGCGCTCTGCCCCAGCAGCAACAAAATTGAGAAAAGTACTAAGCTCTTGTATTTCATATTGTTACCATTCATAAAAGTTACATTGCGTAATTATTAGACATTCTAAAATAAAATGGTTATAGATCACAGGATTAGAATAATTACCTGTCACGTTGCTTAAAAAAAGCATTTAAGCTCAAAAAAAACACTGAATGCTAAAAGAACAAAAAATGCTATTATCCTCTTACCTGATATCGGGTGCTCGTTGTTGAAAGGATGGGGATATTTTATGGATCAGGCTGGCATAATTCGCGACCTGTTAATCTGGCTGGAAGGTCATCTGGATCAGCCGCTGTCACTTGACAATGTGGCGGCAAAAGCAGGCTATTCCAAGTGGCACCTGCAGAGAATGTTTAAGGACGTGACGGGCCACGCCATTGGCGCTTACATCCGCGCCCGTCGTTTATCGAAATCAGCAGTGGCGCTGCGTTTGACCGCGCGTCCAATTCTGGATATTGCTCTTCAGTACCGCTTCGATTCTCAGCAAACCTTTACGCGCGCCTTTAAGAAACAGTTTTCCCAGACGCCAGCGCTGTATCGTCGCTCCTCGGAATGGAGCGCCTTTGGCATTCGCCCGCCATTACGGCTGGGCGAGTTTACCGTGCCGGAACATCAGTTCGTTACGCTGGAAGATACGCCGCTCCTTGGCGTCACGCAGAGCTATTCCTGCTCGCTGGAACAGATTTCCGACTTCCGCCACGAAATGCGCGTGCAATTCTGGCATGATTTCCTCGGTCATTCGCCAACTATTCCGCCAGTGCTTTATGGGCTTAATGAAACGCGCCCCAGCATGGAGAAAGACGATGAGCAGGAAGTATTCTATACCACCGCACTGCCGCAAGAGCAGGCCGATGGCTATGTTCAGTCGGCGCATCCCGTGCTGTTGCAGGGCGGTGAATACGTCATGTTCACCTATGAAGGGTTAGGAACCGGCGTGCAGGATTTTATCCTGACCGTTTACGGCACCTGTATGCCAATGCTGAATCTGACCCGTCGTAAAGGACAGGATATAGAGCGATACTACCCGTCAGAAGATACCAAAACCGGCGATCGCCCTATCAACCTGCGCTGCGAATTTCTGATCCCGATTCGCCGTTAACGCTGTAGCTCATCCAATGCAGGGGCGTCCAGATGCGAAACGTCCCCTGCGGTTTCTACCACCCACCCAGACGCCAGCCACTGGCTTTCCTGGTAATCGATGCGGGAAATAGAGCAGTTGCGCAAACGTAACCGGCGTTCCGCCCAGGCGGGTAGTCCCAGTATAGTACTGACCAGACAGCCCAACGCGATACCGTGACTGACCAATAAAGGTCGGCTGCCCTGCGGTAGCTCCAGACAGGACGCCAGCGCGGCATGAACGCGATCGCTCAACTCCTGCATCGATTCTCCGCCGGGAATGCGGCCATCCTGCGTGCCGTTGACTAACTGACGACGCCAGCCCTCTTCTTCTTCCGTCAGCGAATCGATCTGGCGCTTTTCCAGCACGCCCATATCCAGCTCGCGCAGGCGGGAGTCAAAGGTGATATCACACCCGCACGCCTGGGCGATAATCTCCGCCGTGCGTTTTGTGCGGCCTAAATCGCTGCTGATGATATGGGTGATGCCGAGGCTGCGGGCGCGTTCTCCTACCTGCATGGCCTGCTGCTCGCCTTTTGCTGTCAGGGGACTGTCCGATTGGCCCTGAATACGTCGCTCGGCGTTCCACTGCGTTTCACCGTGGCGAACAAGGTATACCTGTAACATGTTTTTTTTCCGTTATACTGCGATAAATTTTTAAAACTGAGCTTAATTATGCACCAGGTTATCTCTGCGACCACCAATCCTGCCAAAATTCAGGCAATTCTACAGGCATTTGAAGAGATTTTCGGCGAAGGATCGTGCCATATTACGCCCGTCGCCGTCGAGAGCGGCGTACCGGAGCAGCCCTTCGGAAGCGAGGAAACGCGTGCTGGCGCACGAAATCGCGTGGATAATGCGCGACGCCTGCATCCACAAGCTGATTTCTGGGTAGCCATTGAAGCCGGAATTGACGATGACGCCACCTTCAGTTGGGTGGTGATTGATAACGGCGTTCAGCGCGGTGAAGCGCGATCGGCCACGCTGCCGCTGCCCGCCGTCATTCTCGACAGAGTCCGCCAGGGAGAAGCGCTTGGCCCGGTGATGTCCCACTATACCGGTATTGACGAGATTGGTCGCAAAGAGGGCGCCATTGGCGTATTTACCGCCGGAAAATTAACGCGCTCCAGCGTTTACTACCAGGCGGTGATCCTGGCGCTCAGCCCGTTTCATAACGCGGTGTATCGATAATTATTTGCGCTATGTTGTAGGCCTGATAAGCACAGCGCCATCAGGCATTTCGCGGCGATGTTGCCGGATGGCCGCTTCGCCTTATCCGGCCTACGAGCAAATCAGGCGTTTTTCAGCAGTACGTTCTCAAGCCAATGACGCAGTTCAACCGGCGCGGATTTCAGGCTGTTTGACCCGCGCGTGATGGTGGCGATGCCCGCCCCCAGCTCGGTTTTCAACTCGCGCTGGCTCATTTCGCCACGCAACAACTCCTCAATAATGCGCACGCGCGTTCCCAGCGCTTCACGCTCGTCCGGCGTAAGCATCAGTTGTAATAAAGGCAGATGCAGATCCTCTGCATATGCCTGACGGAGTAACTCCACAAAACGAAGCCACTCCTGATTACGTTGTTCGGCGATAGCCGATGAATAAGGGGAATGCTGGGTCATGTTATACCGCCGTTTGTACTGTTACACGAGTACAAATGATAACATAACCCGTCTGCATTAATACCGTTGCTGCCACTCAGAGTCGCTCATTAAGGCCTCTTTCTGCCCCATAAAGTGGCGATAGTAAGCGTCATAGGCCAGAACGTTTTTCACGTAGCCGCGCGTTTCCGAAAAGGGAATGCTTTCGACAAACGCTACGGCATCGATACGCCCGGCGCTATTGCCAAGCCAGGTGCGCACGCGCCCCGGCCCGGCGTTATACGCCGCCGAGGCGAAAATACGGTTATTACCAAACTGCTGATAGACATACTGCAAATAGCTGGTGCCAATGTTGATGTTGGTCTCCGGCTCCAGCAGTTGGCCGGGGCCGCGGTAGTCCGGAATCGAAAACATTTTCACCGTATGGGTGGCCGTTCCCGGCATAATCTGCATTAAGCCGCTGGCCCCTACCGGCGATTTTACTTTCGGGTTCCAGGCGCTCTCCTGGCGGGCAATCGCCATGGCATAGCTTTGTGAGATATCTTTTCCGCGGGTATAGCGGGTAAAAAGATCGTTATACGCCAGCGGGAAACGCTCCTCCAGATGATCCCACAGTTTTCCGGCGATCGTCGCCTGTACGCTCAGATCCCACCAGTGCTGGTTAAACGCATAGCGCGCCAGCTGCGCCTGTTCAGATTTACTACGGCTTTTTACCAGATTCGCCCATTCGCTGCGCGCCGTGTTATCCAGGTTCCAGTACATCAGCTCCCGTACACGCGCCATCTCCGGCCCCTGCGTCAACGCGCTGTTTACGTTGGCGGGCGCTTTATCGATTTTAAGCGTGTACTCTTCGCCTAAACGCTGCGCCGCGACCATCGGATAAAAACCGCGCTTCTGCATTAAAGCATGAAGGATCTCTTTCGCTTCGGCGTCACGACCGCGCTCCAGCAATAAATCCGCCTGCCAGTAACGCCACTCGTCTTTCTCTTTCGCCTCCATTGGCAGTCGGGCAAGCCAGGTATTGAGACCGCGACGATCGCCCATCCCCAGCGCCATACGCACGCGCCGCTCGATAAGCGACGTCGATTGCGAGCGCATAATCGCGTCATCGCGCCATTTCGCTTGCGCATCGGTCACATCGTTGCCCATCAGTCGCCATGCAACGATATCGCGCAGCGCCTGCGTTTGTTCCTCATTAAGTTTCTGCGCCTGTACCAGCGAGGGGATCATCAGACGCGCATTTTCCGCGTCCTGGCGGGCGACGCTGGCAAACGCGACTTCCGCCATCTGGCGGGTAAAATCGGTGGCGCCGGTGGTGCGTGCGAAGGTCAACACGTTATTAGGGTCATTAGCCAGGGTAATGATCGCTGAGGCGATCGTTTGATATTCCGCCGGCATCTGTCCGGCCAGCACCGTAACCAACCCCGTATTCCCGGCTTTCATCGCCAGCCGAATACGTTCCAGATACGCCAGCGGGTCTTGCTTGCCGGAGGCCCGCCAAACGCTGAAAAGTTTATCGCAGGCATTCGGCTGACTTTTGCCGGTCAGCCAAAGGTCTTTCGCGCCCTGCCAGGCCGCTTCCGTTTGCCCGGTACTCCATTTCGCGTAGTAATAGTTACATTGCGCTTCCGTGGTGCCGGGTTTCTCCGGGCTAAACGCCAGCAAGCCGCGCCAGTCTTCACGACGCGCCAGCTCATTGACGAAGCGTGATTGCAGCGTACGCGCAGGCGGAAGCGTAGGATTGGCGCGCACAAACTGCGTGACAGCAATCGCCGGTTGGTTCATCAAATCGTCGGTGATCTTACGGTATTCCAGATACGGGTAGAGCGGATAATCTTTCAGGCCCGGCATCATCTGCTCTACCACATCCATCTGGCGGTTGTCCCAGGCCTGCTTAATCTGCGCATAGCGGTTACGCTGCTCTTCCAGTGAGTCGGCCCGCGCGAGGTGACAAAAGGTCAGCAGGCATACGCTGGCGGCGACGAGACGCCAGACAAATGGTTTGGCTCTATCCACAAGCTCTTCCTCAATTGTTATCCAATGCAGCATCATGCCGCGTAATGAATTTATGCTAACCAGTCATAGCCATTTGCGCCACGTTACGGACACTTTTTTACTTTTATTGCGAGTGCGATCTGCTGGCTGGGCTTAGGCAGGGAAAAAGGCTACACTTCGCCTTTGAAATCTATTCACCATCACGATAAACATAGAGGCGAAGTCCAACGTGGCTCAATTCGTTTATACCATGCATCGTGTCGGCAAAGTGGTTCCGCCGAAACGTCATATTCTGAAAAACATCTCGCTGAGCTTCTTCCCTGGCGCCAAAATCGGCGTGCTGGGCCTTAACGGCGCCGGTAAGTCTACCCTGCTGCGCATCATGGCGGGTCTCGATAAAGATATCGAGGGCGAAGCGCGCCCGCAGCCCGGCATTAAGATTGGCTACCTGCCGCAGGAACCTCAGCTAAACCCGGAACACACGGTACGCGAGTCGATTGAAGAGGCCGTTTCGGAAGTGGTTAACGCCCTCAAACGTCTGGATGAAGTGTACGCGCTGTATGCCGATCCGGATGCCGACTTCGACAAGCTGGCCGCAGAGCAGGGCCGACTTGAAGAGATTATCCAGGCGCACGACGGTCATAATCTGAACGTGCAGCTTGAGCGCGCTGCTGACGCTCTGCGTCTGCCGGACTGGGATGCCAAAGTCGAAAAACTGTCCGGCGGCGAGCGCCGTCGCGTGGCGCTGTGCCGTCTGTTGCTGGAAAAGCCGGACATGCTGCTGCTCGACGAACCCACCAACCACCTGGATGCCGAATCTGTTGCGTGGCTGGAACGTTTCCTGCACGACTTCGAAGGCACCGTCGTGGCGATTACCCACGACCGTTACTTCCTCGATAACGTTGCCGGTTGGATTCTGGAACTTGACCGCGGCGAAGGTATTCCGTGGGAAGGCAACTACTCCTCCTGGCTGGAGCAGAAAGATCAGCGTCTGGCGCAGGAAGCGTCTGCCGAAGCGGCGCGCCGTAAATCCATTGAGAAAGAGCTGGAGTGGGTGCGTCAGGGCGCGAAAGGCCGTCAGTCGAAAGGTAAGGCGCGTCTGGCTCGCTTTGAAGAACTGAACAGCGTTGAGTATCAGAAACGTAACGAAACCAACGAACTGTTTATTCCACCAGGACCGCGTCTGGGCGACAAAGTCATTGAAGTCAGCAACCTGCGTAAATCCTACGGCGACCGCGTACTGATCGACGACCTGAGCTTCTCGGTGCCGAAAGGCGCTATCGTCGGGATCATCGGGCCAAACGGCGCGGGTAAATCGACCCTGTTCCGCATGATGTCCGGTCAGGAGCAGCCTGATAGCGGCACCATTACGCTGGGTGAAACCGTCAAGCTGGCCTCGGTCGATCAGTTCCGCGACGCGATGGACAACAGCAAAACCGTCTGGGAAGAAGTGTCCGGCGGGCTGGATATCATGAAGATCGGCAACACTGAAATGCCAAGCCGCGCCTATGTAGGCCGCTTCAACTTCAAAGGCGTCGATCAGGGCAAACGCGTTGGCGAACTGTCCGGCGGTGAGCGCGGTCGTTTGCATCTGGCGAAGCTGCTGCAGGTGGGCGGCAACGTCCTGCTGCTCGACGAACCGACGAACGACCTGGATATCGAAACCCTGCGCGCGCTGGAAAACGCCCTGCTGGAGTTCCCTGGCTGCGCGATGGTTATCTCGCACGACCGTTGGTTCCTTGACCGTATCGCCACCCACATACTGGATTATCAGGATGAAGGTAAGGTGGAATTCTTCGAAGGCAACTTTACCGAATACGAAGAGTACAAGAAACGCACGCTGGGCGCCGAGGCGCTGGAGCCGAAGCGTATCAAGTACAAGCGTATTGCCAAATAAATGTCTGAATGCCGGGTGGCGCTTGCGCTTACCCGGCCTACAAACCCAGCGATTCCAATACGTTGTGAAACTGTAGGCCTGATAAGACGCGGTAAGCGTCGCATCAGGCATTGGTTCTTATCCCTGCTCGCCCATCATCTCTTTCACCAGTTCCACACAGCGCAAAAAGCGGCCATCGTAATCAGCCTCTTTAACGTGAACGAACTCAATATTGTTTTCTTTCAGCATCTCGACCAGCAGGTTCTGGAACGCTTTGCGATCCACTGAACTGCCCAGGCTTCGCAGTCCGTCAGCTATCCACGGCGTATTATTCTCCAGCAAAATCACCAGGTCGAAGCGATACTCGTCGATCAGCGCCTGGACAAAGGGATGCTCGCGCCCTTCGTATTTTTTGCAAAATGCCTGGGTGGTGACGAAATCGGTATCGATAAACGCCACTTTATTCGCATATTTCACTGCAAAATCAATATATTGCGCATGACCCAGCGCAATTTTATCGTAGTCGGAATACTGTAACGCCATCTCATCGCCGCCCAGATGCGAAAAGACATAGTCGCGGCCATATTCCCAGGCGCTGGTGGTATTAAAAATATTGGCGAGCTTATTGACCAGCGTAGACTTGCCGCTTGATTCCCCGCCCAGAATCGCGACGGTACGCACGAAAAACGGCTTCACTTCGGTAGGAATATATTCCCAGTAACGAAACGGATTTTCGCGGATTTGCGCCCCACTGATATTCATAAACGTGCGTTCAGGATCGACCAGCACCGTCTCAATCCCTAAATGCTCAAGATACTGCGGCGCATCAGCCTCTTCGGAAGTGTAGATCCAGCTCGGCTGTATTCCCTTCTCTGCCATAAACGCTTTAATGCCGTTGCTCCAGACGTCCCAGCCATGCGGATAAGGCTCCATCCCCTCTTCATTAAAGGCGTGGATGCGAATATTTTTTTGGTATTTGAAGGTTTGCAATAACCAGCGCAGGCGATCCGACACGGTGGGCTGCTGCGACATGGCGCTATCCTCAAACAGCCCGCGGTCGCGCGTATCGTCATATCCCATAATGATGTGCAACTCATCCACCTGGCTACAGGCGCGCTGGATCAAGTAGATGTGTCCGGTATGCAATGGATAAAATTTACCGAACACCACGCCAATGTTTTTCTGTCGGCGGGGAAACTCCAGCCCGAGAAAACGGTGTAGCGCCTCCAGTTTTTGCGCGCTGGGGCTTTTGATTTTGGCGTTAAGTAACTGACTCAGATACCCCTTGGTCATACCGCTGGCGTCAGCCACCTGTTGCAGAGTGCAACCTTGCTGCTTAATCGCGGTTTTGAGATAGTCGAACGATGACACAAGAGCCTCCTGCTGGAAAAATCGCATAACACTGCCTGACGGCGCTTCGCTTATCAGGCCTACAACATCAATCCGTATCAATCCGTAGGCCGGATAAGACGCATTGCATCGCCATCCGGCAAATTATACAACATCACTACATACAGAGAATTATAAGTCGTCAAACACGCTTAACGCATCTGCGAGCTTTTTAACACCGAACACCTGCATTCCTTCCGGCGGCTTTTTCGGTACGTTGGCGGCAGGCACAATCGCCCGACGAAAACCGTGTTTCGCCGCCTCGGAAATACGCTCCTGCCCGCTCGGCACCGGACGAATCTCGCCTGCCAGCCCCACTTCGCCAAACACCACCAGATCCTGCGGCAACGGCCTGTCACGCAGGCTGGAGACCATCGCCAGCAGTAAAGCCAGATCCGCGCTGGTTTCGGTGACTTTCACGCCGCCGACCACGTTGACGAAGACGTCCTGATCCGACATTTGCAGACCGCCGTGTCGGTGCAGCACCGCCAGCAGGATTGCCAGACGGTTTTGTTCCAGACCGACCGCCACGCGTCTGGGGTTCGCCATCATCGAGTGATCGACCAGCGCCTGAATCTCCACCAGCAACGGTCGCGTACCTTCCCAGACGACCATCACTGAACTGCCGGAAGTGACCTCATCGCCACGGCTTAAAAAGATGGCGGACGGATTGCTCACTTCGCGCAACCCCTGTTCGGTCATGGCGAAGACGCCCAGCTCATTGACTGCGCCAAAGCGGTTTTTGTGGCTGCGCAGCGTGCGGAAACGAGAATCGGCGTCGCCGTCGAGCAATACTGAGCAATCGATACAGTGTTCCAGCACTTTCGGCCCCGCCAGCGACCCGTCTTTGGTGACGTGGCCGACCATCACGATCGCCACGCCGCGCGTTTTGGCGAAGCGCGTCAGGTAGGCTGCCGTTTCGCGGACCTGGGCGACGCTGCCTGGCGACGACTGAATGTCCGCCATATGCATCACCTGTATGGAGTCGATCACCATCAGTTTCGGCTGTTCTTCTTCCGCTATCAGGCAGATCTGCTCGATGCTGGTTTCGGAGAGCATATTCAGATTAGCGGTCGGCAGGCCGAGACGGTGCGCGCGCATCGCCACCTGCTGTAGCGATTCTTCGCCGGTGACGTACAGCGTTTTCATCTGCTCGGCGAGCTTGCACAGCGTTTGCAGCAACAACGTTGATTTGCCCGCGCCGGGGTTACCGCCAATCAAAATGGCGCTGCCGGGTACCACCCCGCCGCCCAGCACGCGGTCAAACTCTTTAAAACCGGTAGAAAAGCGCGGCAGTTCCTCAAGACTGATGTCAGACAGTTTCTGCACTTTTGATACGCCCGCACTGCCGGCGTATCCGCTCAGACGTTCGTTACGCGCCACCGTCGGCGATGCGGCAAGGCGCACCTCGGTAATGGTGTTCCAGGCATGGCAGGCGCTGCATTGCCCCTGCCAGCGCGGGTAATCGGCCCCGCATTCATTGCAAACAAAGGCGCGTTTGGGAGCTTTTGCCACGTTTTACCTCTTTCGTTAACGCTGTTGCCGGATGGCGCTGGCGCTTATCCGGCCTACGGTCGCCTTGCCATTGGGCAGGTTAATCATTTCTGGTTCATGCTGCCGGAGAGAATGCAAAACACGCCCATCAGGTCAGCGTGGCGGATCGTAATATCCGTCTTTTCGTTTACTTTTGGCTTGGCATGGAAGGCAATACCTAACCCTGCCGCTTTGATCATGGGCAGATCGTTAGCGCCGTCGCCAATCGCCACCGTCTGCGCCAGCGGGATGTCATGCTCTTGCGCCAGACGAAGCAAGGTATTGGCTTTATACTCAGCATCCACAATATCGCCGATAACGTGGCCGGTAAATTTACCGTCCATGATCTCCAGCTCATTGGCGACTGCCGCCGTCAGACGTAGCTGGTCACGCAGATAGTCGGCGAAGAAAGTGAAGCCGCCGGAGGCGATAGCGATTTTCCAGCCAAGCGCTTCCAGTTTTAGCACCAACTGCGTTAATCCTGGCATTAGCGGCAGATTCCCGCGCACCTGGCGCAAAATATCGGCATCCGCGCCTTTCAGCGTCGCCACGCGGCTGCGCAGGCTGGCGGTAAAATCAAGCTCGCCGCGCATCGCGCGCTCCGTCACTTCAGCCACCTTCTCACCGGTACCGGCCAGCTTCGCGATTTCATCGATACACTCAATCTGGATCGCCGTGGAATCCATATCCATGACCAGCAGCCCCGGTGTGCGCAGATGCGGAATTTTACCCAGCGGCGCGACATCCAGCTGCGCCTCATGCGCCAGCCGCGTCGCACGCGGCGTCAGCGACCCCGCCAGACGAATGACCTGATAATCCTCCACGCACCAGGCGGCGACAATCACCATTGCGGCGCCCAGTTTGGTCTGATATTGAGTTAAACGCTGCTTATCCAGCCCGCGCCCATACAGCAGCCAACCGCTGCGGCCTGCATGGTAATCCAGAGGCATCACCTCGTCGCCGCTTAAAGAAAGAGGCAAACCAGGCCATAAAGAGACATCTTCAGGCAGATCGCACCAGGTAATGTTAGGCATTAAAGCTCCTGTAAATCGTTCAGGCCGGTAACCGCCCCGCGGAAAATAACGCATGAGGCTACCTTGTAACCATCGCTTCTGGCAACATTAAGCCTCAAATTTTCAGCAGGTGGAATATGGCTCGCGCAAAACTGAAATTTCGGCTGCATCGTGCAGTCATTGTATTGTTCTGTCTCACACTGCTCGTCGCGCTCATGCAGGGCGCTTCATGGTTTAGTCAAAACCACCAGCGACAGCGCAATCCGCAGCTGGAAGAGCTGGCCCGCACGCTGGCGCGCCAGGTGACGCTCAACATCGCCCCGCTGATGCGCAGCGAAACACCGGATGAAAATCGCATCAACGCCGTGCTGCGTCAGCTCACGCAAGAGAGCCGTATTCTGGATGCCGGCGTCTATGATGAACAGGGCGATCTTATTACTCGCGCTGGCGAAAGCGTCAATGTGCGCGACAGGCTGGCGCTGGATGGCAAAAAAGCGGGCAGCTATTTTAACCAACAAATTGTCGAGCCTATCCAGGGGAAAAACGGCCCCTTGGGTTACCTGCGTCTGACGCTGGATACCCACACGCTGGCCACCGAAGCAAAGCAGGTCGATAACACCACCAACATTCTACGCCTGATGCTGCTACTCTCGCTGGCGATAGGCGTGGTGCTGACGCGCACCTTGCTACAAGGTAAACGCACCCGCTGGCAGCAGTCGCCCTTCCTGCTAACGGCCAGCAAGCCTGTTCCGGAAGAGGAAGAGCGTGAGGAAAAAGAGTAAAATGACGGCTTAATAAAGGTAAGGAAAACCACCATGACAACATTACGCCTGCTTATTTCTGACTCTTACGATCCCTGGTTTAACCTGGCGGTCGAGGAGTGCATTTTCCGCCAGATGCCCGCCACCCAGCGCGTGCTGTTCCTGTGGCGCAACGCGGATACGGTGGTGATTGGACGCGCGCAAAACCCGTGGAAAGAGTGTAATACGCGGCGTATGGAAGAAGATAACGTCCGTCTGGCCCGCCGTAGCAGCGGCGGCGGCGCGGTATTCCATGACCTCGGTAATACCTGCTTTACCTTTATGGCCGGTAAACCGGAATACGATAAAACCATCTCCACCCATATTGTGCTCGCGGCGCTGAATTCGCTGGGCGTCATGGCCGATGCTTCGGGACGCAACGATCTGGTCGTAAAAACGCCGGACGGCGATCGCAAAGTCTCCGGTTCAGCCTATCGCGAAACCAAAGATCGCGGTTTCCATCACGGTACGCTGCTGTTGAACGCCGACCTCAGCCGTCTGGCGAACTATCTGAATCCCGATAAAAAGAAACTTGCGGCGAAAGGGATTACCTCCGTTCGCTCCCGCGTGGCCAATCTTACCGAGCTATTACCGGGTATCACTCATGAACAGGTCTGCCAGGCGGTCACTGAAGCCTTTTTCGCCCATTACGGCGAACGCGTCGACGCGGAAGTGATTTCACCGGATAAAACGCCGGATCTGCCCAACTTCGCCGAAACCTTTGCCCGACAAAGTAGTTGGGAGTGGAATTTCGGCCAGGCGCCGGCGTTCAGCCATCTGCTGGATGAACGTTTTACCTGGGGTGGCGTCGAGCTGCATTTCGATGTCGAAAAAGGTGTGATTACCCGCGCACAGGTGTTTACCGATAGCCTGAACCCGGCACCGCTGGAAGCCTTAGGCGAGCGTTTACAAGGCTGCCAGTATCGAGTGGATGTGTTGGAGCAGGCCTGCGAATCTTTAATTGCTGAATTCCCGGCTCAGAAAGGTGAGCTGCGGGAACTGGCTGCGTGGATGGCTCAAGCTGTACGCTAAGCGTCTACGCCAGCCGCCCGATGGTCTGCGCGGCTAACTTCAATTTTCCCACCATCGCGCGGGCAATCTCCTGAAAGCCCGCACTGATGCGTTTATCATCAGCGACCAGCACCCAAAAGCGCTCGGCCAACGGCAAGGCAAATTCCCACGCTTTCTTATCGATTGTGGCCTCCACACGAATGTCGACAGGCGCGTAGCGCAACATGCCCGATGCCGCCGGAGCGTAAGCCATCGGCAACATATCATAGACAGGCGCGAGCGCCATCGGGGCATCGGAGTAATAAAACGAGAGGTTACCCGCATGCATATCGCTGTTGGCGATAAGCCGACCAAACGCCCAAATTTTCTCAATTTGCTGATGGGCAACAGCATCTATAATGCCCTGCCCGGCAAGCCGATGCGTGACCACCGGCCAGATGCCTGGCGAAGATGCATACTCGCCTTGCAACGCCTCCAGGGAAACAATTTGCCGACGACCACGTATCCCGGTACAGTCGAAGCGAATGCTTTCCAGAAAGACCTGTCCTCCCTCGCTGCAAATAGCCGTGGCTAAGCTGGCGTTGATGCTGGCGGCAGAAAGCACGGCTAATGCGATGGACTCGGCAATCAAGAGGTCGCTCCAGCGTTCAGAAACGGCGTTCCTTTCACGCGCGCTGAATTTCACCAGTACGTTCTGATTGCCCCATCTTGTTTCTGCAAAACAGGCAAATTTAGGCTGCTCACCACCAGCTGAAGAGCCAATGACCTCACCTGCGAGCGCGTCTTCCGCCAGCTGCTGATAGCGATTGAGTTTTTCGGACTGCGTAATCGCCGTCGCATCCGGCGCGGTCACCCAACGCTGGTAATTCTCCTCACCCACGATCCAGCCGCCCGCATTTTCACCCTGATACGCCCGCAGCGCATACAGGACTTCATCCTCTTGCCACAACCGGATGTCATCAGGCAGATGCGCATACCCAGCCACGGCCCTTCCCCAGGCTCGCCCAAGGAATCCCTGTGGCCTAAGATCGGTCAGATACCATGGCAGGCTGTCAAACCATTGCCATTCACCTGTATCAAGCGCAACCAGGCAACTCCCCTGAGGCCAACATGGATAAAGAACGCCAAACTTAGCGGCCTGTCCTTGTGCATTGACCTGCCAGAGGGGAAAGGCCGCGACGCCGCGAACAGGCCGAACAAGCGCGTAGCGCGTAGCACGAGCTTTACCAAACTGGATGACGTCCTGATGCGCGGAAACCAGACGAGAGAACGTCGCCTGACTAACGGCCAGCGATGATCTTAATTCAGCGGCGGAACTCGGCCCCTGTAAGAGAAAATCGGTTAATGTGCTCATAGATGAATAGATTAACGAATAGATACTTGAATGGATTTAAGGACACAGCCCTTTGATTGTCAACACAAACAAAGAAAGAGCGAGAGGAAAGATGAATAGATTATCAGAAGAGAGTGGATATAACGCTGGCATTACCCGGACCAGGCCTTGACGCGCCTCGTCCGGGTCGATTTGCTGCTTACTCTTTATCGCCCAGCAGTACGGATTCCAGTGCGATTTTGATCATGTCGTTGAAGGTCGTCTGACGTTCAGCGGCAGTGGTCTGCTCGTGGGTACGGATATGGTCAGATACGGTGCAGATGGTCAGCGCTTTCGCGCCAAATTCAGCCGCAACGCCGTAGATACCCGCCGCTTCCATCTCTACGCCCAGTACGCCGTATTTTTCCATCACGTCGAACATTTCGCCGTCCGGAGAATAGAACAGGTCAGCGGAGAACAGGTTGCCCACGCGCGCGTCTACGCCCAGCGCTTTTGCCGCGTCAACCGCGTTACGCACCATGTCGAAGTCAGCGATAGCCGCGAAGTCATGATCTTTAAAACGGATACGGTTCACTTTGGAGTCGGTGCAGGCACCCATACCGATCACCACGTCGCGCAGTTTGACGTCCATGCGCACAGCGCCGCAGGAGCCGACGCGAATGATTTTCTTCACGCCGAAATCGGTGATCAGCTCTTTGGTATAGATGGAGCAGGACGGGATACCCATACCGTGGCCCATCACGGAGATCTTACGGCCTTTGTAAGTCCCGGTGAAACCTAACATGCCGCGAACGTTGTTCACTTCGCGGACATCTTCGAGGAAAGTCTCAGCAATGTGCTTCGCACGCAGCGGGTCGCCCGGCATCAATACGACGTCAGCGAAATCACCCATTTCTGCATTAATATGTGGAGTTGCCATCTTCAGTTCCCTTTAAATTTGTTGTTATTGCCTGATGGCGGCTACGCCTTATCAGGCCTACAAAACGGTTCCTCGTAGGCCGGATAAGCGTAGCGCCATCCGGCAACGGGTATCACAGCATGTTTTTACCGTAGTCCATCGGCGATGTACCAAAGTAGGTCGCCAGCGTCTGGCCGATATCCGCGAAGGTTTCACGGTGACCTAAAGAGCCAGGTTTGACTTTTGGACCGTAGATCAGCACCGGAATGTGCTCACGGGTATGGTCAGTACCAGTCCAGCTCGGGTCACAGCCGTGGTCAGCGGTCAGGATCAGAATGTCATCTTCACCCACCAGCTCCATCAGCTCCGGCAGACGGCGGTCAAACAGCTCCAGACCTGCGGCGTAGCCCGCGATGTCGCGACGGTGGCCCCAGGAAGAGTCGAAGTCAACGAAGTTAGTGAAGACGATGGTTTTATCGCCCGCTTCTTTCATCTCTTTGAGGGTCGCGTCGAACAGCGCGTCCAGACCGGTCGCTTTCACTTTCTTAGTGATGCCGCAGTTGGCGTAGATGTCGGCAATCTTACCGACGGACACCACGTGGCCCTGTTTTTCATCGACCAGTTTCTGCAGCACGGTCGGCGCTGGCGGTTCTACGGCCAGGTCGTGACGGTTGCCGGTACGCTGGAAGTTACCGGCCTTGTCGCCGATAAACGGACGCGCGATCACGCGGCCAATGTTGTAGCCGCCTTCGGTCAGCTCTTCACGGGCGATTTCGCACAGCTCGTAGAGTTTATCCAGGCCAAAGGTCTCTTCGTGGCAGGCAATCTGGAACACGGAGTCAGCGGAGGTGTAAAAAATCGGCTTGCCGGTTTTCATGTGCTCTTCGCCGAGCTGGTCCAGAATGACCGTACCGGAAGAGTGGCAGTTGCCGAGATAGCCCGGCAGGTTGGCGCGTTTCACCAGCTTATCCAGCAGTTCCTGCGGGAAGCTGTTTTCGTGGTCGCTGAAATAGCCCCAGTCGAACAGTACCGGCACGCCGGCGATTTCCCAGTGGCCGGACGGCGTATCTTTGCCGGAGGACAGTTCGTGCGCCCATGCGTATGCGCCAATAACGTCCGCGTTGCCGTCCATACCGGCGGCAATTTTACCGGTAGAGCCTTCATGCGCTTTCACCAGCCCCAGACGAGTCAGGTTAGGCAGATTCAACGGGCCCTTACGGCCATTGTCAGCTTCGCCTTTGGCGCAAGCTTCTGCGATGTGGCCCAGAGTGTCGGAACCTACGTCGCCAAAACGATCCGCGTCTTCAGTAGCGCCGATGCCGAATGAGTCCAGCACCATAATAAATGCACGTTTCATATCTTCTCCGTACTTAGTGCTTCAAAAATAATTGATCAGATCAGTATACAACTATTCAGTAATTCGACGATAGACCGAAGGTGTGCTTGCTGGCGCTTTATCGTCAAGGATAATTGCCGCTTTGACGGCCTTCGCCGCTTCCTGCCAACTGGCTTCGTCTTTGGCATGAATCACCGCCAGCGGGCGCTGCCCGTCGATGCTGTCGCCCAGACGGGCCATGTCGGTAAAGCCAACGCTGTAATCAATGGTATCAGACGCCTGACGACGGCCGCCGCCCATCGAGACGACCGCCATCCCCAGCGCACGCGTATCCATTGCGCTGATAAACCCTTCGGTATCAGCATATACCGCTTTGCTCAACATGGCGGTCGGCAGGTATTTATCGTAGTTCTCAACGAAATCGCTCGGCCCTTTCTGCGCGGCCACCATACGACCAAAGACTTCTGCCGCTTTACCGTTATCCAGCACCGCCTGCAGTTTGGCACGCGCTTCGGCGTCGTCTTTCGCCAGCTGACCGGAGATCAGCATCTCCACACATAGCGCCATAGTGACGTCAAACAAGCGCGGATTGCGGTATTCACCGGTCAGGAACTGCACGGCTTCACGCACTTCCACCGCGTTACCGGCGCTTGAAGCCAGCACCTGGTTCATATCGGTTAACAACGCCGTAGTGCGAACTCCCGCGCCGTTTGCCACGCCGACAATCGCTTCAGCAAGGGCTTCAGAAAGTTCATAGGTCGGCATAAACGCACCGCTGCCGACTTTCACGTCCATTACCAGCGCATCCAGTCCTTCGGCCAGTTTCTTGGCGAGGATGGAACCGGTGATCAGCGGAATAGAGTCCACCGTCGCGGTAATATCGCGGGTGGCGTAAAAACGTTTGTCCGCCGGTGCAAGCGAGCTGGTTTGCCCAATAATCGCCACACCCACGTCTTGAATAATTTCGCGGAAACGGTTGTCGTCCGGGAAGATATCGAAGCCCGGGATCGCTTCCAGTTTGTCGAGCGTACCGCCGGTATGTCCAAGGCCGCGACCGGAGATCATCGGCACATAACCGCCGCAGGCCGCTACCATTGGCCCCAACATCAGAGACGTCACGTCCCCTACGCCGCCGGTCGAATGCTTATCGACAATCGGGCCATTGAGATTCAGGCTTTTCCAGTCAAGAACAGTACCGGAATCCCGCATCGCCATGGTCAGCGAAACACGCTCCGGCATGGTCATATCGTGGAAGAAGATGGTCATCGCCAGGGCGGCAATCTGCCCTTCAGAGATAGTATTGTCACGAATACCATTGATAAAGAAACGAATTTCTTCGTCACTCAACGCATGACCATCACGCTTTTTACGAATAATTTCTTGTGCGAGAAACACGGTACCCTCCTGAGGGAAAAGAGTAGAAGGCTTACATCGCCGGATGGCGGCTAACGCCTTATCCGGCCTACAGGCCTGGATTTGTAGGCCGGATAAGCGCAGCGCCATCCGGCAAATCAGAGCTTAGTAGCTGCTGGCGCTCTTACCGTCGCCGTGACCCAGCGCTTTCAGCAGGCTTGCCAGCAGGCTGGATGCGCCAAAGCGGTAGTGACGAGAATCTGCCCAGTCAGCGCCAAACAGTTCGTCTGCAATCGCGAGGAATTTCTGCGCGTCTTCCGCCGTACGTACGCCGCCCGCCGGTTTGAAGCCAACGGTTTTGGAAACGCCCATGTCGCGGATCACTTCCATCATGATGCGCGCGCTTTCCGGCGTAGCGTTTACCGGCACTTTACCGGTAGAGGTTTTGATGAAATCCGCACCGGCTTTAATGGAGATTTCAGAGGCTTTACGAATCAGCGCCTCTTCTTTCAGCTCGCCAGTTTCGATGATCACTTTCAGCAATACGTTCGCTGCGGCACAAGCGTCTTTACAGGCTTTTACCAGGTCAAAACCCACCTGCTCGTTACCGGCGATCAACGCGCGGTACGGGAATACCACGTCCACTTCGTCAGCGCCGTAGGCGATCGCCGCACGGGTTTCCGCCAGCGCAATATCGATGTCATCATTGCCATGCGGGAAGTTAGTCACCGTTGCAATGCGGATGTCCGGGGTACCTTGTTCTTTCAGAGTTTTACGCGCAATCGGGATAAAACGCGGGTAAATACAAATCGCCGCCGTATTCCCGACCGGGGTTTTTGCCTGATGACACAACGCGATCACTTTTTCATTGGTGTCGTCATCGTTCAGAGTGGTCAGATCCATCAGTTTGAGCGCACGCAGGCTGCTTGCTTTTAAATCAGTCATGACATTCTCCAACGGCATTGCCGTATAAAATTTCACCTTGCGAGTCTGTTAATATTCTAACATTCACTCGCGATTACACTTCGATATACATCACAGTTAATGAAAACTACGTACAAATTTGCATTACTGTAATGAGATCTGAATCAAATTATCCCGCCGTCACCGCCTGTTCTTCGAGCGATAAGCGCATCAGGATCAAAGTCGGTTTGCCGCCATTTTCTACAATAGCGCATCGTCCCGGCATAAAGAGGAAACGAAGATGCCTGCCTCATGCGAAACTGCGCTCCAGCAGCGTTGCCAGCAAATTGTGACCAGCCCGGTGCTCACGCCTGAACAAAAACGCCATTTTCTGGCGCTGGAAGCTGAAAACGCCCTGCCTTATCCCCCCCTGCCGGAAGATGCCCGCCAGGCGCTGGATGAAGGCGTCATTTGCGATATGTTTGAGGGGCACGCCCCCTTCAAACCGCGCTACGTGTTGCCCGATTACGCCCGATTTCTGGCTAACGGTTCACAGTGGCTGGAACTGGAAGGCGCGAAAGATCTGGATGATGCGTTATCCCTACTCACCATTCTGTATCATCACGTTCCTTCCGTGACGTCCATGCCGGTTTATCTCGGCCAGCTTGATGCGTTGCTGCAACCGTATGTTAGAATTCTAACACAAGATGCGATCGATATTCGAATAAAACGTTTCTGGCGTTATCTCGACAGAACGCTGCCAGACGCCTTTATGCATGCCAATATTGGCCCTGCCGATACGCCTGTCACACGAGCGATTTTGCGCGCTGATGCCGAGCTAAAGCAGGTGGCGCCTAACCTGACGTTTATCTACGATGCGGAAATCACGCCGGACGATCTGCTGCTGGAGGTCGCCAAAAACATTTGCGAATGCAGTAAGCCACACATTTCCAATGGCCCTGTAAATGATAAAATTTTCACAAAAGGCCATTATGGCATCGTCAGTTGTTATAACTCGCTACC
The DNA here is from genome assembly GCF_046551895.1 of Salmonella sp. SAL03688. NCBI lineage: Bacteria > Pseudomonadati > Pseudomonadota > Gammaproteobacteria > Enterobacterales > Enterobacteriaceae > Salmonella > Salmonella sp. SAL03688. Next base: position 326,282 of record NZ_JBGDVI010000001.1, read on the forward strand.
GCTTGGCGGCGGCGGCAGTACGCTGGTACGTCTCAACCTGAAAGCCGTGGCAGAACGCAGTACGTCTGTCGATGACTTCTTTTCACGTACGCTACCGCACTACTGCCGACAGCAGATCGCCATCATTAATTCACGATGTGAATTCCTCTATGAAAAGTCACATTTCTTTGAGAATAGCTTTCTTGTACAGGAAGGTTTGATCGATCCCGAACGTTTTGCGCCGATGTTCGGTATGTACGGGCTGGCGGAAGCCGTGAATCTGCTGTGCGAAAACGCGGGCCTGACCGCCCGTTACGGCAAGAATGATACGGCGAACGAGCTGGGCTACCGTATCAGCGCCCAACTGGCGGATTTCGTCGAAAATACGCCAGTGAAGTATGGCTGGAAGCAACGGGCGCTGCTCCATGCCCAGTCTGGCATCAGTTCCGATATTGGCACTACGCCGGGCGCGCGTCTGCCGTATGGCGATGAACCGGACCCTATCACCCATTTGCAAACCGTCGCGCCGCACCATGCCTTTTATCATGCCGGGATCAGCGACATTCTGACGCTGGACGAAACCATCAAGCGTAATCCGCAGGCGCTGGTTCAGCTTTGTCTTGGCGCGTTCAAAGCCGGGATGCGGGAATTTACCGCCAATGTCAGCGGCAACGATCTGGTGCGTGTCACCGGTTATATGGTGCGCCTGTCGGATCTGGCGAAATTTCGCGCCGAAGGCTCGCGCACGAATACCACCTGGCTGGGAGAAGAAGCCGCACGTAATACCCGCATCCTGGAACGACAGCCACGCGTAGTCAGCCATGAACAACAGATGCGCTTTAGTCAGTAAGATCATTGCGTTTTCCTGCGTCGATGGGCCAGGCAGCCGCCTGGCATTATTCTTACAGGGCTGCAATTTGCGCTGCAAGAATTGCCATAACCCGTGGACGATGGGACGCTGTAACGACTGCGGGGAATGCGTATCGCAGTGTCCGCACCACGCCCTCAGCGTTGATGGCGGGAAAGTGGTATGGCGGTCGGACATCTGCGAGCAGTGCGATACCTGCCTGAAAATGTGCCCACAGCAGGCAACGCCAATGGCGCAGACCATGAGCGTTGACGATGTGCTGCGTCATATTCGTAAAGCATCGCTGTTTATTGAAGGTATTACCGTCAGCGGCGGAGAGGCGACCACGCAATTACCGTTTATTGTGGCGCTATTTACAGCGATCAAAGCCGATCCGCAGTTACAACGACTGACCTGCCTGGTGGACAGTAATGGTCAGTTAAGCGAGACCGGCTGGCAGAAACTACTGCCGGTTTGCGACGGCGTAATGCTCGATCTGAAAGCCTGGAAGAGCGAGTGTCATCACCGTCTGACCGGACGTGATAACACGCATATTAAGCACAGTATCCGCTTTCTTGCTGCGCGGGGAAAACTGGCGGAGCTGCGGTTGCTGGTTATCCCGGGTCAGGTGGACTATGCGGCGCATATCGATTCACTGGCGGCGTTTATTACTTCGCTGGGCGAGGTTCCGGTGCGCCTGAATGCCTTTCATGCGCATGGCGTCTATGGCGAAGCGAAAGCCTGGCCAGGCGCGACGCCGCAAGAGGTGGAACGGCTGGCAGACGGATTGCGCGCGCGTGGGGTGGCGAAGCTGATTTTGCCGGCGCTATATTTGTAAGCGTCGCCTGCCAGATGGCGGCTTCGATGCCCTCAGAGCCGAAACAAGGTAATGGTATTGCGATACAGCGTATCGGCTATCACCTCTGCGGGCTCCGGACGTAATTCGCAGAGCGCATCAAATACGCGCGCCGCCTGCTCCGGGCGATTCGGCTGCCCCTGAAACCCCTTTAGCGGCATATCCGGCGCATCGGTCTCCAGCAACAGCGCGTCCAGCGGCAACCGCGCCATAACATCACGGGTTTTACTGGCGCGCGGGTAGGTGATGGTGCCGCCGACGCCGATTTTATAGCCCAGTCGCATAAAGCGTTCGGCCTGTTGCAGACTGCCGGCAAAACCATGCACCACACCGGTTCGCGGTAGATCCTGGCGCTTTAAGTGCATCGCCAGTTTGTCATGCGTGCGCCGCGAGTGCAGGATCACCGGCAGATCGTAGCGTTTTGCCAGTTGCAGCTGCGCGTCTAAAAATCGCTCTTGCCTGGCTAACTGCGGGTCGTCGCGATAAAGGTCGAGACCGATCTCGCCTACCGCCACGACGTTCTGTTGTTGCGCCAGCGCCTGTTGTAGCTTATCAGGATCGTCATCGGCATGACGCTCAATCACAATGGGGTGCAATCCCAGCGCAGCATAAAGCGACGGGAAACGCGCCGCCAGCGCCAGCACGCGGGGAAAGTGAGCCGCCTCGGTCGCCGGCACGATGATTTTTTCAACGCCCGCCTCACAGGCACGCTGAATACTGGCGCGCTCATCGCCCGTAAAGGGCGGGAAATCAAAATGGCAGTGTGTATCGATAAAGCGCCAGCTCACGCCAGATCCTCGTCGGTAAATGTGGTGTCGTTTGCCTGCGGCGCGCTAATGACCTCCGCCACATGCGTATCATTGGCCACCGGCGCCGGAGGCACGACCACCGTTTCCGGCACGGCAATCCGCGACGAATGGCACAAGAGAGGCGGCGTTGCGGCGAGCAATTTACCAACGGTGGCAAGGAAATAACGCCCGCATAATCGCCCGGTTTTGTAATCCTCACGCAGCGCCGGGATACGGCTGCCCAGCGCCATGCTGTGCAGCGGTTTCGGCGGATAAATTTCAATGATCCGCAGCTTACCCGGCGGCTTTTCAATAAATTGTTGGATCGCGCTGTAGGACGTTTCATGATGCTGCACCAGGTTGACCAACGGCTGTAGACTGCTCTCTCCCAGCCAGCGCTCCATACGCTTAAACCACTGCGGCGTGTAATACATTTGCGAGGGTACGGTGCGGATCACCACAATGGTTTTCGCCCCCCGCTTTGCCGCCTCCTGAACCGGAATGGCGTCGCTAATGCCACCGTCCAGATAGTTGATGCCCTCTAACGTAACGCCGGTACGGTAGAAACCCGGTATGGCGCTGGAGGCGCGAATGATATCAAGCCAGTTTTGTTTTGTCGGCGAGAAATAGCCCGGCGTGTAATCATCCCCCCGGCAGGCGCACATATAAAAGGATTTTCCGCTGTCGAACAGGCGCGCTGCGGTATCCATTTGCAGCGGCATCCGGGCGGCGGTGGATTCCACCAGCCAGTCGAGGTCAATAAGGTTTCCTCCGCGTACAAATCGTAGCGGATCAAAAAATTCGCGCCTGGTGGTATAGCGCATAATGACTTTACGCCCGTAGCCGGGCTGGTTGCAGAGATACGCCGAGAGATTTTGCGCACCGGCTGATGTGCCGAAGTAGAGATGGAAAGGATTAAACTGCGCACGCATAAACTCATCCAGCACGCCTGCGGTAAAGATACCCCGCTGCCCCCCGCCCTCACAGACCAGCGCCATACGGCCTGGCCGGAACGGTGTTAATGATAACGGCGCAATATTGCCGAGCGTAACCGGTATTCGCTGGCCCACCTCTGCCTTCCTGTTTTTCATTTTTTTCCAGGCTGACAAGGTAACGCAAAACGTTAACGGCTAAAACCGTAAAAGCCAGTCCGCTGGACTGGCTTGATAGCAATATATCTTTACAGATGCCTGCTAGGGTCGTTTACGGCCCATGAACAGGCTGACCAGGAAGAGCACGATCCCGACGACGAAGACGATTTTCGCCGCGCCGGCAGCCGTACCAGCCAGTCCACCAAAACCCAATGCGGCGGCAATTAACGCGATAACCAGAAATATAATGCCCCAACGAAACATAAGCCTCTCCTTTACCATAGTTAATGTCGACCGCTAAATATGAGCGCTCAGGCTACTCATTCGCGATATTTTTAGTGTGGTGCACATTACGCCTCCCGACAAACGTCGGGAGGACGAATTACGACGAATTACTGAACTTTCAGATCGTTTTTAACACTTTTTACGCCATCAACGGCTTTCGCGATGCTTTCAGCGCGGTCGCTTTGTTCCTGAGTTTCAACGGTACCGGAGAGCTGTACGACACCATCGGTCGTTTCCACTTTCACTTTACGGGAAGGGACGAGATCGTCCGCCAGCAACTTGGCTTTGACTTCACTGGTCGTGGCCGTATCGCCGGCATAGCCTTTCATGGAACCTTCTTTATTGTCGCGAACATGAAGTTTGTCGCTAACGGAGGTCACGCCTTCTACGCCTTTCGCCACTTTCACGGCGGCTTCAGCCTGCGCCTGGCTTTCTACAAAGCCGCTCAGGGTGACGACTTTCTGATTGGTTTCGACAGAAATATCGGTGCTTTTAATATTGTCATGGTCTACCAGCGCAGCTTTGACTTTCGCAGTGATGGCGCTGTCATCCATGAAGTTACCGACTTTATTCATAGAGCTATCGACTTTTTGCCCTGTGGTTTCGGCTCCGCTTTGCGCCTTGTCCGTTGTTGCGTTTTCTGCAAAGGCAGAACCTGTCGCAACAGCAGAGGTCAACATTACGGCCAGCAGAGTTTTAGAAATCTTCAGTCTTGTCATAGTCATCGATTTGTCCTGTATAGTTTGCTCGTAATTTGAGCTCAGGCAACACGAGGTTGCATTGCTGAATGCGGTGAAACTCACCGGTTTCTGAAGTCAATGACTGGCATCACATTCGTGAATTTGTAACGACGCGTCGCCTGCCACCCTTCCGTTTCAGTTATTAATATCGTGACTGAAACAAATCTCAGCTTTAAGCTCTCATATTCACGCATTGAACAGGCATTAAAGCCGACATTTATGTCATCACTTTGTTAAATATAGATCACAATTTTAAAATCGCTTGTCGGTGCGTATAAAAAACAGGCAGATCGGAGAAAAAACGCGGGATTTAAGAACATTCCGTAAGCGGTTAAAAAGGCAGGGAAAGTACGAAGGCGCGGCGGATGCCGCGCCCGGAAAGGGATCAGTGTTCGCGCGTTTTACGGAACTGAACGTCAGGGTAACGTTCCTGGGTCAGGTTCAGGTTAACCATCGTGGGGGCGATATAGGTGAGGTTGTCGCCGCCATCCAGCGCCAGCTGCGTTTCATTCTTACGCTTAAACTCTTCGAATTTCTTCGCATCGGCGCTTTCCACCCAGCGCGCCGCCGCCACGTTGACGGACTCATAAATCGCCTCAACGTTGTATTCGCTTTTCAGGCGCGCGACAACAACGTCAAACTGCAAAACGCCCACGGCGCCGACAATCAGATCGTTGTTGGAGATGGGACGGAATACCTGAACCGCCCCCTCTTCAGAAAGCTGCACCAGCCCTTTCAGTAGCTGCTTCTGCTTGAGCGGATCTTTCAGGCGAATACGACGGAACAGTTCCGGCGCAAAGTTCGGGATACCGGTAAACTTCATCATCTCGCCCTGAGTGAAGGTATCGCCGATCTGAATGGTGCCGTGGTTATGCAGACCCAAAATATCGCCCGGGTACGCTTCTTCAACGTGCGAACGGTCGCCCGCCATAAAAGTTAACGCGTCGGAAATCACCACATCTTTGCCGGTACGGACCTGGCGTAGCTTCATGCCCTTCTCATACTTACCGGAAACCACGCGCATAAACGCCACGCGGTCGCGGTGTTTCGGGTCCATATTGGCCTGAATTTTAAAGACAAAACCGGTGAATTTCTCTTCCGAGGCTTCCACTGTGCGGGTATCGGTTTGACGCGGCATCGGCGCGGGCGCCCACGCCACTAAACCATCCAGCATATGGTCAACGCCAAAGTTACCCAGCGCGGTACCGAAAAATACCGGGGTAATTTCCCCTGCCAGGAACAGCTCTTCATCAAACTCGTTAGACGCGCCCTGCACCAGTTCCAGCTCGTCGCGCAGCTGTTGCGCCAGATCTTCACCGACGGCGGCATCCAGATCCGGGTTATTCAGCCCTTTAACGATGCGCACTTCCTGAATGGTGTGGCCCTTACCGGTCTGATACAGATAAGTTTCATCTTTATAAAGGTGATAAACGCCCTTAAACAGCTTGCCGCAGCCAATCGGCCAGGTGATCGGCGCGCAGCCGATTTTCAGCTCATTTTCCACTTCATCCAGCAGCTCCATCGGGTCGCGGATGTCACGGTCGAGTTTGTTCATAAAGGTCAGGATCGGCGTATCACGCAGACGGGTAACTTCCATCAGCTTACGAGTCCTGTCTTCAACACCTTTTGCGGCGTCGATCACCATCAGACAGCAGTCCACCGCCGTCAGGGTACGGTAGGTATCTTCGGAGAAGTCTTCGTGCCCCGGGGTGTCCAGCAGGTTCACCAGACAGTCGTGATACGGGAACTGCATCACCGAGGTGGTGATAGAGATACCACGCTGTTTTTCCATCTCCATCCAGTCAGATTTTGCATGTTGGCTGGAGCCACGGCCTTTTACCGTACCGGCGGTCTGAATCGCCTGTCCGAACAGCAACACTTTTTCGGTAATGGTGGTTTTACCGGCGTCCGGGTGAGAAATAATGGCAAAAGTGCGGCGTTTGGCCACCTCTTGCAAATAAGGAGACAACGTCATAGTCAAATCTTCTTGAGTAAGCGCGGCGTTTGACCACGCATGTTGAATACGAAAAATGCGGCTATTTTACCCATCAACCTGGGGGAGGCAATCAGTGTTTACACAGGAGCTGCTCCAGTTCGCTTAATGACGCCACAGTCCAGGTTGGATGGATACCCGCGGGCTGCTCGCGATGATGCGCGTTAAGCCAGCAGGTCGACAGTCCGGCGTTAATGCCGCCAAGAATATCGGACTCCGCGGTATCGCCAACCATTAATACGCGCGAGCGGTCAGGATTCCCCGCCTGCTCCAGGGCGTAGTTAAAGATTTTCGGATCGGGCTTCGCGACGCCAACCTGCTCGGAAATCACCAGCAGATCGAAATACTCGCGCAGCCCGGTGCGCTCCAGACGAGTTTGTTGTAGCGCGGTAAAACCGTTAGTAATAATACCGATTTTAGCCTGCCCGCGAATCGCATTAAGTAGCGAAACGGCGCCCGGCAAAGGAGAACAGATCTCCGCCATCGCACTAATAAAAGCGTCATTCAGCAGCCCCGGCGCAACGTTTAGCCGTTCAGCCCAACTTTGAAAGCGCGCGTGCTGCAATTGTAATGAAGTAATCGCGCCGTTCTGATAATCCACCCATAGCGGCTTATTCACGGCCTGGTAATCCTGGAAATCCTCAGCGGTAAAGGTGACGCTATAGTCAAGGAACATCCGCTGTAAGCCGGTGAAAGAATCAAACGTAAACAGCGTTTCATCGGCATCAAAGAAAATCCAGTCCCACTTCATCATTACACCTTGCCTCTTTTATTACATGCTTATCGGTAACGCCATGATGATGGCGTCCTCATGCCCTTGTGCCGTGGGATAGTAATTGCGGCGAATCGTCGCCTCGTTAAACCCCAGACTTTCATACAGCGCGATGGCGGCAGCGTTAGAGGCGCGTACCTCCAGCCATAGCGTTACAACCCCACGTTTTTCCAGTTCATCAATCAGATGCTCAAGCAGCATACGCCCCAGCCCCCGACGCTGAAAATCCGGATCGACGGCAATATTGAACAGCGTCGCTTCGTCCAGCACCACCTGTGTAATGGTAAACGCGGCCATTCTGTCAGCAGCAGTCAGCTTAAGGTTGAGATACCGTTCGCCCTGGTTGCCGAAAAACGTTTTTTCGCTCCACGGAAACGCATGAGCGCGTTGCTCAATCTGCCAGGCTGCGGGGAGATCGGTCGTGCTGAGGATAGAAATCGTGTTCATGTTCGCAGATTTGTTGCCATAGTGCGGCGCGTGCCGCCGGGTTTGCCCGGAGTTCATTAAACGCCGGCGTCGTGACCTGAGCGCCTTCGAGTTGGAGCGGCGCGTCAGTTCCTAACCGCCAGCTATTACAACGGCTGCCCTGCGGCAGCATGGCGACGCGCTCAGGCGCCAGGGGTAAAACCTGATCGGGACTCACGGTCAACGCGCGTAAAATATCGCGCATTAGCGGCTCGTTCAGCGCGGGTAATTCCTCTGCAACCACGATCAGACGAACGTGCGCGGGAAGGGAAATCGCAATCTCGCCCTGTAGCGCGCCAGGACGTCGCAGCGCCCACTGCGTAATACCCAGTTGCTGTAACTGCCAGTCTCGTCGGGATGTCATAGCGAAACGCTCCTGTAATCAGGGGCGCAAATATAGCAAATCTGTCGAATCTCCGCCATCAAACTACTATAATCGCCGCCAGTCTGAATTAAGGAGCATTCCATGTCTGCTTTTACCCCGGCAAGTGAAGTCTTGCTGCGCCACAGTGATGATTTCGAACAAAGCCGTATTCTTTTTGCCGGAGATTTGCAGGATGACCTGCCCGCGCGCTTTGAATGCGCCGCCAGCCGCGCGTATACGCAACAGTTTCACCACTGGCAGGCGTTAAGCCGCCAGATGGGCGATAACGTCCATTTTAGCCTGGTCGCGCAAGCCAGCGATGTCGCTGACTGCGATACGCTGATCTACTACTGGCCGAAAAATAAACCCGAAGCGCAGTTCCAGTTGATGAATATTTTGTCGCTGATGCCGTCTGGCGTCGATGTTTTCGTCGTAGGGGAAAACCGCAGCGGCGTGCGTAGCGCCGAACCGATGCTGGCGGACTATGCGCCGCTGAACAAAGTAGATAGCGCGCGACGTTGCGGCCTTTACCATGGTCGTCTGGAAAAGCAGCCGCAGTTTAGTCTTGAATCCTGGTGGGCCGAGTACAATATCGACGGGCTGACCATCAAAACGTTGCCGGGCGTATTCAGCCGCGACGGACTGGATGTTGGTAGCCAACTGCTGCTGTCTACGCTGACGCCGCACACCAAAGGTAAAGTGCTGGATGTCGGCTGCGGCGCTGGCGTGCTTTCCGCCGCGCTGGCCAGCCATTCGCCGAAAGTGCGCCTGACGCTGTGTGACGTCAGCGCGCCGGCGGTGGAAGCCAGCCGCGCCACGCTTGCCGCTAATGGTCTTGAAGGCGAGGTATTCGCCAGCAACGTCTTTTCGGAAGTCAAAGGACGTTTTGACATGATCATCTCCAACCCGCCGTTCCACGACGGAATGCAAACCAGCCTTGATGCGGCGCAAACGCTCATTCGCGGCGCAGTGCGCCATCTGAACAGCGGCGGAGAGTTACGCATCGTGGCGAACGCCTTTCTGCCCTATCCTAAGATTCTGGATGAGACCTTTGGCTTCCATGAAGTCATCGCGCAAACCGGGCGCTTTAAGGTTTATCGTACCGTGATGACCCGTCAGGCGAAGAAATAGTTGGCCTGATAAGCGCAGCGCCATCTGGTTGCATGTGCCGGATGGCGACGCCAGGCGTCTTATCCAACCTGCGTCTCGCGCCCATTTTTGCAGCAATCAATCTATCCCATGCAATTAACTATTGACGAATAGCTGAAAACCACTAAAATGCGCCTCCGTGGTAGTGATTCTTTTCAAGAATCGATGGTATGCGAAGGTGGCGGAATTGGTAGACGCGCTAGCTTCAGGTGTTAGTGTCCTTACGGACGTGGGGGTTCAAGTCCCCCCCCTCGCACCAAAACCACGTTGATATTGCTCGCACTGGGCGAAGGTGGCGGAATTGGTAGACGCGCTAGCTTCAGGTGTTAGTGTTCTTACGGACGTGGGGGTTCAAGTCCCCCCCCTCGCACCAACGAGGCGATATCAAAAAGTAAGATAACTGTGCGAAGGTGGCGGAATTGGTAGACGCGCTAGCTTCAGGTGTTAGTGTCCTTACGGACGTGGGGGTTCAAGTCCCCCCCCTCGCACCAATTATCTTATCCTTCCTTTGTCCCTTCATTTTCATCCCTGATTCCAGTTCATCATTGCCAACATCATGCCGCCAATAAGCGCCATACACGATGGCAGCAGTACAAAATGCCGTAATTGTTTGTGATACAACATCAGCGCAGACAGTAGCAATCCTGATACAATCAACAGCTTCAGCGCATAAGCTGACAGGCCGATAAACGCCAGTCCAACGATAATCACTCCAGGCAATAACACGCCCCATCCGCTGCCTAACGTCCGCTGCAACATGGTTTTACCTCTGGAATTGATAATGATAACCAATATCATATGATATATTTTCTCATTTGTCAGCCAGGGAGAAAGCTAAAGAGATGAGTTTTACTTAACGGTTGATGACACGTATTCAGTAAGGTGATAAATTGTCCGACTGTTAACGTAAAAACAACAACACCTCGCTTTAGGCGACCTTTTCTCATACGTTATTTTCATGTTGGCGCCCGATTCCGTGTATATCACCGATAAATAACGACAATTACCCATGACAACACCATCCTGGCGGTCGCTTCGTATTAAGAAGTATCAGTTTTCTTTACGTCTTTTCTTGTTTCTCAACGCCGTGTCGGCGCTATTTACTCTCGTTTTCCCCCTTTATCAGATCAATGTATTTTGCACGCCAATGATCGGGATAGTGGTCCTGAGCGTATTACTGTTGATATGGCATGGGAAATATGGGCAAAAAAGAATTAATCTCCCCTTTATCTCCCTACTCTTTGGGGGAATATGGGCGGCGCATATTGCGCTAAAGTATCCGGCGTTAGGCCATTATGATTTCTCTTTTTTACTGATTTCCCTGCTTAGCGTTCTGTTTATCGGCTCGATAGCCTTTGCCGCGAATATCGTCGCGTTTACGCTCTATTCGCTACCGCCAGTCGCGGTCTGCCTGTGGCTGAACGGTAATGAACAAGGTTTGCGAATTCTCTATTTGCTGGCCCTGCCAATGGTGGGAATCGCTATTCAACATGTTATCCAGAAACGCTACGATAATTTTGCCCAACAGCTCATGTTTAAGCTGCTGGCCGAGCGGGAAACCCTCAATGGCCTGAGTATGCTTGATCCATTAACCGGCTTATATAACCGCCGTGGCCTGCAAAATCGGCTGGATACGTTACAGGCGCCGGGCAGCCATGAACACTACGTCCTGCTATTGGATATCGATCATTTCAAAGCGTACAACGATCACTACGGTCATATGATGGGCGATCAGGCGTTAATCCGCGTCTCAGCGGCAATTCGGGACGCCGTGCGATCGCGCGATGTCGTCTGCCGTTTTGGCGGGGAAGAATTTCTGGTGTTGCTGACCACCGCCGAACCACAGCAAGCCCGCGCTACCGCAGAACGTATCCGACAGGAAGTATACGATCTTAAAATCCCGCATATGTTTAACGAAAGCGTCGCCACCAATGTCACTGTCAGTATCGGCATTGCGCCCCTGACGGATCGCAATATCGGAGACGCTATCGAAAAAGCGGATAAAGCGCTCTACGAAGCCAAGCATCTTGGACGTAACCACATTCTGGTCAGCGACGACATGCGCGCCCTATGAATCCTGCTGACGTAATCGTGCTACGCCAACAACGTTAACCATAAACCGCTTGCCATCGTTTATCGCTATCGATAGGATTAGCAATCATTATCATTTAGATTAACATCATTAAACTGCGCTATGGCCTACCGTTCCGCACCGATTGCTGACGATATTATCTGGCGAGCTGCTCCCCAGCCGGAAGACGCCTCGCTGGCGGACGCAGTACGCGAGACGATCGCCTCTACCCGTGAGTACCTGTTGGACTTCATCCGGCTGGATGAAACGCCGCCGCCAACGGCGATGACTCTTGCCCAGTGGACGCGCCCCGCGACGTTTCGTTCATTGCTGGCCGCCTATTCCGATCATATCTATCGGCACACGCCAGGCCTGCCACGTGAAAATAAGCCGTTACTCTCCCTGTGGGCGCAATGGTATATCGGGCTGATGGCGCCGCCGCTGATGCTGGCATTACTGACGCAAGCGCGCGCTATCGATGTCTCGGCAGAACATATTCACGTTGAATTTCATGAAACCGGGCGCGCCGCGTGTTTCTGGCTTGACGTGCATCAGGATAACCTGGCAACGGGGCGTTCCCCGGAAGAACGAATGGAAACGCTGGTAGTCTCCGCACTACAGCCGGTCATTCAGGCGCTGGAGGCGACTGGCGACATCAACGCGAAACTTATCTGGAGCAATACCGGTTATTTAATCAACTGGTATCTGACTGAGATGAAACCGCTGCTTGGCGAAGCCCTGCTGGCAACGCTACGCCAGCGCTGTTTTTTTGAAAAGCAGCTATCCGACGGTCAGGATAACCCGCTGTGGCGGACCGTCGTAATGCGCGACGGTCTTCTGGTACGCAGAACCTGCTGCCAACGTTACCGCTTACCTGACGTACAGCAGTGCGGCGACTGCACGCTAAAGTAAACTGCGTTACGTTGCCTTCAGTTATCGTCACGGCTTACTGCTGCTGGCCTGTCACATTATTATATTTACAGCGGCGCTCTCCGTATGCCAAATTACGTTTTGCCATTTTTGGGTCTACCGTGGCTATTGGTAAGGTCTCAGGAGAGAAGAATGAGTCTGCAATCTGTACGGCAATTTCTGGCCGATCATGCTCCCGATATTGAAATTATCGAATTAAATCAAAGTACAGCGACTGTCGAGCTGGCAGCCAAAGCGCACAATGTAGAGCCAGGGCAGATAGCTAAGACGCTCTCGCTTAAAGTAAAAGACACCATTATCCTGGTGGTCGCGAAAGGCGATGCCCGCCTGGATAATAAGAAGCTTAAAACCACTTTCGGCGCAAAAGCCCGTATGTTGAGCAGCGATGAAGTGGTCAATGCAACCGGACATCCTGTCGGCGGCGTATGTCCTTTCGGGCTGGAGCACCCGCTGCCCGTTTATTGCGACATCTCTCTGAAGGGGTATAACGAAGTATTGCCTGCCGCAGGCGCCACGCACAGCGCGGTACGCATCACGCCGGAAAGAATGGCTGAACTGACATCGGCGACCTGGGTAGACGTGTGCCAATAACGTGCCTGACACCCGGATTCCCCGAACAAGCACGGCGCATCCGGCGCGGGCTATACCCGATGCTGGAGCACGGTACCATCTCCGGCGCGCAGATATAACAGAATATCCGCAGCATCGAGTAACCCGGCATCAGAACTCACGCCCAGCTTGGACATCACATTAAACTTATGCGCCCGGATAGTCTTAATGTTACGTTCTAACTGGACGGCAATTTGCGGCATTGAGTAGCCGTTCGACATGAAACGCAGAATCTCCCGCTCGGTTGGACTAAGCATACAATTCTGGTGAAGTTCCCAAAGATTGTCTGTACGCTCCGTTGTCCGCCGGGCGCTATTAAGCGATGTAAATAAGGCATCCTGTAAAACATCCAACGGCGACGCTTTGCTGATGACCCCATCCAGCGGCAGCGGGGATAATGCGCTGATTAAGCGGGCTTCAGCATCATCATCGGCAATCACCAGACGCCGCATATGGGGATAATTTATCGCCAGTTCCGTCAGGCTGGATAATCCTGTCCGGCGTTCAGTTCTTAACGCAGAAAGAGAAAAAATAACGGCAGAAAACGGCGTCTTTAGCGCAGCCTTATAAAACGCGGATGGTTTTGAAAAAATATGAAGCGTATGTCGGCAATCCGGCATTGCATCAAATAGCCCTTTAATACCAATGGTGCTCATCACGCATTTTTCTACGAGCGCAACATTTCTCTTGCTGATTCTGTTTTCCATTCCATGGTTTCTCCATATACCGAAGGTAGGTTCAATTCTCTGGCTCCCTGAGAACTGTTTATCCATGCATACATCTCTGCATTACTGTGTATTGATAAGCGTCGCATGGCGCTATTTTTTTGGGCGCTAATTGTTTTATTACTTTTTTTAAGTAACGCCGCAATTTGGTTAATGCCCCACCCTTTTCCTAAAAGGCGTAATACTTTTCGTTCAGACAGCGTAAGGACAATCGGCCTGTCGTGGAACTGCTGAATTTCAGACGGTACCTGAGGCGATAATAACGTTTTACTTATTCTTTCTGAGCGAGCGTTTCCCGCATGGATAACGCTAATAAGATTCTCGATTGGCTCTTCGTCTGAAAGCAAGGTGCTGACGGGGCCCATCAGAAGATCAACCGCATGTGGATAGCAGGATTTAGGAACCAGAAATACCCAATGTATGTCGCGATATTGCGAGATTAAGCTATAAAAATATTCGCAGATAGCGCGGGGAGAGGCATTGTTAACTGCTAAATCAGCAATAACTAAATTACTTCGGCGTAGCTGTAGCAGCGTTAGCTCTTCTATCGTACGACAATACGCCAGTTTATAATCGGGGAAATTACCTGTTATAGCCCCTTTAAGGCCTTCCTGTATAAGAGGGGTTTTACTGATAATAAGTCCATTTTTGCAGCATCCTGGCAGCATAATTCCTCCGCACCCACGCCGCCACTTTTCATTGCCCCATTAATAAAAACACTATTAACAATGATCGCAAAGAAATATAGGCCGAGTGGATTAATTATCCTTGTTTTATTTTTAAATATCTACCATTGATTGCGCTACAATCCACATAGCACAAAAACATGAAATCACTATCGCATAGTTACTCATAAAACCAGAAGCAAGACAATTAAATTAACTAAATTTGCACATTAGCAATTCTAACGAAAACGCATCATATTAATAAATTTAAAATATGAGTTCGCCCTTCATTCATATTGCTGAGTCCTAAAACAAAAGCCCAACAATACTGTCCACCATCCATAAAACCCATGTAATATCTACGAATTACACTAAGTCATGCCTATTTTTACGCCCGCTGCTCACGCCATTGTGGTTAAACCATTAATGCATATAGTTGATAAAATTCACCACATCATTGATTCAAAAATGAGCGACCAGGCTGGCATAATGCCTCTATTCTGGAAACGGACATACGAGAACCGTCGCCCATAAGGATATCCTGCCTGTGACGAAGCGCACGTCTCAGGAAGCTTATGCGTTGCGTCTGGTGGTTGACGTTTTTATCAACAAGAAATTGATCTTAACCAACGCCATCATGCCTGCGCTTCGTGTTAAAAAGAAAGCCTCTGTCATAGTGGCGGCGCATAGAATGTCTTTTCGGACAGGACGAGTCATGCAAGAAGAGCAATCAATTCAACGAGCAGTAACACGGTTATGTATTCAATGCGGGCTGCTTTTATTGCAGCACGGGGCGGAAAGCGCACTGGTTGATGAGCTTTCCACCCGCCTCGGTTTGGCGCTCGGTATGGATAGCGTCGAAAGCGCGATCTCCTCTAACGCCATTGTCCTGACGACCATTAAAGACGGACAATGTCTGACATCGACACGTAAAAACCAGGATCGCGGCATTAATATGCACGTCGTCACGGAGGTTCAGCATATCGTTATCCTCGCGGAACATCGTCTGCTGGATTACAAAGGCGTGGAAAAACGCTTTAGCCAGCTCCGCCCGCTGCGTTATCCGCGCTGGCTGGTGGCGTTTATGGTCGGTCTTTCCTGCTCCTGCTTTTGTAAGCTGAATAATGGCGGCTGGGATGGCGCGGTTATCACCTTTTTCGCCAGTATGATAGCCATGTATATCCGCCAGATGCTGGCGCAGCGGCATTTACATCCGCAGATCAATTTTTGCATTACCGCCTTTGTCGCTACCACGATTTCCGGGCTGATGCTCACCCTTCCCGCCTTTAGCCAGACGCCCACTATCGCCATGGCGGCGAGCGTACTGCTACTGGTGCCGGGCTTTCCGCTGATTAATTCCGTCGCAGATATGTTTAAAGGACATATTAATACCGGGCTGGCGCGCTGGGCTATCGCCAGCCTGTTGACACTGGCCACCTGTGTGGGCGTAGTGATGTCAATGACAATATGGGGGCTACGAGGATGGGTATAATCGACTTTTTACTGGCGCTAATGCAGGACATGATCTTGTCTGCGATCCCCGCCGTCGGGTTTGCGATGGTCTTTAATGTTCCCCACCGGGCGCTTCCGTGGTGCGCGCTACTGGGGGCGCTGGGTCATGGCTCGCGTATGCTGATGATGAGCGCAGGCTTTAATATCGAATGGTCGACGTTTATGGCTTCGCTGCTGGTCGGCAGTATTGGTATTCAGTGGTCACGCTGGTATCTCGCTCACCCTAAAGTGTTTACCGTCGCGGCCGTGATCCCGATGTTTCCGGGGATTTCCGCCTATACCGCGATGATTTCCGCAGTAAAAATTAGCCATCTGGGCTATAGCGAACCGATGATGATTACGCTGCTGACCAATTTTCTGAAAGCCTCTTCCATTGTTGGCGCGCTCTCAATTGGCCTCTCTGTACCGGGATTATGGCTGTACCGCAAACGCCCCCGCGTGTGAATGGTGGAACGCCTCCTGCTGTTCTTACAGGTCTGTGTGGTACTATAAAAACAGTCGCCCTTCTCGGTTGTTGTTCCATATTGAGAAACATTATGTCTTCCAGAATTTTAACGTCGGACGTCATCGGTATTGACGCCCTTTTACACGATCATCATGCTGTGCTGGCGAAGTCAACGGGCGGCGCAGTGGCGGTATTCGCTAATAATGCGCCTGCCTTTTATGCCGTGACGCCTGCACGCATGGCTGAACTGCTGGCGCTTGAAGAAAAGTTATCACGTCCGGGAAGCGATGTGGCGTTAGACGCGCAATTTTACGAAGAACCCGAAGCCGCCCCCGTTGCGATTCCCTGCGGAAAATTCGCCATGTATCCCGCCTGGCAACCGGATGCGGATTTTCAGCGTCAGGCTGCCCTTTGGGGCGTGGCGCTTCGGGAGCCGGTCACCGCAGAAGAGCTGGCGGCGTTTATCGCCTACTGGCAGGCGGAAGGTAAGGTTTTTCACCATATCCAGTGGCAGCAAAAGCTGGCGCGCAGCGTGCAAATCAGCCGTTCCAGCAATGGCGGAATGCCGCAGCGCGACATCAATAGCGTCAGCGAACCTGACAATCATATTCCACCAGGTTTTAGGGGGTAACGATGAAAAATGTTGGCGACCTGATGCAGCGTCTACAAAAAATGATGCCTACGCATATTACGCCGGCGTTTAAAACGGGCGAAGAACTGCTGGCCTGGCAGAAAGAGCAAGGCGAGATCCGGGCGGCGGCGCTGGCGCGGGAAAATCGGGCGATGAAAATGCAGCGCACCTTTAACCGTTCCGGCATTCGACCGCTACATCAGAACTGTTCGTTTGATAACTACCGGGTTGAGTGCGACGGACAAATGAACGCGTTAAGCAAAGCCCGACAATACGTTGATGAGTTTGACGGCAATATCGCCAGCTTTGTCTTTTCCGGCAAGCCGGGAACCGGTAAAAATCATCTCGCCGCGGCTATTTGTAACGAGCTGCTGCTGCGCGGAAAGTCAGTACTGATTATCACCGTAGCGGATATTATGTCAGCGATGAAAGACACGTTCAGCAATCGGGAAACCAGCGAAGAGCAGTTGCTTAACGATCTGAGTAACGTTGATCTGTTGGTGATCGACGAGATCGGCGTGCAGACCGAATCCCGCTATGAAAAAGTGATCATCAATCAAATTGTCGATCGTCGTTCCTCGTCAAAACGTCCCACCGGCATGTTGACGAACAGCAATATGGAAGAGATGACGAAAATGCTTGGCGAACGCGTCATGGACCGTATGCGTCTCGGCAACAGTTTATGGGTTAATTTTACCTGGGACAGTTACCGCAGCCGGGTGACAGGTAAAGAGTATTAAATTGCAACGTGCTCCAGGGCGATACGACGCCTGGCAGGCATAACACAGGTGATTACCATGAATACAGCGAAACATGTTCTGTGCTGCGCGGCGATCGCCAGCGTACTGATTTCCACCAGCGGTATTGCCGCCAGTCAGTTAAGCGCTCAGGGCGCGAACGCACAGCAGGGCGGGATGTCGCTTTCTGCGCTAACCGGTCTGCTCAGCAGAGGTGCCCAGTCACTCAGCGCCGATAATATGAATAATGCCGCCGGTATTTTGCAGTACTGTGCCAAACAGAAACTGGCGTCCGCTACCAACGTGGAAAACGTTAAAAATCAGATTCTGAACAAGTTGGGGTTGGATACCACACAGCAGGAGCAGGACACTAACTACCTAAACGGCCTGCAAGGGTTGCTCAAGACGAAGGACGGCCAGCAGTTGAACCTCAATAATATCGGCAGTACGCCGCTGGCGGAAAAGGTGAAAACCAAAGCTTGCGATCTGGTGTTGCAGCAAGGGCTGAATTTCCTCTCCTGACTGCGTTTTTCTGACCGTGCGCCACGCTGGAACGCCCTGATAAAAGCCGTGTTTTGGCCCTTTACCCGCCAACACAGCATTAACCCGATTTTTCTCTTCGTCTTTTCCTGTTATTAACCGCTATGGCAGGAAGTGATGCCGATCAAAAAACCAACTTTCTAAACTCATTCTAAATAGCAGCGCCGTGTAAAGTCATTAGAATTGCAGCAATGTGACATCGCTATTACATTGTTAGAAATTTTTTCCTGCCAGCGATAAGCCTGGTTTATTGAGGATCGTCAGTTGTCCGAGTTGCTCTCTGTCGCTCTGTTTCTCGCCTCTGTGCTGATATATGCCTGGAAGGCGGGCCGTAACACCTGGTGGTTTGCCGCCACTCTCACGGTGCTGGGACTTTTTGTCATTCTGAATATTACCCTGTATGCCAGCGACTATTTTACCGGCGACGGGATCAACGACGCAGTGCTTTATACGCTCACGAATAGTCTGACGGGAGCGGGAGTCGGCAAATATATTCTGCCGGGAATCGGCATTGCCCTGGCGTTAGTGGCGGTATTTGGCGCGCTGGGATGGGTACTACGCCGCCGCCGTCACCATCCTCATCATGTCGGTTACAGCCTGCTGGCGTTACTGCTGGCGTTGGGTTCGGTCGACGCCAGCCCGGCGTTTCGCCAGATTACCGAACTGGTAAAATCACAAATGCGCGATGGCGATCCGGATTTTGCCGTTTATTATAAAGAACCAGCAAAAACCATTCCTAATCCGAAGCTCAATCTGGTCTATATCTACGGCGAGAGCCTGGAACGGACCTATTTTGATAATGACGCTTTCCCCAATCTCACGCCAGAGTTGGGCGCGCTGAAAAATGAGGGGCTGGATTTCAGCCATACCATGCAACTGCCGGGAACGGATTACACCATCGCCGGGATGGTGGCTTCCCAGTGTGGTATTCCGCTGTTTGCGCCGTTTGAGGGCAATGCGTCCGCGTCGGTTTCCAGCTTCTTTCCGCAGAATATCTGCCTCGGCGATATTCTGAAAAACTCCGGCTACCAGAACTATTTCGTGCAGGGCGCTAACCTGCGTTTTGCCGGGAAAGACGTGTTCCTGAAATCACACGGATTTGATCATCTGTACGGCGCTGAAGAGCTAAAAACGGTGGTGGCGGACCCGTCTTATCGTAACGACTGGGGCTTCTACGACGATACGGTGCTTGATGAGGCATGGAAGAAATTTGAAGCGCTTTCCCGCTCAGGCCAGCGTTTTTCGCTGTTTACGCTGACCGTAGATACTCACCACCCGGACGGGTTTATCTCACGCACCTGCAACCGCAAACGCTACGATTACGACGGCAAGCCCAACCAGTCCTTTAGCGCCGTAAGTTGCAGCCAGGAAAACATCGCCGAGTTTATCAACAAAATCAAAGCGTCACCGTGGTTTAAAGATACCGTTATCGTCGTCTCTTCCGACCATCTGGCGATGAATAATACGGCCTGGAAGTACCTGAATAAGCAAGATCGCAACAATCTGTTTTTCATTCTGCGCGGCGATAAACCGCAGCAGGAGACGCTGGCGGTCAAACGCAACACGATGGACAACGGCGCAACGGTGCTGGATATTCTCGGCGGCGATAATTTTATCGGTCTGGGACGTAGCAGCCTTTCCGGGCAGTCGCTGTCGGAAGTGTTCCTGAATGTAAAAGAGAAAGTGCTGGCGATGAAGCCGGATATCATTCGCCTGTGGAATTTCCCGAAAGAGATAAAAGATTTTACCGTCGATCGGGACAAAAACATGATCGCGTTTTCCGGGAGCCACTTCCGCCTGCCGTTACTACTGCGCGTATCGGATAAGCGCGTCGAACCGTTACCGGAAAGTGAATACTCCGCTCCGCTACGGTTCCAGTTGGCCGACTTCGCCCCGCGCGATAATTTCGTTTGGATCGATCGCTGCTACAAAATGGCGCAGCTATGGGCGCCGGCGCTGGCGCTCTCTACCGACTGGTGCGTCTCGCAGGGACAGCTTGGCGGGCAGCAAACCGTACAGCATGTTGATAAAGCGCAGTGGCAGGGTAAGACGGCGTTTAAAGACACGATGATCGATATGGAGCGCTACAAAGGCAACGTCGATACCTTAAAGATTGTCGATAACGATATTCGTTATAAAGCCGATAGCTTTATCTTTAATGTGGCGGGCGCGCCGGAGGAGGTGAAGCAGTTTAGCGGCATTTCCCGGCCGGAGTCCTGGGGGCGCTGGTCAAATGCGCAGTTGGGCGATGAGGTTAAAATCGAATATAAAGCGCCGCTGCCGAAAAAGTTTGATCTGGTGATCACCGCCAAAGCCTTCGGCGACAACGCGAATCGGCCAATTCCGGTACGCGTAGGCAACGAAGAACAGACGCTGGTGCTGGGTCACGATATGTCCACTATCACGCTGCATTTCAACAACCCGACGGACGCGAATACCTTAGTCATTGCGCCGCCCGCTCCCGTCGCCACCAACGAAGGTAATATTTTGGGCCATTCGCCGCGCAAATTGGGGATTGGCATGGTGGAGATCAAAGTGGTGAATGTTGAGGGTTAAAAGAGAAGGTCATATATGCCGGGTGGCGGCTGCGCCTTACCCGGCCTACACATCATCTTTATCAATAAACTGGCGCACAGGCCTGATAAGCGAAGCGCCATCAGGCACTGTATATGCTACACGCCCCTTTCTGTTAATAATCGAACTGACGGTAGTAACGACGAATATCCAGACTGTGGCCGGTATATTTCTCGAAGTGCGCCGCCAGCCGATCAACCAGCAGTGTCGAGACGACGCAGGGCGCCATAATCCAGCGGAACTCATCATCAATGCCGTCCAGCGCATACGCTTTCGGATCAATCACCACCAGGTTATCGGTAATCTTACTGGCGAAGCGTTCCACGCGCTCGTCCAGCTCGCGGCATTTCCCTTCCCCTTTCACCAGAATGAGCGGAACGTCTTTTTCCAGCAGCTCCAGAGCGCCGTGGAAAAATTCCGCAGAGCTGACGGGGCGCGTGCGCTTCCACTGCATCTCTTCCAGGATACACATGGAGAACAGATAGACCTCGCCCCACATCTCCGCGCCGCCGACCCACATCATATAATCGCTGTTATGATAACGGCTGGCGATAGCGTCCGCCTGCGGATCAAATTTTTGTTTCGCTTTCAGCAGATTCGCCGGCAGAATTTCCAGTTGGCTGGCGAAGCGATCGTAACTGGCGAATTCGTTATTGCGCGACAGCACGCGGAAAAACAGCCAGTACAGCAGCATATATTCATATTCCACGCCATTTTTGTGACGCATCGGAATATGCCATGTCGCCGCCTGCGCCAGCGGAGAGTCCGCATTTTTGGTAATAGCGACTACGCGTATTCCCTGCGCTTTACACCACTCGGCGATCGCCACCGATTCTTTGGTATCACCGGATTTAGACAGCGTAACAACCACAGAGTCTTTATTCAGCCGCTTATTTCCTTTATGAATTAATTCTGCCGCCTGCTCAACATAAACCGGCAACGTCGTTAATTCTTTGGCAAATTCATTAATTGCCATCATTGGCGCCAGTGAACCGCCAACAGAGGCGAAAAATAAAGAACTGAACCCGGCCTGATAAATCTCGTCAGCAACCTGTTCTGCCTTCTGGCGCGCAGCGATGATCTCACGAGCACTCGTCAGGTACTCGTCCTGATTAAAACCCAACATATTTTTCTCCTGATTGTTCAGATTTTACTTTTTAAAACGCGATCGAAATCGTCAAAAATGCGTACCGAAAGGTCGATGCCTTTCAGTGAGGCGATATGAAACGCCATGAGTTGTACCGGTACAATCAACAGTAATGGCGAGAAATGGTGATCAACCGCTACATCCAGCGCAAGCGTCTGGTCATCCTGCGCCGCCTTCGCCAGCGTGAGAGTAAAGGTTTTGGCAACCGCAGGCGTCATATACTCCCGTAGCGCCCTGGAGCGCGCGTCGGGCCGGTCCTCAAAGAAGAACATCACGTGTTCCGCATTGGCTTCCAGATACGGGCCGTGCATATAGGCTTCCAGCTCAAACCCGCTTGAGGGAACACGTACCGTCTCGGTAAATTTAGTTTCCAACTCT
The DNA here is from genome assembly GCF_046551895.1 of Salmonella sp. SAL03688. NCBI lineage: Bacteria > Pseudomonadati > Pseudomonadota > Gammaproteobacteria > Enterobacterales > Enterobacteriaceae > Salmonella > Salmonella sp. SAL03688. Next base: position 348,575 of record NZ_JBGDVI010000001.1, read on the forward strand.
TTTGCCACCCCAACCAGCGCGCCGTAGCCTATCGCCACAAAACGCGTCCCGTTTCGTAAAACGGCCTGGTGCTGGTGAATAAACGCTTCCGTACGCACGATAACCAACGGCAGGGTTGCCGCGATGCGTTGAAGCTGCGCCACATACTCCTCGACCTGCGATTCCGTCAGTCGCTGCTGCTGACGGGCAATTAACAACGCGATAAGCAACAGATTCAGTACCGTCGCGCTAAATCCACGGGTAACAAAGCCGACGGACTCAATCCCGGTCAGAATATCCAGTGGATAATCACTGGCCTTGCCAAGGGGGCTTTGCGGATCGGCGGTCAGAGCGAATACCGGACGTCCCTGCGCCTGAACTTTACGCATCGCCTCCAGGGTAGAAGCGCTTTTCCCGCTCTGGGAAATAGCAATAACCATATCGGCTTGCGGATCGCTATTCTCATACTGGCTAAAGGTGTACGGCTCTTTAATATCGATAGAGATACCGCAGCGCTCAAAGAAATAACGGGCGCAAAAGGCGGCATTCAATGACGATCCGGTGGCTAATATCAGGATTCGTCGTAACGTTTTTTGGCTGGCGAACCGCGATACTTCTTCCAGCGACTGGCGATGGCGTCGAATAATATTCGCCAGGACGTCAGACTCTTCGTTAATATAGGTCAGCATGGTTGGTGACATTGTGTATCCCTCTTAAAATAACCCTATCCAGGAACCGAAAATTCCCACCAGCGCAATACCGCCAATGATGGTTAACGGTTTCACTTTTTTCCCTAACAGCCAGTACACAATGGCGAAGCTAATTAACGGCAGCAGACAAGGCATGATGTCGTTAATAATGTCCTGAACATGGGTTTTCGCTTCTCCCGTACCAAACGTAATGGGAATGGTGATATCAATCATGGAGGCCGTCATCGCGCCAACCACCATCAGACCGATAATCGAGGCGCCATAGGTTAGGCTTTCCATCATTCCGCTTTGCTGAATACGTTGCAGTACGCCGGTTCCCAGCACATAGCCCCAGCGGGTAAAGAACCAGCGGGCCAGAATATGCGGTACGTTAAACACCAGCAGAAATAAAATCGGCCCCAGAATATTGCCTTTCAGCGCCAGACTGGTACCGATGCCAGTGGCGATAAGACGCAATGTTCCCCAGAAAAAAGAGTCGCCAATACCCGCCAGCGGCCCCATTAACGACGCTTTGACGTTATCGATAGAACTGGCGTCCATCTCTTTTTGCTGGCTATTTTTCTCCTCCATCGCCACGGTAATACCGAGGATCAACGTCACAATGTGCGGCGTGGTATTAAAGAAAGCCAGATGGCGTTTTAGCGCTTCGGCAAGATCTTCTTTTCGGCTATACAGTTTCTTTAATACCGGAATGAGCGTATAGACGAACGCCAGGTTCATTTGTCGTTCATAGTTCCAGGAAAACTCCATCAGGAATGACCGCCAGAAGACGCGGCGTAAATCACGCGCGGTGACCAGACCAGTGGTTTCCGCCTGCTGGCGGTCTTTATCAGAAATCATCTTCATCGTCATGAGACGCTCCTTGCGCAGGTGCCGGTTGCGAGGCCGCAAATTTCGGCATATTGACCATCACGACGGCGACGATCGCGCCGAGAATCGCAATACCCGTCACCGGAATTTTTAAATACGCCATTAAAACAAAACCGAGGAAAAAATAGGGGGCGACCTTTTTATTAATTAATAAGCGCGCCAGCATGGCAAAACCCAGCGCGGGAATAATACCTGTGGCAACGCTTAATCCATGTTTAATAAATTCTGGAATGGCATCCAGAAAACCTTTAACCATATTCACGCCCGCTAAATAAGAGACCGTGACGATAATCCCCAGCGTCAGCGACAGCCCAATGCCGGAGATTAAATGCATACGCTCAATGCCCCGGGTATCCCCCACCTCAGCGTAAGCATCGGCTTTATGACAGAGCAACGGAATAAACATTCCGTTATAGATATTTTTCACAATTAACGCCAGTGTCGCGATAGGCAAACCTAATAACAGCGCGGTTTCCGCCCCAGCGCCGGAATTAATCGCAAAGGCCACACCTAAAATACCGCCAGTGACCACATCTGGCGGCAGCGACGCGCCCACCGAAAAGGAACCGATAAACGCCAACTCCAGCGTCGCGCCCATCACAATTCCGGTTTCCATGTCGCCCAGCACCAGTCCGGTTAAAAGTCCGGTCACGATAGGTCTGGAAATCAGCGACGTCCCTAATGCATATTCAGACTGGGCGATAAACGCCACCAGTCCAAGTAAAAGCGCCTCTACCATAATATGTCCTCAGGAGGGTATCCGCTCAGGCAAAAAGTTGTTTACGATCGTTAGGCACCAGCCGAATTTCTATCTCTACTCCGTCAGCCGCCAGCTCCCGAAGTTGAGTCATTTCATCCGCTAACAGATTGATGGCTTTAGCAATATTCTGACTCCCTTCACGCACCTTCGTGCCGCCTAAATTAATACTTTTAATGTCGGGTAATTCGCGCGCCAGCCGGTACGCATCCGCCACGGATTCAACAACAATAAAAAGTTTATATTTATCGGTAACGCCGCTTTTTATCGCTTCAATTGAATCGGCAATATTTTTAATAACCAGCTTCACCGCGGGCGGCTTCGCCATTTTAATGGTGGTTTTACGCAGGTCATCATTGGGTACGCTGTCGTTGGCAATTAAAATACAGTCTGCGCCAACGTACTGCGTCCAGGAAAAGGCGACCTGTCCATGTAATAAACGATGATCCACCCGTAAAAAAACAATCATGACGCTTCCTCCCCTTAAAAATCTTTATCGCTTTGCATGGCGCTGGTGATAGTTTGATTGCAGTACTGAATATTTTCTTTTGAATCCGCTAACGCCGTCATTATGGTATGCGTGGTATTGCCATCGTTTTCCGACATAAAGAGATCGATAACCAGCGGCAGGTTAATCCCTGCCAGCAGATGAAAATTTTCTCGTGATAAATAACGGACAAATTCGTTATTCACGCTGCCGGCAAAAATATCGGTCAGCGCAATAATTTCATCTTCCGGCGGGATCCGGGCAATTAGCGTATCTACCTGCTGGCTTAAATCCACGCTCTCTTCAACGTAAGCGCACAGCGTCCAGACATTTGACCGTTTGCCTAAAATCAGCTCCACGGAGTTTAAAACTCCGCTGGCCAGCGTGCCGTGGCTGGCGAAAATATAATGTCTCTTCATCCTGACCTCTAAAACACATTCCACTGTGATAAAAGAGAGCAAGCGGCGTGCCAGAAAAAGTGGCGCGCCGAAAAAAGATGCGGGTTAACAGCAGGAAATCGTTAAAACTGTTGATCTTGCTCGATAAGTTCTGTTTCGAAGGTCAGGATATTATGGATATAGCCAAGCTCGGCGGTGGGGATTTTGACACTGTAGTTACTCTCAATGACACTAAACGCTTCCCGTAGCCGATTCAGTTCCTGTTCCGGACACTGTTGCCCACTCCAGGCAGTAATACCCGCATGGCGGATCAGACGCTCAATCAGGCAACTAATATGCACATAGAGCGCCACCTTTCTTTCATTCGAGACGGTAACGCCCGCCAGATGCTCATAGCGCAGCAGAAACTGCTCAACGTGGTTGATGACTTTGCTGGTGTCGAGGATGGTGACGGATTCGATCACTCGTCGGAGCGAGAAGTTTTTCAGCAGCAGGTTGTTGATCTCCGCCACCTGCTCCGGCGTGGTCAGCGAACCAAACAGCCGCATCAGATAGTGATTCCCCTCGCCGGAGATCAGCGAGTCGAGCGAAATCCACGGCACGCTGGCGATGTGCGGGTCCAGCGTGCCGACTATCGCCAGTACGTCGTAGCGCATAAATACCGGCTCCTGGGTTTTATTGCTCGCCAGCATCGCATAATCGCAGGCGACGACGTCAATCTCCAGCGCCTGCGGAATACTGGCGCTCAGTAATGCGCAAAGATTCGTCGCCACACCGATACCGGTCGCGCAGGTGGTCAGTATGGCGCGCGGTTTGTTGCTTTTCGGCCAGTAGAGCTGATACTCGACCGGCACATCCCGGGCGATATCGCGGGCGATCTCTTCAATAAAATGCCCCTGTAAAATACGCTCCCCTACATACAGGGCCATGCTGGTCGAGACGTTGTTGATAATCGTCACCGGCGTGGAAAGCGCGCGATCAAAATGACGATGAATGGCCTTGAGCGATCCCATATCCACCAGAATCATCAGGCCGGAGGCGAGCGGATGCTCTTCCAGATAGCGCATCACCTGCTGCGCTATCGCCTCCGGCGTGACGTCCAGCGGCATATCGAACGATTCAAAAATCGTATTTTTCAGTAACCGGTTGGCGACGTTGGCGATACTGCTGGCGGTGGCATAGCCATGCGCCAGAATCACCGCATGCGTCACCTGTTTTTGGTTGTTAGCCCCCTGTTTATGCAGCCAAAGCGCCAGCAGCAGCATATCAATGCGTCTCGGCTCCAGATCCAGCTTCTGGCCCAGCGTCTCCAGAATTTGTAAACAGAAGCTGTACAGCAGCGGATATTTCTGGGCGAGGAAGGCGTCCAGTTGGCGGATCTGCTCGCTGTTGAGACGAGAAGGCGCCAGTGCGGTACGATGGATTAAATAGTGGCTAAGCGCGTAAATACAGTTGCCGTTAAGCTGCATATTGAAGCGCTTCTCCAGACGATAAAACTCTTCCCGCACCTGGCTTGTAATTAACAGCAACCGCTGTGAGTGCACATTATCGTCGCCGGTAAAAATCAGGCGATCGAAGAGGGTCTCAATTTCATCGCCCATTCTTTTTTGTACCGTCTCCCACTCCTCTTTCCCGCTACGTACCAGTTCGTATAGCGCCAGCACATGACACTGCGTATCATGGATCATGCCCTGCATCTCGTCGCGGGCGCGCAGCAGCCAGGTAAGGTTCGTGTCGGGCGAGATGCTCACCGGCGTGTCGTCCGCCAGCGATTCATTTAGTGACGGCAATGCCGACAGCATGGCGTCCGGCAGATCGTGCAGCGACACGGTAACGGTTTCCTGCCCAGGCTTTTTCGCCCATGCCGTCGCCACCGCATACTTCACCACATTTTTCAGCTCGCCGACGTTGCCGCGATAAACATACTGATTGAGGATCTGCAACAAACGCGGTTTGAGGATAAGCGTGGCCGAAAGTTTTTTCGCCTCCGTCCAGAAAAACAGTAAGATCAGCGCCTCTTTTTCCTGGCGGCTGCGGTGCTGGAGATCCGGCAGGTTGACCTGAATCGGGATGCGTCGCAAAAATGTCGTCAGAAAGGTGCTGTGTATCTCTTCGGTCGTCGCAAATACCAGACGTACCGAAACCGGATGCCCCTGCGCGGTGTCGCCTACCCGATAAATTTCACCACGATCGAGCCAGGTAAAGAGCTTCTCCTGCCCTTCGGCGCTCAGCCGGTGGACTTCATCCAGAAATAACATGCCGCCGTCAGCCGCCTCGAACGCGCCCGGTCTGTCGCTCTGCGCGCCGGTAAACGCGCCCTTCACATAGCCAAAAAGATTCGCCGCCAGCAGTTCGGGATTGCTCGCATACTGGGCGCAATTAAAACTGATAAATGGCGCATCCGGCGACAGAAGCGCCTGGGCGATGGCATATTCGTGCATGAGCTGCGCCAGATAACTTTTACCGGTGCCGCTTTCGCCGGTCATCAGTAGCGGCAGTCCGCCGTCGGGATAAAACAGCGCGGTTTTCAGTTGCTCAATCGGGCGCTTCAGGCTTTCGTTATGACCAATCAACAGAGAAAAGTGATCGTCCGGCGCGCACTCCTGTTCCCCGTGCGCTAACAGCTCCGCGACGCTGGCGTATTCATTACGCGAAAGGGTAAAAAACTGTTGGCTAAATGCCTGCTTATGCAGGAAATAGACGGGACGGGTATTGATTTTGCAGAGCACGCCCTGCGCCACCAGTTGGTTCAGGTAATGGCTGGCGGTATTGCGCTGCATATTAAAACGCTGCGCCAGATAGCGCGCGGTAAACACCTCACTGACATTTTCCGGATCAAAAAAATCCGTTTGGTTCATCAGGAAAGCAAGCAGGGCATCTTTGCGCATCGTATCCTCTCACGATTATCACATCAGCAATTATGATGCCGCGAAACAAGGCTCTCCTGTCGTGCGTTCTCTCGCTTTATTCATTTTTTGTGGATCACCGCACACCTTCACTCAACGTTGGATTAGCGCGCGATATCAGAAAAGAGAGGAGGAAGCGGCGCACGGCCTGGCGTATGAATCACGCTGCGCCATGCGCCTGATGCTGGTTTAAAATCGGCCTGCGCGGACTGCCAGGCCTGATAAGCGAAGCGCCATCAGGCAAAAGTGTGAACATCTCATCCGGCCTACGGTCGTCTGTAGGCCGACTGTTCACCATACGCCCTTAAAACGTTTCCCAATTATCGCTGCCGTCGGCCACAGCGGCCTTTGGTGACGACACGGCTGCCGGGGTTTTTACCGCTGCCACATCACGCGCACGCTGCTGTTGCTGTTGAATACGGAACACCGCGACGGCCTGGGTCAGACGGCTGGCTTGCTCTTCCAGCGCCGCAGCCGCGGCGGCGGACTCTTCCACCAGCGAGGCGTTTTGCTGCGTTACGCGATCCATCTCCGCTACCGCCAGGCCCACCTGGTCGATGCCACGGCTTTGCTCGTCAGACGCCGAGGCAATCTCGCCCATGATATCGGTCACGCGGGTAACTGCATTGACGATCTCATCCATGGTTTCACCGGCGCTTTCGACCAGCGTCGACCCCACATCAACACGGCTCACGGAATCCTCAATCAGACTCTTGATCTCTCGTGCCGCCTGCGCGCTACGCTGGGCCAGATTACGGACTTCACCGGCCACCACCGCGAACCCGCGTCCCTGCTCGCCTGCGCGCGCCGCTTCTACCGCCGCATTCAGCGCCAGAATATTGGTCTGGAAAGCAATACCGTCGATTACGCTGATAATATCGGCGATTTTCTGCGAACTGGAGGCGATATCGCGCATTGTTTGAACGACGTTATCCACCACTTTGCCGCCTTTTTGCGCTGTTTCAGAGGCGCTCAATGCCAGGTGACTGGCCTGACGGGCGTTTTCGGCGTTCTGTTTCACGGTGGCGGTCAGTTGTTCCATACTGGCGGCGGTCTCTTCCAGAGACGCTGCCTGCTGCTCAGTACGGGAAGAGAGATCGTTGTTACCCATCGCAATCTCGCTGGCGCCGCTGTAAATGGCGTTGGCGCCATTGCGCACATCGCCCACGGTACGCACCAGTTCGCTCTGCATATGACGTAAGTTGTCCGCCAGTTGCCCCATTTCGTTAGAGCCTTCCACATCAATACGTTTCACCAGATCGCCGCTGGCGATATGGCGAATGCTTTCAATCAGACGATTCATCGGGGCGATAAGCGACAGTTTGATGCCGAACCAGACGGCGATAATGACCACCAGAACGGCAATCAGCACACTGACCAGTACCCACATCGCCTGGTTGTAGGAACTGTTGTTATCCTCAACAGCAATATCGTACAGACGATCGTTTTGCTGCATATAGGCCATGTACTGCTTCTCAAAAGCGTCCTGATAGCTTTGAGTCGGTTGATCAAAAAACTCGTTAATCTTACCCGCGCCAAGAAGCTGAATAAGCTCCGCCAACGCGCCGTGGTAGATATCATAGGTTCGTTTGATCTCAAGGAAAGCCGCTTCACTCTGACGTGGATCGCGCGGTAACGCCTCATACTGCGCCCAGTTTTTTTCGGTCAGCTTCAGCGTATTGGTCGCCCCCTGCATCAGTTCAGCGACAGTTGCGCCACTGCCAATATTGCTCTGGTCCATCATCCAGCGGATACCCGCGCGATTCAGGGTATTACGCGTTTGCAACAGCTCCACCCAGGTTGCATTCAGGGCAGACTGCTGCTGACGAATGGTTTGCAATACGGTGAAGTTTTCTTTGTCATTCTTCAGCGAGTTGAAGAACAGCCCGCCGGATGTCAGTTGTAAAAGGCCAAATAGCGCCAATACCAGCAGTAAGCTGGTAACAATTTTAATTCGCTTTAACATGTTTTCTCTTTCCGCTAGACAGATACAGAATTTTCGGCCTGGAAAGGGAAAACTTTATGGGATGCGCGCCATTAATATCACGATTAGCTCAGTTAAGTCGTTATGACGCCCCGCGCAACAAGGATCGTCCCATTTTATATCGTGATCTCAATCACATAAAATAGCCCACGCCCTCCTCTGCGAAACCGCTTACCGGTACGTCCGACCGCTTAAACCGCCATACAACCACTCACTGATTTACCTAACTTTACGCGCGCGATGATCTGGCAAGATCCTCTCAGCATAGCAGTCAATCTACCTCCTCAAACACGAACTCAATGTCCACCCAGCTTCGGCTGATAATTAAACTTACAACCAGGTTTTACTATGGATACGAAAAAGATATTCAAGCACATACCCTGGGTGATTCTCGGAATCATCGGTGCTTTCTGCCTCTCGGTTGTTGCCCTACGTCGGGGTGAACACGTGAGCGCCCTGTGGATCGTGGTCGCTTCCGTTTCCGTCTATCTGGTGGCTTACCGCTACTACAGCCTGTATATCGCCCAGAAGGTCATGAAACTCGACCCGACGCGCGCGACGCCGGCGGTTATCAATAACGACGGCCTGAACTACGTGCCGACTAACCGCTACGTGCTGTTTGGTCACCACTTCGCCGCCATCGCCGGCGCAGGTCCGCTGGTCGGGCCGGTATTGGCCGCGCAGATGGGCTATCTGCCGGGGACACTGTGGCTGCTGGCGGGCGTGGTGCTCGCGGGCGCAGTGCAGGACTTTATGGTGCTGTTCATCTCTTCCCGCCGTAACGGCGCCTCTCTTGGCGAGATGATCAAAGAAGAGATGGGGACCGTTCCAGGCACCATCGCGCTGTTCGGCTGCTTCTTAATCATGATCATCATCCTCGCGGTGCTGGCATTAATCGTGGTTAAAGCGCTGGCCGAAAGCCCGTGGGGTGTCTTCACCGTCTGCTCCACGGTGCCGATTGCGCTGTTTATGGGCATCTACATGCGCTTCCTGCGTCCGGGACGCGTAGGCGAAGTCTCCGTTATTGGTATCGTGCTGCTGGTGGCGTCTATTTACTTCGGCGGCGTAATTGCCCACGACCCGTACTGGGGCCCGGCGCTGACCTTTAAAGACACCACCATTACCTTCGCGCTGATCGGCTACGCCTTTGTTTCCGCGCTGCTGCCGGTATGGCTGATCCTCGCCCCGCGCGACTATCTCGCCACCTTCCTGAAAATCGGCGTGATCGTCGGTCTGGCGCTGGGGATTGTGATCCTCAACCCGGAACTGAAAATGCCGGCGTTGACGCAGTACGTCGACGGTACCGGCCCGCTGTGGAAAGGCGCTCTGTTCCCGTTCCTGTTCATCACCATCGCCTGTGGCGCCGTCTCTGGCTTCCACGCGCTCATCTCTTCCGGTACCACGCCGAAACTGCTGGCCTGTGAGACCGATGCGCGTTTTATCGGCTACGGTGCGATGCTGATGAAGTCCTTTGTTGCGGTGATGGCGCTGGTGGCGGCCTCGATCATTGAACCGGGTCTCTACTTCGCGATGAACACCCCGCCGGCAGGTCTGGGCATTACCATGCCAAACCTGCACGAGATGGGCGGCGAGAACGCGCCGCTGATTATGGCGCAGTTGAAAGACGTTACCGCACACGCGGCGGCGACCGTCAGCTCCTGGGGCTTTGTGATTTCCCCGGAACAAATCCTGCAAACGGCGAAAGATATCGGTGAACCGTCAGTATTGAACCGCGCAGGCGGCGCGCCAACGCTGGCAGTAGGTATCGCGCATGTGTTCCACAAAGTCCTGCCGATGGCGGATATGGGCTTCTGGTATCACTTTGGTATTCTGTTCGAAGCGCTGTTTATCCTGACCGCGCTGGATGCGGGTACCCGTTCCGGCCGCTTTATGTTGCAGGATTTGCTGGGTAACTTCGTCCCGTTCCTGAAAAAAACCGATTCTCTGGTCGCGGGTATCATCGGTACCGCAGGCTGCGTCGGTTTGTGGGGCTATCTGCTGTATCAGGGCGTGGTCGACCCACTGGGCGGCGTGAAGAGCCTGTGGCCGCTGTTCGGTATCTCTAACCAGATGCTGGCCGCCGTGGCGCTGGTGTTGAGCACCGTGGTACTGATCAAAATGCAGCGCACCAAGTACATCTGGGTGACGGTGATCCCGGCGGTATGGCTGCTGATCTGCACCACCTGGGCACTGGGCCTGAAACTGTTCAGCGCCAACCCACAGATGGAAGGTTTCTTCTACATGGCAAACCTGTATAAAGAGAAGATTGCCAACGGCACCAACCTGACCGAGCAGCAGATTGCCAACATGAACCATATCGTGGTGAACAACTACACTAACGCTGGTTTGAGTATTCTGTTCCTGGTGGTGGTGTACAGTATTATCTTCTACGGTTTCACCACCTGGATGAAGGTACGCAACAGCGATAAACGTACCGATAAAGAAACCCCGTATGTGCCCGTGCCGGAAGGCGGCGTGAAGATCTCTTCACACCACTAAAACTGATGCCGGGTAGCGCACAGCGATCCCGGCTAGTGTAGGCCGGATAAGGCGCAAGCCGCCATCCGGCTTTATTCATTAACAGGACGGCAGAATGTTTGATACTTTAGGTCAGGCAAAAAAATATCTCGGCCAGGCGGCAAAAATGTTGATTGGTATTCCGGACTACGACAACTATGTCGAGCACATGAAAACCAACCATCCCGACAAGCCGTACATGACCTATGAAGAGTTCTTCCGCGAACGTCAGCAAGCACGTTACGGCGGCGATGGCAAAGGCGGTATGCGCTGTTGTTAATGGAGAGACTATGACCCCGATTGCAGTTACCCTACTTACCGGTTTTCTTGGTGCCGGCAAAACCACCCTACTACGCCATATTCTCAACGAACAACATGGTTTTAAAATCGCCGTTATCGAAAACGAATTTGGCGAAGTCTCCGTTGACGATCAACTGATTGGCGATCGCGCCACACAGATCAAAACCCTGACTAACGGCTGCATCTGCTGTACCCGCTCCAACGAGCTGGAAGATGCGCTATTAGACCTGCTCGACAGCCGCGACCGCGGCGATATTGCTTTCGACCGCCTGGTGATTGAATGCACCGGCATGGCTGACCCCGGCCCGATTATTCAGACCTTTTTCTCCCATGACGTATTATGCGAACGCTACCTGTTAGACGGCGTGATTGCGCTGGTCGACGCGGTGCACGCTAACGAGCAGATGAACCAGTTCACCATCGCCCAGTCGCAGATAGGCTACGCCGACCGTATCCTGCTGACCAAAACCGACGTGGCAGGCGACAGCGAGAAACTGCGCGAGCGGCTGGCGCGTATCAACGCCCGCGCCCCGGTTTACACCGTGGTACACGGCGATATTGACCTGAGCCAGTTGTTTAATACCAGCGGCTTTATGCTGGAAGAGAACGTGCTGGCAAGCCAACCGCGTTTCCACTTTATTGCCGATAAACAGAACGATGTGTCGTCAATTGTAGTGGAACTGGATTACCCGGTGGATATCAGCGAGGTTTCGCGGGTGATGGAAAACCTGCTGCTGGAATCAGCGGATAAACTGCTGCGTTACAAAGGGATGCTGTGGATCGACGGCGAACCCAACCGTCTGCTGTTCCAGGGCGTGCAGCGCCTCTACAGCGCCGACTGGGACAGACCGTGGGGCGACGAAACGCCGCACAGCGCGCTGGTATTTATCGGGATCCAGTTGCCGGAAGACGAGATAAAAGCGGCGTTTGCGGGGTTAAGGAAGTAACCATTAAGCGCTTATCTGGCCTGGCGGAATTTGTAGGCCGGATAAGGCGCAGCCGCCATCAGGCATCTTCTGGCTATTTCTTATTTTGCTCTCGCAGCATCGCTTCGCGCAGAATGGCATTGAGCCGCGTCTGGTAGCCTTTTCCTGGCCGTTTCAGCCACTCCATCACATCGGCGTCAATACGCACAGAGGCCTGCGTTTTTAACGGGCGAAAAAACTTACCACGCACTGCTTCAGACCACTGCCCATCCTCCGAAGCGGGAATGTCGCTGTAATCAATCTCATCATCTGATTTTTTCACCAGCGCCTTCAGTTCAGCCTCATGCTGAGCACTCAGCGCGGATGCGTTGCCGCGTTTATGTTTAACCATGCTCATAACGATTCCTCTCTTTTCTGTCTGCCTTGCGGGCGCTGATGATACGGATAACTTCAAAACCACTTTCGAACCGAACGCTATGAGCAACCAGAATGACCACAATGCCATGAACAAGGCCGAGGGTCTGCCAACGATATTCTCCATTCTCATAACGCTCCTGACGTGACAGGTGTCGGGGATCGTCAAACACCAGTACCGCATCCTCAAAGCGGACACCGTGCTTCCTCAGGTTGCTTTTAGCCTTGTTCGCATCCCATTCAAACTCCATCGGCATGTGTTTTTCCTAATTGTACATACAAAAATGTATATACAATTATCTTACGATTATACCTGGATTGTTGGAAATAGCTTCACAATTTGCGTATTCGAGATAAAAGAAAATTGACCAGAAGAGTAGGCCGCAGAAGGCGCAGCCGCTATCCGGCATGGGTTTAGGCTGATACGCAGCCATAGAAAGTCACGTGATTTCTGGGCGAGAGGAAACACTGGTGCCCACAACGTGATCCATCTCAATTACCCGCAATCAGGTTCCAGCGTTACCACTACTCAAAGTAATCCATATCGAGCTTTGGCAACTTGAGTAAACGTGAGGATACGCCAATATCATTATCAATCATCAGATGCACCAGCCTGTCGCCATCCACCAGCACCAGACCTTCAACTTTGTTAGCATAGTCTCTGGCATGCGCCGTAAAGCCTGAGGTGGTAATAAAGACGCCACGTTTCACTTTTTGCTCAGGCAATGCACCATAAAAGCCCCTGACTTCAGCGCTCCCGACGGTGCCTTTCCAGCGTTTGGCCTGAACGTAGACTTTTTCCAGCCCGAGCTTATCGAGAGAGATAATACCGTCAATGCCGCCATCGCCGGTTCCCCCGACGCGCTGCAAATCACCGCGATGACCGCCATATCCCAGGCGGTGCAACACATCTAACACAATCACTTCAAAACGCGCCGGCGAAACCTGAAGCAGGTTCTCCAGCAATTCTTCGGCAACAGATTCACGAATCTCATTGAGCGCTTGCTCCAGGCGATCGTCCGGGCTGCTTCTGGCAAGCTCATCATCCTCAATCGATTCTGGCTGTGGATCTAACGCCACCGCGTCTGCCGGCTTACTGAGCTTTACGCCGTTAAAATCACAAGCAAAATGACTCACTTCCTGCTCGGTCATCGGCTGCGGATGCGAGGCAACCCAGCTCATTCCCGCTGGTGTTAAACACCATTTTCCCCGGGATAGGCTCTGCGATAACCCGGCGCGTTTGAGACGATCGTGCGCCCAACCGGTGCGGTTCTGGTACGTCAGTTGTCCACTGGTAATCACCTCTGCACGCTGCTGCTCATTTAACCCAAGCATTTCGGCTGCAGCTTCACGCACTTCTCTGACCAAAGCGCCCTCGGGTCGAGTGGCCAGAAAACGCAACACTGGTTCAATAAATTTGTCATATGTTGGAACAGCCATAAATCCATCCCTGCTATTGATATAGATTAGATACCCCGCCGGAGAACGATACTCTTCAGGAAAACATTAGGAAAGAAGCAGTTACTCTCTGATTGTTCGTTGATCACACACAATATGAAGTCTACCATGGGTCTGTTATTTTCCCTTTACGGCACAAGGTAATAACGTCTTCCCGCTCAGGAACCGGATAGATAAAAATGAACAAATCTAACTTCGACTTTCTCAAAGGCGTCAACGACTTCATTTACGCCATCGCCTGCGCGGCGGAAAACAACTATCCGGACGATCCTAATACCACTCTGATAAAAATGCGCATGTTTGGCGAAGCCACCGCGAAACATCTCGGCCAGTTGCTGGATATACCCGTCTGCGAAAACCAGCATGACCTGCTGCGCGAACTGGGCAAGATTGCGTTTATTGATGACAGCATCCTTTCTGTTTTCCATAAGCTGCGCCGTATCGGTAACCTGGCCGTCCACGAATTTCATAACGATCTGGACGATGCCCAGATGTGCCTGCGGCTCGGGTTCCGCCTCAGCGTCTGGTACTACCGACTGGTGACCAAAGATTACGATTTCCCGGTGCCGATGTTTGTTCTGCCAGAACACGGCGAGAATCTTTATCACCAGGAAGTGCTGACGCTGAAACAACAGCTGGAACGCCAGGCGCAAGAAAAAGTACAAAGCCAGGCCGAGCTGGAAGCTCAGCAGCAAAGACTGGTTGCGCTCAACGGCTACATTGCCATCCTTGAGGGCAAACAGCAGGAAACCGAAGCCCAGACCAAAGCACGTCTGGCCGCGCTGGAGGCACAGCTTGCGGCAAAAGATGCCGAACTGGCGAAGCAAACCGAACAGGAACGTAAGGCCTATCACAAAGAGATCACCGATCAGGCTATCAAGCGCACGCTGAATCTCAGCGAAGAAGAGAGCCGCTTCCTGATCGACGCCCAGTTGCGCAAAGCGGGCTGGCAAGCCGACAGTAAAACGCTGCGCTTTGCCAAAGGCGCTCGCCCGGAACCCGGCGTCAATAAAGCGATTGCCGAATGGCCAACGGGTACAGATGAAACGGGAAAAACAGGCTTTGCCGATTACGTATTGTTCGTTGGCCTGAAGCCCATCGCCGTCGTTGAAGCGAAACGCAAAAATACCGATGTCTTCAGCAAGCTCAACGAGTCTTACCGCTACAGTAAATACTTCGATAACGGATTTTTACGCGACACGCTGCTGGAGCACTACGCTCCCGACGAAGTGCATGACGCCGTGCCGGAGTATGAAATCAGCTGGCAGGACACCAGCGGCAAACAGCGCTTTAAAATCCCCTTCTGCTACTCCACCAACGGGCGCGAATACCGCGCAGCGATGAAGACCAAAAGCGGTATCTGGTATCGCGATGTCCGACACACCACCAATATGTCAAAAGCGCTGCCGGAATGGCATCGCCCGGAAGAGCTGCTGGCAATGCTGGGCAGCGACCCGCAGAGACAAAATCAGTGGTTTGCCGAAAACCCCGGAATGAGCGAGCTGGGCCTGCGCTATTACCAGGAAGATGCCGTCCGCGCGGTGGAACAGGCTATCGTAAACGGTCAGCAACACATCCTGCTGGCAATGGCGACCGGTACCGGTAAAACCCGTACCGCCATCGCCCTGATGTTCCGCCTGATCCAGTCGCAGCGTTTCAAACGCGTTCTGTTCCTGGTTGATCGTCGCTCGCTCGGCGAGCAGGCGCTGGGGTCGTTTGAAGACACACGAATTAACGGTGACACCTTTAACAGCATTTTTGATATCAAAGGGTTGACCGATAAATTCCCGGAAGACAGTACCAAAATCCACGTCGCCACGGTGCAGTCGCTGGTCAAACGTACGCTGCAATCCGATGAACCGATGCCGGTTGGCCGCTACGACTGTATCGTCGTTGATGAAGCGCACCGCGGCTACATTCTCGATAAAGAGCAGACCGAAGGCGAGCTACAGTTCCGCAACCAGCTGGATTACGTCTCCGCCTATCGCCGCATTCTCGACCATTTCGACGCGGTAAAAATTGCCCTGACCGCCACGCCAGCGCTGCACACGGTGGATATTTTCGGCGAGCCGGTTTACCGCTACACCTACCGTACGGCGGTGATCGACGGTTACCTGATCGATCAGGATCCGCCCATTCAGATCGTCACCCGCAACGCGCAGGATGGGGTCTATCTTTCCGAGGGTGAACAGGTGGAACGCCTGAACCCACAGGGCGAGCTGATCAACGACACGCTGGCCGACGATCAGGATTTTGAGGTCGCCGATTTTAACCGTGGCCTGGTGATCCCGGCGTTTAACCGCGCGGTATGCGGCGAGCTCACCAAATACCTGGATCCCACCGGGCAGCAAAAAACGCTGGTATTCTGCGTCACCAACGCCCATGCCGATATGGTGGTTGACGAGTTACGTACCGCATTTAAGAAAAAGTATCCGCAGCTTGAGCACGACGCGATCATCAAGATCACTGGTGACGCCGATAAAGATGCGAAGAAAGTGCAAAGCATGATCGTCCGCTTCAACAAAGAACGGCTGCCCAATATTGTGGTCACCGTCGATCTGCTGACCACCGGTGTGGATATTCCGTCTATCTGTAATATTGTGTTCCTGCGCAAAGTCAAAAGCCGCATTCTCTACGAGCAGATGAAGGGCCGCGCCACGCGTCTGTGCCCATCGGTGGGGAAAACCAGCTTTAAGATTTTCGACTGCGTGGATATCTACAGTTCGCTGGAAAGCGTCGACACTATGCGCCCGGTGGTTGTGCGTCCGCAGGTGGAGCTGCAAACGCTGGTCAACGAAATTACCGACTCAGAAACCTACAAAACTATCGAAGCGGATGGCCGCAGTTTTGCTGAACACAGCCATGAACAGCTGGTTGCTAAACTACAGCGGATCATCGGTCTTGCCACCTATAACCGTGACCGCAGCGAAACGGTGGATAAGCAAGTACGTCGTCTGGACGAACTGTGCCTGGATGCGGCAGGTGTCAACTTCGGCGGGCTGGCTTCGCGCCTGCGGGAAAAAGGGCCGCACTGGAGCGCCGAGATTTTCAATAAGCTTCCGGGTTTTATCGCCCGCCTCGAGAGGCTGAAAACCGATATCAACGCCCTGCGCGATGCGCCGATCTTCCTCGATATTGACGATGAGGTGGTGAGCGTCAAATCACTGTACGGCGACTACGATACGCCGCAGGATTTTCTCGAAGCGTTCGATGCGCTGGTGCAGCACGCCCCTAACGCCCAGCCGGCGCTGCAGGCGGTGATCAATCGTCCGCGTGACCTCACCCGTAAAGGGCTGGTGGAATTGCAGGAGTGGTTTGACCGCCAGCATTTTGAAGAGTCGTCCCTGCGCAGCGCGTGGAAAGCGACGCGCAACGAAGATATTGCCGCCCGCCTGATCGGCCACGTCCGCCGCGCGGCGGTGGGCGATGCGCTCAAACCGTTCGACGAACGTGTCGATCATGCGCTGACGCGTATCAAGGGCGAGAACGACTGGAACCCTGAGCAGCTAAGCTGGCTCGATCGTTTAGCGCAGGCGCTAAAAGAGAAAGTGGTGCTCGACGACGACGTTTTCAAAACCGGCAATTTCCACCGCCGCGGCGGTAAACCCATGTTACAGCGCACCTTTGACGACAACCTCGACAGCGTGCTGGATAAGTTCAGCGATTATATCTGGGACGAGCTGGCTTAACGCGTATACACTTCATCCTTCAAGCTGCCTCCGCGTTGGCTGCGCTCATTCACCCCAGTCACGTACTTATGTACGCTCCTGGGGATTCATTCCCTTGCCGCCTTGATGCAACTTGAATGATTTTGTGTATATTACCCAACAATTTCTTCTTCTGCGGCCCCGATAAGGGCCGCTGTTTTACATGGGATCTTCAATGAACAATAACGATCTGGTCGCCAAACTGTGGAAACTGTGCGACAACCTGCGCGACGGCGGCGTCTCCTATCAAAACTACGTCAATGAACTCGCCTCGCTGCTGTTTTTGAAAATGTGCAAAGAGACCGGCCAGGAAGCGGACTACCTGCCGGAAGGCTACCGCTGGGACGACCTGAAATCGCGCATTGGCCAGGAGCAGTTGCAGTTTTACCGCAACCTGCTGGTGCATCTGGGCGCGGACGAGAAAAAGCTGGTGCAGGCGGTGTTCCAGAACGTCAACACCACCATCACCCAACCGAAGCAGCTGACCGAGCTGGTGAGCAGTATGGATTCACTGGACTGGTACAACGGCGCTCACGGCAAGTCCCGCGATGACTTCGGCGATATGTACGAAGGGCTACTGCAGAAGAACGCCAATGAAACCAAATCCGGCGCGGGCCAGTACTTCACCCCGCGTCCGCTGATCAAAACCATTATTCATCTGCTGAAGCCGCAGCCGCGTGAAGTGGTGCAGGACCCGGCCGCCGGGACCGCAGGCTTTTTGATTGAAGCCGACCGTTACGTGAAATCACAGACTCACGATCTGGATGACCTTGATGGCGACGCTCAGGATTTCCAGATTAAAAAAGCCTTTGTCGGTCTGGAGCTGGTACCAGGCACCCGTCGTCTGGCGCTGATGAACTGTCTGCTGCACGATATTGAAGGCAACCTCGACCACGGCGGCGCCATCCGTCTGGGCAACACGCTGGGCAGCGACGGCGAGAATTTACCGCAGGCCGATATCGTCGCCACCAACCCGCCGTTTGGCAGCGCCGCGGGCACCAACATTACCCGCACCTTCGTGCACCCGACCAGCAACAAACAGCTGTGCTTTATGCAGCATATTATTGAAACCCTGCGCCCCGGCGGCCGCGCGGCGGTGGTGGTGCCGGATAACGTGCTGTTTGAAGGCGGCAAGGGTACCGATATTCGTCGCGACCTGATGGACAAATGCCATCTGCACACCATCCTGCGCCTGCCGACCGGCATCTTTTACGCTCAGGGCGTCAAAACCAACGTGCTGTTCTTTACCAAAGGCACGGTCGCCAATCCGCATCAGGATAAAAACTGCACCGATGACGTGTGGGTGTATGACCTGCGGACCAATATGCCGAGCTTCGGCAAGCGCACGCCGTTTACCGAGCAGCACCTGCAGCCGTTTGAAACCGTCTACGGTGAAGATCCGCACGGCTTAAGCCCGCGTACCGAAGGCGAGTGGAGCTTTAACGCCGAAGAGAGCGAAGTCGCCGACAGCGAAGAGAACAAAAACGCCGACCAGCACCAGGCCACCAGCCGCTGGCGCAAGTTCAGCCGCGAGTGGATCCGCACGGCCAAATCCGATTCGCTGGATATCTCCTGGCTGAAGGATAAAGACAGCATTGACGCCGACAGCCTGCCGGAGCCGGATGTGCTGGCGGCAGAAGCGATGAGCGAGCTGGTGCAGGCATTGGGCGAGCTGGATGCGCTGATGCGCGAGCTGGGCGCGGGCGATGAAGCCGATGCACAGCGTCAGTTGCTGAATGAAGCGTTTGGTGAGGTGAAGGCATGAGTAGGGGGAAATTGCCGGAGGGGTGGGTGACAACCCATCTTTCAGAAATATGCAGTAAGCCTCAATATGGCTACACAACTAAGTCAAGCTCTATGGGGGATGTAAAATTTTTAAGAACAACCGATATTACAAAAGGAGCGGTTGACTGGTCCAGTGTACCTTATTGCATGGATGCCCCAGAAGATGTTTCAAAATACCAATTACAGGACAGAGATATTGTGATATCTCGAGCCGGTTCGGTTGGGTTTAGTTTTTTGGTACAAAACCCTCCAAGCCAAGTTGTTTTTGCTTCATACCTTATTCGATTTAAACCAGTTAATTATTTTTCAGAATATTACTTAAAACGTTTTTTAGAGTCGAGTGACTATTGGAATCAGCTGTCTTTAATGTCAGCAGGGAATGCTGTACAAAATGTTAATGCTCAAAAGTTATCAACACTTACAGTACCAATACCACCTATAGCCGAACAAAAAATCATCGCCGAAAAACTCGATACGCTGCTGGCACAGGTAGACAGCACCAAAGCACGTCTTGAGCAAATCCCACAAATCCTGAAACGTTTTCGTCAGGCGGTGCTAGCTGCTGCGGTAAGCGGGTTGTTAATTGGTTCAAATAAAAGAAACCACCATCCATTATGTAGTGAATGGCAATGGCCAGACCTACCATCAACTTGGAGTGTTCATAAATACTCTGAACTTGTTGATAGCAGACTAGGTAAAATGCTTGATAAAGCTAAAAATTTTGGCTCTGCAACAAAATATCTTGGAAATATAAATGTTCGCTGGTTTAGTTTTGATTTAGAAAACCTTCAAGATATACTAATTTCAGATATAGAGCGCAGAGAATTATCACTCAAGCTTGGCGATGTTTTAATATGTGAAGGTGGTGAACCTGGTCGATGTGCTATATGGAGTGAACCTCAGGACATACCTGTTATTTTCCAAAAAGCATTACATCGAGCACGGGTAAAAGACAAAATCATCCCCGAATGGTTAGTTTATAATTTGAAAAATGATTCAAATAACATTAGCTTATCTCAGCTCTTTACAGGAACTACAATTAAACACCTTACAGGAAAAGCACTAGCAAATTATCCCATCAGAGTTCCTCCATTAGAAGAACAACACGAAATCGTCCGCCGCGTCGAACAACTCTTCGCCTGGGCCGACACCATCGAAAAGCAGGTTAACAACGCCCTGACCCGCGTCAACAGCCTCACCCAGTCGATCCTGGCAAAAGCCTTCCGCGGCGAGCTTACCGCCCAGTGGCGTGCTGAAAACCCGGATCTGATCAGTGGTGAAAACAGCGCCGCCGCGCTTCTGGAAAAAATCAAGGCCGAACGCGCCGCCAGCAGCGGTAAAAAAACCTCGCGTAAAAAAGCCTGACCATTATTTTCAAGCGCACCTGAACAGTGCGCTTTTTTACACTTCATCCTTCAAGCTGCCTCGGCGTTGGCTGCGTTCACTCCCCCCTGTCACGTATTTATATACGCTCCTGGGAACTCGTTCTCTTGCCGCCTTGATGCAACTCGAATGATTTTGTGTATATTATTTCCCCGCAATCATAATCATCAAGAATATATCTAATTCCTTCCTGAACATTCCCATTACAGTCTATTTTCAGCTGGACTTTTCTTTTATTTACTGATGATATATACAGGTATTTAGCGCGATATGGCCGTGCGGGAACACGGCCATCTCACTCATCACAATCACTATTTTCAAGGAATAGCCATCATGACTACCGTCCATTCTATTGCAGATCCGTGCGATCCAGAAGTCTCCCCAACAAATAACCGTCACCTGACCGTCAGTTATGCGAGTCGTTATCCGGATTACACCCGCATTCCCGCCCTCACCATGAAAGGCCAGTGGCTGGAAGCCGCCGGTTTCGCCACCGGTACCGAGGTGGATGTGAGGGTGATGAACGGCTGGGCAGGTTCTAAGTAAACGCATAAAATAAGCTGGCAAAGAACCCTTGCCAGCTTTAATTATAATTCATATCAATGAGTGAAGGAAAACCATGCGGCTAAAAGTAAAAGAAAACATTACGCTTTGGAGAAATGAAGGCTTAATTGCTTATGTCGCCCTTGGATTTCTATGTACTTTTTTTATGGAGGTCAACGCTCTATTGCCATACTATCTTCAGCAAAGTATATTTTTCGAAACGCTGATGAGCTACATGGCCTTCAATACGTTATTTTCGCTTGCTTTATCTGAGATTTTTTTTGCGATGTTGGTAGTTATTTGTCATAACACTAAACTGGAAAAGATCACAAATAGTATTTTGCAAGAGTTGCATAAAAGAATTATGCAAGGTTCTTTCATTATATCCTTCTTATGCTTCGGAATATTTCTATTTTGTGTGATGGCATTCTGTATTGGTTCGCTAACAATAAATAATAATTACTATGGGAAACATGTCATAAATTTTGCTTGCCCATTTGTTTTATTTCTATCTTTTCCTTATCTTATACATAAGGGTATAACAATCCTGTGTACTCTATTAAAAGCATTTCCCAAACACAAAATTCATGCAGCAATAATAATATTATTGATAATTGCAGCCGCGATTATCATCCCTGGCATATTTAACAAAAAACAAAAAATGACTATAACCATTGATAAGGAAAAATATCATGCGATTGAGCAAAAAACCAAAATAAAACCAGAAAAATACATTGAGAAAAAGATTAATGATATTAATATAAATGATATAAAATAGTGAGCACGCATAACATAAGGGCATAGTAATATATCATAAAATCCTTTAATTACTATTGCCCTTGAATAGATTCACTATTCCACATCCTTCCTTTCCAACCCAATATCCTTTAACTGCTCGTCACTCATTCGTCGCAGCGCCTGACAGGCCCGCTTACGCAGCCACCACCTTTTTAGCGCCCGTCTGAGCTGCACAAAGCCAATAAATGGTTGTCTGGGGCGGTTCTCGTAAAATTCCATACCGGCCTCCGCATAGAACAGAAAATGCGGGCATCATGAATGTCTGTACAAACAATATCGGGATAAAAAGCACGGTTAGTGCAACGTGGATAAATAAGGAGGGCGATTGAGGGTGTTTTGTTCGCTTATTTCGTTCTGATTTAAGATCTGCGTCCTTCGCTGCAAAAAGCCAGGCCCCTCCCGATTTCAGAGGGGCAACAGGGATTAGCGGCGCACCACTACCAGCTTCTGGTTCACAAACTCCTTAATCCCCAGATCCGATAGCTCGCGTCCGAAGCCCGAACGCTTAACGCCGCCGAACGGCAGCTCCGCTGCGGTGTCGGTCAGCCAGTTGATATAAACCATCCCGGTTTCAATCCGGGAGGCCATGCGTTTAGCGCGTTCGACATTCTGACTAAACACCGCGCCGCCCAGACCGTAGTGGGAATCGTTGGCGAGTTTTACCGCCTCGTCATCGTCTTTCACCACATACATCTGCGCCACCGGGCCGAAGAACTCTTCAAAGTACGCCGGGTTGTCACGCGTAATATTGGTCAGAATCGTCGGCTCAAAGAAGTTGCCTTTACTTTCCAGCGGCTTGCCGCCAACGTGCAGCGTCGCGCCATTTTTCACCGCTTCCTCGACCTGTCTGGTCAGTGTATCCAGAGCATCTTTCGATGACAGCGGCCCCAGTTCGGTAGAAGCGTCCATCTGATCCCCCACCTTCACCTTCCTGAATGCCTCGGTGAACTGGCTGAGGAATTGATCGGCGATTTTCTCATGCAGGATAAAGCGCTTCGCCGCCGTACATACCTGCCCCGCATTAGTGAGCCGTGCCTGCACGCCAATTTTCACCGCTTTCTCAAGATCGGCATCGTCCAGCACGACGAACACATCGTTCCCGCCCAGTTCCAGCGTCGATTTTTTAATGTGCTTCGCCGCCTGTGCCGCCACGGCGCTCCCCGCCTTTTCAGATCCGGTCAGCGCCGCGCCCTGCACGCGCGGGTCGGCGATGATATTCGCCACCTGATCGGAGGAAATAAACAGGTTGGTCCATGCGCCTTCCGGCGCGCCGGCTTCACGCACCAGATGAGCAAACGTCTCGGCGCAGTGCGGTACGATGCTGGCATGTTTCGCCAGCACCGGGTTACCTGCGGCCAGGTTCGGCGCCAGCACACGCATCAACTGATAGTACGGGAAGTTCCACGGCTCAACAGCCATGATGACGCCAATCGGATGATGTTCTACCCACGCGTCGCCAAACTCGGTTTTATAAGGCACCGGGGCAAGAAACTGCTTCGCGTTATCCGCATAATAGCGAGCGATCTGCGCACACAGTTTGACTTCGCCACGGCTCTGCTCGATGAGCTTGCCCATCTCCTGGCTGGCGATTTTTGCCAGTTCTTCAACACGGCTGTCGATCAAATCAGCCAGCTTATGCAGTACCGGCAGACGTTGGTCAATCTCTCCTTTGGACCAATCGGAGTGATAGAGCGCGTCAGCTTTTTGCAGCGCGGCTTCAATATCCGCGTCCGTGTGCGGGGGATACTCTTTAATGAGCTGATTATTGGCAGGATTCACTGTCTGGTAAGCCATATCACATGTCTCCTTGTTATCGTCATTAAGGCAGCCGTAAATGCCGCTCAGAACAATAAGGGTAGTAGAGATGGCTGGCGCTATCGGTAAAGTTCGGTATATTCGTGCGGTTATCAGCGATAATTATAGAGAGCGTTGCCCGGCGGGCACCGGGCCTGCAACATTCAGACTGGAACCGCGTTAGTGGCTAACATCCTGAAGCTCTTCAGCCGTAAGGCCGGTGAACCGCTGGACAGTCTCGCGGTCAAGTCCGTCCGCCAGCATCTGTCTGGCGATACGCAATGCGGCAACACGCTGACCTTTTTCCAGCCCTTTTTCTAATCCTTCTGCTAATCCTTCCTCCAGACCGAGCTGTCTCCCTTGCCGTTCCCCTTTTCTGCGATCCGCTGCGCGGATCCTCTCTATCAGCGTCATCAGTCTCTCCTTAGTGTGCGGGACATGCC
Source organism: Salmonella sp. SAL03688 (assembly GCF_046551895.1). NCBI lineage: Bacteria > Pseudomonadati > Pseudomonadota > Gammaproteobacteria > Enterobacterales > Enterobacteriaceae > Salmonella > Salmonella sp. SAL03688. The sequence continues at coordinate 372,734 of NZ_JBGDVI010000001.1, forward strand.
CTACCACATCACGAATAAACGTGGTGAAACGAGGCGTATGTCCGTGCTGAATCATAAGATAATTAAACAGCGCTTTAAGCTGCCTGTCATTAGCGCAACCAGTAACTAACAGCGAAGCAATTCGTTCAACCAGTCCCAGCAGGTCGCGCTGGCGGATATGTTTTTGGATGAGCTCCAGCAGCGCAATGCGGCGGTGCTGCATAATGTCATCATCCGATACCACCGTAATGTCGACCAGCGGAAAGGCAGCGGCATAGAGTCTTCTTGCCACTTCCGGGTTCGCAAACTCATCCAGCCAGCACAGCGAAAAAGGATACGGGCTATCAACACCGTGATAAAACAGCATCGGCACCACCAGCGGAAGATGCTTATGCCCCGCATCCAGATGCTGTTGCATTGCCGCCATCGCATACCGCATCAGCCGAAACGCCATATGCGCATCCGGCGTGCTCTGATGTTCAATCACGACGTAAATATAACCGTCGCCCTCACGCGTTTTCAGCGACCAAAGCACATCGGAATAATAGGCTCGCAGATTTTTTTCAATAAAACTGCCGGGTTCCAGCTTTAGCGTCCGCAGGTCGCAAAGCTGGCGTAACGACACCGGCAGATGAATCTCCATAAAATCGCGGGCGGTTTCCGGGTGGCGCAAAAAGGTTTTAAACACCGCATCATGCGGTGTTGAGGTCGTCGATTTTTTCATGGCGCTCCGTCACCCCAAACCAGGATGCTGCGACTCTACCTCCTGAAAATTCCTTTCTCATCCGTACCTTTTCAGCATTGCGAGGCGCGACGGAAGATAAATCCTGTTATCTGTAATGCATATGCTTTTTCGGAACTGAACACGCAAAATGCCAGTCTGCGCGCCCTGCCTTTATCTTTATTAACCAGACAAACTCTTTTGATTAACATCAAAATTTAATTACACTTAATGTGTATATTTTCCGTGCAACGTAAATTTCCCGAGGTGTGATGTGCTGATTGTTATCTGTAATCGCCACACGTTCTGACGAGATTCAGAACGCGTCTCTTCCTGTCTGTGTTTTCACCGGCAGCGTTTTTGATTACATGAAATTCAGTACATCCGCAGCCGCTGTTTCTATCGCCTGCCTGACGTCACGATGACGGTATTGAGTTTCGCTGTCCCATCATAGGGTTCTCCGACATGGAGCGCATTTTTTATGCAACGGATTATTCAGTTTTTCTCCCAACGCGCCACAACGTTATTTTTCCCGATGGCGCTGATTTTGTACGATTTTGCCGCCTATCTGACGACGGATCTGATTCAGCCAGGCATCATTAACGTCGTGCGCGATTTTAATGCTGACGTCAGTCTTGCGCCGGCCTCGGTCAGTCTCTATCTGGCAGGCGGAATGGCGTTGCAATGGCTTCTGGGGCCGCTATCCGACAGGATTGGCCGCCGGCCAGTGCTGATTGCAGGCGCATTAATTTTTACTCTCGCCTGCGCGGCAACGCTGTTGACGACCTCAATGACGCAGTTTCTGGTTGCCCGTTTTGTGCAGGGCACCAGCATTTGCTTTATCGCAACGGTCGGCTACGTCACGGTACAGGAGGCTTTCGGTCAAACCAAAGCCATTAAGCTGATGGCGATTATTACCTCCATTGTGCTGGTCGCTCCGGTTATCGGCCCGCTCTCCGGCGCCGCGCTGATGCACTTCGTTCACTGGAAGGTGCTGTTCGGTATTATTGCGGTGATGGGACTGTTGGCGTTGTGCGGCCTGCTGCTGGCGATGCCAGAAACGGTGCAACGCGGCGCGGTGCCGTTCAGCGCGGTGAGCGTACTGCGCGATTTTCGTAATGTGTTTCGCAACCCGATTTTTCTCACCGGGGCGGCGACATTGTCGTTGAGCTACATCCCGATGATGAGCTGGGTGGCGGTGTCGCCGGTGATCCTGATCGATGCCGGCGGGATGAGTACTTCGCAATTCGCCTGGGCGCAGGTGCCCGTATTCGGCGCGGTGATCGTGGCCAATATGATCGTTGTGCGCCTGGTAAAAGATCCAACCCGACCGCGTTTTATCTGGCGCGCCGTACCAATCCAGTTAAGCGGGCTGGCGACATTACTCCTCGGTAATCTTCTTCTGCCGCACGTCTGGCTTTGGTCTGTGCTGGGCACCAGCCTGTACGCGTTCGGCATTGGAATGATTTTCCCGACGCTGTTTCGCTTCACGCTTTTTTCCAACAACTTGCCAAAAGGGACGGTTTCAGCCTCGCTGAACATGGTGATTCTGACGGTGATGGCGGTGTCGGTCGAAGTTGGCCGCTGGCTGTGGTTTCACGGCGGGAGACTGCCGTTTCACCTGCTGGCAGCGGTGGCCGGGGTGATTGTGGTCTTCACCCTGGCGACATTATTACAGCGCGTGCGCCAGCATGAGGCGGCAGAACTGGCCGCTGAGAAGTAAACACTCTGCCGGATAGAGGCTTATCCGGCACAGGATAATCTGATGTTTTTTGCACGTTCTTGCCGTCTGGCTCTATCCTTAACCCTATGAATAAAATCGCCGAACTCAAACGCGCCAAACGCCTGGCGCTCTCACTGTTGCTGATAGCCGCCGCGACGTTTGTAACCACGCTTTTCCTGCCGCCCAGTTTTTGGGTGCTGGGCGTAAAAGCTATTGCCGAAGCGGCGATGGTTGGCGCGCTGGCGGACTGGTTTGCCGTGGTGGCGCTGTTTCGCCGCATTCCCATTCCGTTTATTTCACGACATACGGCGATTATTCCCCGTAATAAAGACCGAATCGGCGAAAATCTTGGGCAATTTGTGCAGGAGAAGTTCCTTGATACGCAGTCGCTGATCGCGCTAATCCGCCGCCATGAACCCGCGCTGCTTATCGGAAACTGGTTCAGCCAGCCGGACAACGCCAGCCGGGTCGGGCAGCATCTGCTGCAAATTATGAGCGGCTTTCTGGAACTAACCGATGACGCCCGTATTCAGCGGCTGCTCAAGCGAGCGGTACATAAGGCGATTGATAAAGTGGATCTTTCCGGCACCAGCGCCCTGATGCTGGAAAGCATGACCAAAAACGATCGTCACCAGGTGTTACTCGATACGCTGATCGCCCAGCTTATCGCCCTGTTACAGCGTGACAGCTCCCGAACATTTATCGCCAGACAGATCATACGCTGGCTGGAGACCGAACATCCGTTAAAAGCGAAGATTCTGCCGACCGAATGGCTGGGAGAACACAGCGCTGAACTGGTCTCCGACGCGGTAAATTCTCTGCTGGATGATATCAGTCACGACCGCGCGCATCAGATTCGTCATGCCTTCGATCGCGCGACGTATAGGCTGATCGATAAACTTAAACATGATCCGGAAATGGCTGCCCGGGCAGAAAACATTAAAAGTTACCTGAAGGAAGATGAGGCGTTTAACCGTTATCTCGGCGAGATCTGGGCGGATCTACGCCAGTGGTTAAAAACAGATATCAACGCCGAAGACTCGAAGGTAAAGCAGCGCATCGCTCATGCCGGACAATGGTTTGGCGAGACACTGATCGCCGACGACGCATTACGCGCCTCGCTTAACGGTCATCTGGAACAGGCCGCGCACCGCGTCGCGCCGGAGTTCGCCGCCTTCCTGACGCGCCACATCAGCGATACCGTAAAAGGCTGGGATGCGCGCGATATGTCGCAGCAGATTGAGCTTAATATCGGTAAAGATTTGCAGTTTATCCGCGTGAACGGCACGCTGGTCGGCGGCGCTATTGGTCTGGTGTTATATTTACTGTCGCAAATACCGGCACTGCTCAGTATCTAAGAAGGGGAAGGCGCAATTCTCGTTCAGATTAACTGCCAAACCCCGCACGTGGGAGGCATTAATTTAATGCCATTTCCCACCGATGCCCCTCTTCTCAATCCGTTATTCGCCTGCGTCTCACTTTCTTTTCTTGCAAATTTGAAACATTAATTTTACTTTTTATTATCATTTACAACAACAATCCGGCATTCCTGCCTTACTTTAGCAAAGAGAAAAACCATGGTTCATGCTCAGAGCGCTTCACCTCGCCATCCCATTTTTACGGCGCTTTTCGGTATGATGGTATTGACGCTGGGGATGGGAGTTGGCCGCTTTCTGTATACGCCCATGCTGCCGGTAATGCTGGCGGAAAAGCAGCTAACGTTTAACCAACTCTCCTGGATTGCCAGCGCCAATTATGCAGGGTACCTGGCGGGAAGCTTACTGTTTTCCTTTGGCCTTTTTCATCTCCCCTCTCGTCTACGCCCCATGCTGCTGGCTTCGGCGGTCGCCACCGGTATTCTTATTCTGTCTATGGCGATATTTACTCAGCCCGCGGTCGTCATGTTGGTACGCTTCCTGGCAGGCGTCGCGAGTGCGGGGATGATGATTTTTGGATCAATGATTGTGTTGCATCATACCCGCCATCCGTTTGTGATCGCCGCGCTCTTTTCCGGCGTCGGGGCCGGGATTGCACTGGGCAACGAATATGTCATTGGCGGTTTACATTATGCGCTTTCGGCCCATTCGCTATGGCTGGGGGCCGGGGCGCTCGCCGGTATATTGCTATTAATCGTGGCAATATTGATTCCCCCCCGCGCTCATGCGCTGCCGCCTGCGCCCTTAGCAAGAATCGAAAATCAGCCTATGCCCTGGTGGCAACTGGCGCTGTTGTACGGTTTCGCCGGATTCGGCTACATCATTGTCGCTACCTATTTGCCGCTGATGGCGAAAAGCGCGGGCTCTCCGCTACTCACGGCGCACCTTTGGTCGTTGGTCGGCCTGGCGATCATTCCCGGCTGCTTCGGCTGGCTGTGGGCGGCAAAACATTGGGGCGTCCTGCCATGCCTGACCGCGAACCTGTTGATCCAGAGCGCCTGCGTGCTACTGTCTCTCGCCAGCGACTCGTTGTTGCTGTTAATACTGAGCAGTATTGGTTTTGGCGCCACGTTTATGGGCACAACCTCGCTGGTGATGCCGCTTGCCCGACAACTCAGCGCGCCGGGCAATATTAATTTGTTAGGCCTGGTGACGCTAACGTATGGTATTGGGCAAATTCTCGGTCCGCTCGCCGCCAGTCTGTCAGGCAATGGCGCGTCGGCAATTATCAACGCCACGCTTTGCGGTGCCGCGGCGCTCTTTTTTGCCGCGCTGATCAGTGCCGCGCAGCAGATAAAACAAAAACGGTTTGTGATACGTGAATAAGCGGTAGAGTAAACCCGCGCTATCCGCACCGGGTTGTATCTTTAACGCTATTCGCGGCGCAATGCGGAGCTGTTTTTAATAGCACATCCTCAACACGTTATTTCAGGGTAAAGATGCCACTAAAAACTATACTTATTCTATGGTTTTTAGTGTTATCAAACTGCCTATTATTTTATATACCCTTCCTACTTCAAGTTGCTTATGTGTTGGCTACGGATTACCCGGCCCATCTATGGGCCTCGCCCTGACGGGCCGTTGCTCACCCCAGTTACATAGTTATCTATGCTCCTGGGGACTCACTCCCTTGCCACCTTTACGCAACTCGAATTATTTTGGCTATATATTCCATTATGATGATTATCGCTGCCTCTCAAATCATCACAATTATAAATAAATCACATCATGAAATTAATTCGATTATTCGTTTTTTATTACCTGCCCGTAGGATTCTTAGGGCGCAAGCTGACCCATCAGCGGCTACTGACCTGACCGTGACAATTCCTCTTAAGGCGTGAAAAATTACAGTAAAAAAGTAAAATTTAGGTTAAAAAATCCTATTTTTTAACAACGATAATTAAGTGGCGTGAAAATTGACTAACGTCAAATTTATTTCCCCTTTTTCCTGCTCCCGGCTCTGGCCTGCGTCAACACCTGTTTCTTTGCTTTTTTACCTCGCGTTATACCGTCCACGGTTCCCCGCGCCTCCGGCAGTAGCGAGGATGGTGATTTTTCGCGCTGCTATGCAAGAAACGCATAGCACGATACATACTTGCATTTTGTCCTTACCCTTATGGCTGATAAGGTCTTTCTGTTTCGGGCTTTTTGGCCTGTGGCTACAACCAACACATCATCAAAAAAATTCGGGGATCGCTATGGCGCAACAAGTGGACGGGGCGGCCATGCCGCTTGATACAGAAAAGGTCGGGATAAAGGGATACCTGGCGTTTTTTCTCACCATTATTTTCTTTTCCGGCGTATTTTCCGGAAGCGAAGGCTGGTGGCGCGTTTTTGATTTTACCGTACTCAACGGGTCATTCGGTCATGTGACCGGTACGCAGACCTTTCGCGGCGCGGGCGGAACGGGCGCGAAAGATGGCTTCCTTTTTGCGCTGGAGCTGGCACCGTCGGTTATCCTTTCTCTGGGTATCATCGCGATTACGGATGGACTGGGCGGTCTGCGGGCGGCGCAGCAATTGATGACGCCCATCCTGAAACCCTTGCTTGGCATTCCCGGTATTTGCTCACTGGCGCTGATCGCCAACCTGCAAAATACCGACGCCGCGGCGGGTATGACTAAAGAGCTGGCGCAGGAAGGCGAAATCACCGAACGCGATAAAGTGATTTTTGCCGCCTGGCAGACCAGCGGCAGCGCTATTATCACCAACTATTTCTCCTCCGGCGTTGCAGTATTCGCCTTTCTGGGAACGTCAGTCATCATTCCGCTGGTGGTCATTCTGCTATTCAAATTTATCGGCGCAAACCTTTTGCGCGTATGGATTAACATCGAAGAACGCCGTCACCCTGCGCAAGGAGCCCAATCATGACGACTCAGGTACGTAAGAATGTCATGGATATGTTTATCGATGGCGCACGCCGCGGTTTTACCATCGCCACGACCAACCTGTTACCCAATGTGGTCATGGCATTTGTCATTATTCAGGCGCTGAAAATTACCGGTCTGCTCGACTGGGTAGGCCATATCTGCCAGCCCGTGATGGCGTTGTGGGGGCTTCCCGGCGAAGCGGCTACGGTGCTTCTGGCTTCGCTGATGAGTATGGGCGGCGCCGTTGGCGTGGCGGCCAGTCTGGCTACCGCCGGCGCGCTAAGCGGCCACGATGTTACCGTACTACTGCCAGCCATTTACCTGATGGGAAACCCGGTACAGAATGTCGGCCGCTGTCTCGGTACTGCCGAAGTCAACGCCAAATATTACCCGCATATTATCGCAGTCTGCGCCATCAATGCGCTGCTGTCGATCTGGGTCATGCAGCTTATTGTTTAATAAGGAGTTATCATGCCTGATTTATCCGCCGCGGAGTTTACCTTGTTACAGGGTGCGCACCTGTTTGCGCCAGAAGACCGGGGCATCTGCGATGTTCTACTCGCGAATGGCAAAATTATTGCCGTCGGCGCTGACATCCCCGGCGATATCGTACCGGACTGTGCGGTGATTAATCTTAGCGGTCGTATGCTGTGCCCGGGCTTTATCGACCAACACGTTCATCTGATCGGCGGCGGCGGCGAAGCGGGGCCGACGACGCGGACGCCGGAAGTCTCCCTGAGCCGCCTGACGGAAGCCGGGATAACAACGGTCGTCGGCCTGCTTGGCACCGACTCCGTCAGCCGTCATCCCGCGTCGCTGTTAGCCAAAACGCGAGCGCTAAATGAGGAGGGGATCACCGCCTGGATGCTCACGGGCGCTTATCACGTTCCGTCGCCGACCATTACTGGCTCGGTAGAAAAAGACGTCGCGCTGATCGATCGCGTCATTGGCGTGAAATGCGCAGTCTCCGACCACCGTTCCGCCGCGCCCAGCGGGAATCAACTCGCCAGCATGGCCGCCGAATCACGCGTTGGCGGCCTGCTGGGCGGTAAACCCGGTGTCAGCGTTTTTCATATGGGCAGCAGCAAAAAAGGGTTACAGCCGCTGTATGACATTCTGGAAAATAGCGACGTGCCGATCGGCAAACTACTGCCTACCCACGTCAACCGTAGCGAATCTCTTTTCGAGCAGGCGCTGGCGTTTGCGCTTAAAGGCGGCGTGATCGACATTACCACCAGTATCCCGGATCCCGTCGCGCCGGCGGAGGGCATTGCCAGAGCGGTAAAAGCCGGCGTCCCGCTTTCCCGGGTGACGCTCAGTTCAGACGGCAACGGCAGCCAGCCGCTATTTGACGCTGCCGGAAATCTGACGGGTATCGGCGTCGCGGGCTTCGAAAGTTTGCTGGAGACGTTGCAGACGCTGGTTAACCACTACGGATTCAGCCTGACCGATGCTCTGCGCCCGCTGACGACCAGCGTAGCCGCCTTCCTCAGTCTGGACAGCAAAGGCGAAATCCGTCCCGGTCACGATGCGGATCTGCTCGTCTTTAGCGCAGATTTACGCATTGAGCAGGTGTATGCGCGCGGCAAACGCATGGTCAATGAGGGGAAAGCCTGCGTAAAAGGTACCTTTGAACCGGCGTAATTCCCGCTAGTTTCAGGCTGCCCCATCACGGCATTCTGAAAGAGGACGGGATAAGCGGTTGTCAGCCGCCCGAATGGACGTAGAATGCCCCTTCGGGCGACTGACAGGATAACGGTAAATGGATGTAACTGGAGCAGGTTTGCACAATATTGAGACAAAATGGCTATATGATTTTCTGACGCTGGAAAAGTGCCGCAATTTCTCTCAGGCCGCCATTATCCGCAACGTATCGCAACCCGCTTTTAGCCGGCGGATTCGCGCCCTGGAACATGCCGTGGGCGTTGAACTGTTTAACCGACAGGTCTCGCCGCTACAGCTTTCCGAACAGGGTAAAATCTTTCACTCCCAGGTTCGCCACCTGTTACAGCAGCTGGAAAGTAATCTGACCGAACTGCGCGGCGGCAGCGATTATACGCTGCGTAAAATCAAGATTGCCGCCGCCCACTCGCTCTCCCTCGGCCTGTTGCCGACCATCGTTAAGCAGATGCCGACGCAGTTTACCTACGCCGTTGAGGCGATAGATGTCGACCAGGCGGTGGATATGTTACGTGAGGGGCAAAGCGATTTTATCTTTTCTTATCACGATGAAAACCTGCAACAAGCGCCGTTTGATAACATCCGCCTGTTTGAGTCGAGACTGTTTCCGGTTTGCGCCAGCAATGGCCGGGGCGAGCCGCGCTATACGCTTGAGCAGCCGCACTTTCCCCTGCTTAATTACAGTCAGAACTCCTATATGGGCCGGCTGATAAATCGTACTCTGACTCGCCATGCTGAACTGAGTTTCAGTACATTTTTCGTCTCTTCGATGAGTGAATTGTTAAAACAGGTTGCGATGGACGGCTGCGGAATCGCCTGGTTGCCCGAGTATGCTATCCGTCAGGAGATTACCGACGGACGCCTGATAGTGCTTGATGCCGACGAACTGGTTATTCCGATCCAGGCTTATGCTTATCGCATGAATACCCGCATGAGTCAGGTAGCCGAAACATTTTGGCGCGACCTGCGTGGGCTTCAGGCCGCGCTGTAAACACCTCAGGCGGTAAGGCGTTGTTCCCCGGTCAAAGAGACTCGGGTGTCCGGCCAGGACTCATACCAACGAATCGCCGCGCGCACCAGCGACGCTGTGGAATCAATCATCGGGCACGCTATCGCGCGTTCATGTCCGGCCACAATAAGCGGAATTTCGGTACACCCCATAATAATTGCCTGAGCGCCACGGGCAATAAGGCTATCGATTTGCGGCAGCAGCAGCGCTTGCGCCGCAGTTTTATCGCCACGTTTAAGCGTATAAATAGCCTGCATTACCAACGCCTGCCCCGCGTCTTCTGGCTGAATTAACGTCAGCCCCCGCGCCAGCGCTTTCTTTTGATATAACCCGGTCGCCAGCGTCGCATTGGTCGCCAGCAGACCAACGTGCCGCGCCGATGGCGGAATATCCCCCAGGGTGGCGTCCAGGATGCTGATCATTCGCGCTTTCGCGACGTTCTGTAAATCATCAAACCAATAATGCGCAGTGTTGCATGGGATAACGATACACTCCGCCCCGGCGTCTTCCAGCATATGCAGATAACGCTCCAGATAACGGTATGGCGAAGGCCCGCCGGATAACAGACATGCTGTACGATCGGGAATATCAGGGATAGAGCTGACAATGAGCGGGATGTGTTGTTGATCACAACTGGCATGTCGCAATTCAACAAATTTTTCCAACATATCCGCCGTTGCCGCAGGTCCCATCCCCCCCAGTATCCCAATGGTGTGTTTCATCGCTTTTCCCGCTTATTTACGTCAAGGTCAGAAACACACTATCAACTTGATGTGTATATAAAAAATGCCGTTTTATTAGCGGCTATGCGTAAAAATCATAACGGGTGTAAGGGCCATGCGTTATCGCCTTTTCAGGCAATCGATTGGTTACATGAGCGCTCATCAGCCTTCGCAAGCCGCTAAATGCCATTTCGCTATACAGCATCGCCCACTGCGAGTCCGCAAGCTTGTTTTGTTCTCATCGCCACAGCGCCTGTCGGTGAAGGGGCCGCCGTGTTTTGCTTTTCGACGCTAATGCGGGAATATCCCAGCGAATATGGCTATAAACCAAATCCACGGTCTCCGTGGCGCTGCCTTCGGCGTCGCCATGATTGCTCATGCGTGAAATTCGCACATTGGTGAGCGTATAAATAATAAATGGCAGCATTGCGCCCTTATCACGACGGCATAATGTCAGCACGCCTTCTTTCACCGTTTTCCCGTTACAATAGTGCTCATAGAGGCCTGGTGTAGCAAGATCGACTGGCTTTGTCAGCGTCAACCCTCCAATATATGTCCCTCTCGCTTCGCCGGACTCCCGTTTCGTCGGGTTGTGGTTGTAAGCAATAAGTTTTATTTGGTTTTCAAAACCTTTGATCTGGCTTTCGCCTTCAATACCGTCCAGTTTTAAATAGATGGCGTCCATCCCCCCTCCGTGATTATCATGCGGCAAAGCAGGCTGACAAGGACGGAACGCCAACAATGAAAGAACGTTCCATTTTCCAGCCATTTCGTTGGTGTCTCTGTATACCAGATTAAATACCGACAATCTGCTATAACTGGATTCTTGCTAAATACCTTCTGCCATCAACAATCCATTTTACAATAGCGCTACTGACCTGAAATCTATTACGCCAGGCATTCAAGCATCGTTTCCTGAATAACCATAGCCGCTATAAGAACCATATCAAAAAAGAAATATCAATATCATTTCTTATTTTTATCCGAGAAATTACTTAATTCCGCAGAATCGGAATATAGACAATTCTTATTCCTTTTCACATCAATGGGCTTTTTAGACTTTTGTCATATCGAAAACAACCATTCCAATAGAACATATTTACTATGTGAATATATTTAATGTTTTTATCGCGCACAGTGTTATCACAGTAATAAATGATTTGCATCAAAAATGCGCCTTTCAGCGCCACGTATTTTTGGATAGCAAATTATAAAATCGCGTTTCAAAGTCAGTAACATGTTCTCTGTTCAGGCGATATGACTTTATGCCCGGACGACACGCCAGCCGCTTTACCCTTACGTTTAGTCGTGATACGTTAGATCACATGAACACGAAACGATCCAACGCTACGCAACGTCATCTCCGCTGGTGGCTGCCTTCCTGAAGGCGGCACGGATCACTATCCCTCTTTAAGTAGCCGCCGAAAGGCGGCTACTGTGTTTCGGGACGTCTTTCGGCTTTACAGTAAGCATAAAGGAGTCCTAAATGAACACCCTTCCTATCATTCTGACTGGCGATCGCCCCACCGGCTCGCTGCACCTCGGCCATTATGTCGGTTCACTGCGCCAGCGCGTCGCGCTACAGCAGGATCACCAACAGTATGTCCTGATTGCCGACCTGCAGGGACTCACCGATAACGGCAGTAATCCGCAAAAAATCCGCGATAATATTCCGCAAGTGTTAGCTGACTATCTGGCCGTCGGCATCGATCCCGCGCTGACGACGATCTGCCTGCAATCCGCGTTACCCGCCCTCGCCGAATTAACGGTGCTGTATATGAATATTGTTACCGTCGCCCGAGTGGAGCGTAATCCTACGGTAAAAAATGAGATTGCCCAAAAAGGCTTTACCCGTTCCCTGCCGGTCGGGTTCATGGCGTATCCCATTAGCCAGGCGGCAGATATCACCGCCTTTAAGGCCGAAATGGTACCGGTTGGCGACGACCAATTACCCATGATTGAGCAAACGAATGAGATCGTTCATAAGATGAATAGTCTTTTCTCCTCGCCGGTATTGCGACCCTGTCAGGCGCTCCTGAGCGATACGGGTCGTCTGCCCGGCATTGACGGCAGCGCCAAGATGTCGAAATCGCTCGGCAATACCCTGCTTCTTTCCGCCAGCGAAGAGACCATCCACCGTGCGGTCAGCGCGATGTACACCGATCCCAATCATTTAAAAATTAGCGATCCGGGAAAAATAGAAGGTAACGTCGTCTTTACGTGGCTGGATGCGTTCCATCCGGATAAAGCCAAAGTCGCGGCGATGAAAGTACATTATCAACAAGGCGGATTAGGCGACCGTGTCTGTAAAAATGAGCTGGAGACCTGCCTGCAAGAACTGATCGCGCCAATACGCGAACGACGGGCAACCTTTATTGCAGATAAGGGAATGCTAATGGAATTGCTGAAAAAAGGTAGCGAGCGGGCGCATGAGGTCACTCAAAAGACGCTACAGGAAGTAAAACGTGGACTGGGTCTGCCCACGCTATTCCAGGTATAATCAGGCATCAACGTTGTCCAGCGGCCATGACTCAAACAGATAGCCATCAAAGTAGATATCATCAACATTGGAAAACTCCAGCAGACGCTGCTTCACGTTTTCCAGGTGCTGCCACATCGCCAGCTTCGCTGCGCGGGCGTCTTTCTTAATTAACGCCGCGAGGATCTGCTTATGATCGACCAGCCACTCCTTACGGTAAAGCGTATCGCCCAGATGGCTATGAAGCTGGAGCCACATCGGATTATTTTCACGCCATTGCCAGGACTGACGGAAGAGCTCTACCAACATACTGTTATGGGTCGCTTCGGCAATGGCCAGATGAAACTGCATATCGCCGCTTTCTGAGCCGCCCGGCGCGCTGGAGGCGAGCTCTCGCTCTTCCAGTTGTAACGCCTGGCGCATTTTAATGATGTCTTCGCGGGTGGCTTGCAGAGCGGCAAATTCAGCGATATTGCTTTCCAGCAACTGACGCGCCTGTAACAGTTCAAACGGCCCGGCGTCATTACAGTGATTGACGTCAGCGCCTTCCATCTCGTTATTATCCGCGCTGTCGAGCACGTAGATCCCGGCGCCGCGGCGGACTTCAACCAGACCTTTAATTTCCAGCATGATCAGCGCTTCACGCACGACGGTACGCGTCACATTAAGCCTCTCAGCGATCTCTCTTTCCGGCGGCAAGCGCTCCCCGGGGCGGTACGGCGTCTGAACAATCAGATCCCGTATCATTGCGCCCACTTCCTGGTAAGGTCTTTGCTGAGAAGTGTTTGATTTCATATTGGTCGTGCCCGTCCGATGCGATTTCCCGGTATCAGACTATAGCATTTGTAAAGAGGGATAGCACGCGTAGCACACCAAAAACGCGAAACTGGTCAACCAACAAAATAATAATGCGCCCCGTTTCGCTAGTGAGGCCAGATGAAAGGAAAGGCAATAGACAATACACGACTGATGTTCCACCTTTAGCCCTGATGCCTGAATATGAACAGCACATTGGTTTACCAATATAAAATTTATCAACCAAAAATCAGGCCATAAAATGTGTCTGTACATTGACAGGAACAATGTCTCTGACATAGCGTGATCGGCGAAAATCCAGCCGCTCTCTTTGTATCAAGAACGCGTTATGATAAAAGACACCGTGTTTTTCGCCCCAGGCGTATCCGGGGGAAGCAACGCCTCCAGTTTGTCGAGCCGCCATCGCCGGGCAGCGATTATTCTGCATGAAATTTATGGTATTAACGCTCATATCCAACGCGCAGGCCATGAATGGATGACGCGCGGATTCGACATCTATATTCCCGCGCTGTTTCCTCACCATACCCCCTTTCGCTATGAACAGCAGCAGGAGGCTTACCGTCACTTTTCAGCAAATGTCGGCTTTGATCCCGCCGTCGTTACCACATTACTCCACGAGCTCAGAACGCAGTACGAGACGCTAATCGTCGTAGGATATAGCGTCGGCGCAACGCTCGCATGGCTAAGTGCAGCCAGTGGGTTATGCGATGGCGTCATTTGCTATTACGGTTCCCGTATACGCCAGTACCTTCATCTTGCGCCTCTCTGTCCGGCACTGGTTATTATCGCGCGCTATGAGCCGGCGTTTGATCCCCTCGCCATGCGACAGACGCTGGAAAAGCGCCCCCGGGTGCAGTGTAAAATGTACGATGCGCGGCACGGGTTCTGTGATGCTGATTGCGCCACCTTCGATGCCGCCTTATCTCATCAGGTAATGGACGATGTGAGCGCATTTATTCGCGACATCACCCGTGCAAACACATCGCCCGATTTTCAGCTTTAGTGGAGACTTTTTTCAACGAGCTGTTCCAGTTTTTTCAAAGCCTGTATATCTGCGGCATCAAGACCATAACGTTGCAGCGTTTCAGCGGGATGATAACTGACTAACGTTCGCCCATCGGCTTGCTGGCTAATGAGCACCCGAAACGGTAAATCCAGTGCCAGTTCGGGATGCGCCAGCATGAGAGGCGTTCCGCCTTTAGGATTGCCAAAGACCAGAACCGTTGTCGGCGGCATTTTCAGGTTAACATTCTGTGCCGCTCTGGCATGATCAAATTCCCCAAATAACACCAGACCGTGATCGGCGACAGCGTGCATCAACCGCGCTCGGGTCTGCAAATAGTCATAAGCGCTGTAGGTTTTAACCATGGTTATCGCTCCATCCTCCGTTGCAAAGCCAGGCCTTATTAAGATTAACATCAGGGTTACCGCCAATAAAAAAGGCTTTAAAATAGTGCTCATTCTTCTCTCTCCCTGACCCAATACCCATGAGTAAATGCGACACAGATGATATGCAGTTTAAAAATCAGTCATCGTACTGTACCCCTTATTATTGCACTGAACAGCTCATCACTAAAAAAAGAGACGGCAGAACAAAAAATTCCGACGTCTGAACAAATTTAAATAACGATGATCCAGTCTGACTGAGCGACAGCGCGATCATTATTATGGCGAGACACTATCTTCTTCAGCCCGCTGGGTAAGAAAAAATATACTCCGCTCAGTAAGATAATAAATACTACAGGCCAACTCTTCAGAGATACGGAGCATCATTGCGTAGTGATGATGCGATTTTTCTGGCGCCATCGGCAGAAATATTTCTGACTCCAGCACGTTACTTAAAAAATGAAATTTATGTGCATATTCAGCAGATATAACGCCTCTCGCCATCAGATTAGTCATTAAGGTATTTAAACTATCTTGTTCATGATATACGATACCTTTTCTCTCATGAATTCTGAGAAGAACGCTTCTGAAGACTGCATGACATTCCTTTACGACACAGGCAAAATCATTAAGCATCAGGCGATTATACGCTTCCATAAGATCATATTCGACAAAGCCATACTCTCCAGGAGAGTACAAATAATAACATATGTTTTTAAGCCGTTTTATTCTGCGCAACCTTACAATCCTACCATTTTCATATCGATATTTTAAACCATGCTCATGAAATATATTATTTAATTCACTAATCGCCTTATCCGGTTCTAACCCAAGCGTAACTTCATAGGTCCGAAGGTAGGTATCTATATAGTTAAAAGCAAGCTCAATGGTATCAATATGCTTTCTTTTATCATCTGTTTTTAATAACAGATTACTCATTTCATCCAGATATGACGTTGAATGCGCATATAAGGTGAATAAGCCATACTCTTTGCGCAACGTTTTACATATTCTTCGATAAACTTCGTCAGAATGACTATTATGATAGCAGTATAATGTCATATCATAAAAAGAGGAGCAATTCCCTAACGTATTAATAATCAATAAGATTATTTGCTCGCGTATTTCTAACGGAATATCTTCATATAACAGATCGCTATGCCTTAGTGAGTATGGTCTAAAGGTGTGCATTCCTCCCCCTGTAACCGCAACAGAAAAAATTACGCTATGAATAGCGCCACATTACTCTAATTCAGTGGTTCAGGTATTAATATCAGCTCAACAGTGAGCCATTTTTTCTTATTTTTTAATGGTGTTGCGTGAATATTTATTTACTCTACAGATAATTGTAACCCATCGCCCTTTGTCATTCTGCTGATCATCACTGGTGCGAAAACGTCTGGATTATCCATGGCATTCAGCCTTCACTAAATGCCACAGACAAGGGTTATTCAACTAAAGCTCACCTGTCCCTTAGTCCTTCTTTCATTCCGTTACGTCGTTGCCATACCAGCACACTTAAACGTAAGGTGAGCTTATTATTTTTATCGACGGGTCAGAACAATCCTTCGCCGGTCATACAGTGTTTCAACTGAGAGCTGCAAATCATATTTCGCATTCTTCAGTTTTCGCGATTTAAGCATTTTCATCGTGACGCCACTTATTTGCCCTGTTTCAATCCGTCTCTTGATTTCGGCTGCGCTTAGCAGGAGTTGCTTCTTCAAAATCGACAGCAGGCTGACCTGAAAAGAACGGGAAATCCTGACGCTAACACTGACCTGCTTGTGGGAGGCGATACTGACCAGCCACCGTTCCTGAATGTGAAAATCAGGCTGCCCCGATAATTCAGCATTGTTTCGCTTCAGGATCGCGTTGTCATAAGCAAAATATTGCACCGTGGCGGCATCATTCGCCATCAGTCGGCCATAAAGATCGCGGTTAATTTTGCTGACTGGCAGGCGCGAGAACAGGGAGATATTCCAGGTGTAATCGCAGTGTGTGCATTTATAGATACTCCAGACATCGAGTACCTTCTTTTGCGAATTAACCCGAAATGCCCCAGAAGGCGTGAAGTCCCGTTTTACGCTGCATGAAGGGCAACGTTTCGCTATGCGCTGATACCCCACAGGAGTGACAGTCCATATGACTTTCATAACGTACCTTTTTTAACCCATACAAAACCGGATCCGAACTCAGCGGACCATAAATGTTTATGTATGAAAAATATTTAAGTGATATTTTTCAGTGGGTTAAAAAAAGATTTCCAACGCAACAACCCTGTCAATGGCTAAAAAGATACGCCGAGACTATCAAAGCGGCCATTATCGGGTATATGAGTTTAATCAATATTCATTATGGTAATTGCGGGAGCTATTCATCTGATACGCTAAACGTCATGAGCCTCCCTTTGAGATCACACTTTTCACTCCCGGTTATTCACTTACAGAAATCAGGTGTTATCATTCACGACGTAAATACCTTTCAACTCAACCCGAGGCTTTGATGCTGGAGAATGTCATCATCTGATAATCAGTTCCCCGACCTTTTCAGGCCGGACTGATTATCAATGCGCCGAAATCGAATGCGGACACCGCAGTGTGTTTGCACGTTTTGCCTATGATGATTAAACAGGTTCTTCAGTATGAATTTATCCCGTCAGGAACAACGTACCTTACACGTTCTCGCCAAAGGCGGACGCATTACGCACATCCGCGATGCGTCAGGCCGCGTCACCGCCGTTGAGTGCTATAGCCGCGAAGGGCTGTTGCTCGCCGATTGCACGCTCGCTGTATTCAAAAAACTCAAAACCAAAAAGCTGATCAAATCCGTTAACGGTCAGCCCTACCGCATTAATACAACCGGGCTGAACAACGTTCGCGCCCAGCCTGATAATCGCTAAGGAGATGATGATGGATATCAGCGCCGTTATTTTTGCAACGCATCGCATTCGGCTATTACCCGATGAAGGCAAAATCCCCTGGGACGAGCCAGCCTTCAGCCAACGCATGCTGGAAAATCATCTGTCACAGGACCACGACTGGGCCAGCCGCCGGCTAACCGTGATTGAGCAACAGGTAACATGGATTACCCGTCAGTTACCCGCTGGCGCCCGCATTCTGGATCTCGGCTGTGGACCCGGTTTTTATACCCGCCTGTTAGCGGAGCGTGGGTTTCACTGCACAGGCGTAGATTTCTCTCCGGCATCCATCACATGGGCTCGCCAGCAGGCGCAAGCCGCAAACCTGAATATTGACTACATTCAGCAAGATATTCGTACATACCACCCCACGGAACCTTTCGATTTCATTATGATGACGTTTGGGGAACTGAATGTCTTTAGCACTGCGGATGCGCAAAGCCTCATCAGTCATTGCGCGCAGTGGTTGAAACCGGACGGCAAACTGCTTGTTGAAGTGCATACCTTCGATGAAGTTAAACGCCAGGGCATGGCGCAGCCAGGCTGGCAGCGTTGTCCGCACGGCCTGTTTCTTGCCGTGCCTCATCTGCTGTTAACGGAAAATGCCTGGGATGAAGAGGCTCAAACCAGCTCAACGCAGTTCTGGGCGATAGCGGAAAACGGCTGTACCACCCGTTTCGGCAGTCAAATGAAGGCCTGGCGCGATGATGAATATATCAGCCTGCTTGGTGATGCTGGCTTCACTGTGTTGCAGCGCCCGGACAGTCACACCTGGCCGGTCGGCGAGACTTTTGCAGGCAAGCTGTTTGCGCTGCTGGCTGAAAAAGCATCCACTTCTGAGGGTATTGCCCTCAGTAAAAGGAATAACCCAATGGATATCCCACGTATTTTTACCATTAGCGAAAGCGAACACCGTATCCATAATCCGTTTACAGCGGAAAAGTACGCCACACTGGGCCATGCGTTACGCATGAAGCCAGGCACGCGGATTCTCGATCTCGGTAGCGGTTCGGGTGAGATGCTCTGCACCTGGGCTCGCGATTACGGTGTTATAGGTACTGGCATTGACATAAGCCCGCTCTTCACCACACAGGCAAAACAACGTGCAGAAGAGCTCGGCGTCAGTGAATACGTACATTTTATTCATAACGACGCGGCCGGTTATATCGACGAGGAAAAATATGACGTGGCGGCCTGCGTAGGCGCGACCTGGATTGCGGGCGGTGTCGCGGGGACAATAGATCTGCTGGCCAAAAGCCTCAAACCTGGCGGGATCATTCTCATCGGTGAACCGTACTGGCGTCGGATCCCCGCAACGGAAGAGATCGCCCACGCCTGTGGCGTCTCATCCGTCGCCGATTTTCGTCCCCTGCCCGAGCTGGTCGCCTTTTTCGACCAACTCGGCTATGACGTAGTGGAAATGGTGCTGGCAGACCCGCAAGGCTGGGACAGATATGAAGCCGCGAAGTGGATGACCATGCGCCGCTGGCTGGAGGAAAACCCTGACGATGCGTTTGCACAAGAGGTTCGAACAGAACTGACGGTAGCCCCCAAACGCCACGTCACCTGGACGCGAGAATACTTTGGCTGGGGCGTATTTGCGTTAATCGCGCGATAACGTGAAGCAGGAGGTATAGCCTACAAGAGGTATACCTCCGTTTAAAAGTATGCAACAAATTAACACGGCTCAAGGCGGGAATATATCGTCTTAGAGACTATCCCACCAGGCGTTATTGGCGCAGCCAGTTTGGACACGGACAGCGCGCAAAAACCGGAGCGTACACGTAGTACGTGAGGTTTGACTCGCTACGCTCGCCCTTCGGGCCGCCGCAAGCGGCGTTCAAAACGCTAACGCGTTTTGGCGAGCACTGCCCAGGTCCAAAATGGCAAGTAAAATAGCCCTAATGGGATAGGCTCTTAATTTCGCCATTAAGTTTCTGCCACAATATGTCGCAAGACGTGCAAGCGTTCCACCTCACCTGATGAGCGAAACCACCATCAATAAGAAGTTATTGCTGTGATTCAATTATTAAAAATAAAAAAAGAACCAGAAGAAAATTAAAAAATGGCTTACCCACCATATTAGCCATTGTTAAAATCAAAGTACCCCCCCGTAAAAGCTGGATGTTTTTATTTCTCATAGACGAGAATTTATATATTATGATATAATACGGCAGAAAAACATGCAGGTTATTAACCTGCCATTAATGTAAATAATTTTTTGAGGAGATGTTTCCAGTGGGACGTAAATGGGCAAATATTGTTGCTAAGAAAACAGCTAAAGACGGTGCAACGTCTAAAGTATATGCAAAATTTGGTGTAGAAATCTATGCTGCGGCTAAACAAGGTGAACCAGACCCGGAATCAAACTCAGCTTTAAAATTCGTTATTGAACGTGCGAAACAAGCACAGGTTCCAAAACATGTTATTGATAAAGCCATTGATAAAGCCAAAGGTGGCGGAGATGAAACGTTCGTGCAAGGGCGTTATGAAGGCTTTGGACCAAATGGTTCAATGGTTATCGCTGAAACGTTGACGTCTAATGTTAACCGTACGATTGCTAATATCCGCACAATTTTCAATAAAAAAGGCGGGAATATCGGAGCGGCAGGTGCTGTCAGCTATATGTTTGACAATACTGGAGTGATTGTATTTAAAGGAACAGACCCTGACCATATTTTTGAAATTTTGCTTGATGCTGAAGTTGATGTTCGTGATGTAACCGAAGAAGAAGGAAACATCGTTATTTATACTGAAGCTACAGACCTGCACAAAGGAATCGCAGCGCTAAAAGCAGCTGGAATTTCTGAATTTTCAACAACAGAATTAGAAATGATTGCTCAATCAGAAGTTGAACTTTCACCAGAAGATTTAGAAATCTTTGAAGGACTTGTTGATGCCCTTGAAGATGATGATGATGTGCAAAAAGTATATCATAACGTTGCAAACCTCTAATTATAAATTAAACAAATCTGTCTCTATGGCAGATTTGTTTAATTTATAAAGCTGTTATAAAAAAGTCTATCTGGCCAGATATATAGATCTTTAAATTTATGTGTCTTATCACGACCTGATCTGACACATAGCTTTGAAAGATTGAGAGTTACCGGTTTTGATATAGTGTCGAATCCTTATATAAAACATGAGGTAATTTTCATGTTTCATACGACAAATCCCGTCAGCAAGCTAAGCAAAAGCCAACAATATCGGGCTACTTACAATCTCCCTGTGTTCTTTAAGATGCCGCGTCTCATAAATTCCGCTTGCGCTCATGATGGCTCATCTGGCGCTCTACGCGTCGCTTGACTACAGGTGTGACTCCACCAGCGCGCTACAGACCATAGTGCGAGAACCGTGGCCGATTACTTTGATGCCTTTGATGTGGAGCTATTTTTAACAGATAACGTATACCACACTCAAAATACTCCCCCAGATCAATGCCCTCCTCTGAACACCTCTTTCCTATGCCATTCCACAAACCGCTCGCCCGGATAATTTTCTTTAACCGGGGGCAACGCGATCTCTTTCCCCGCAAAATCCCAGAACAACCGCTGTACCACTCCGCCACCATTCACCGCGTCGGAAACCACCACGCGCATATTTTCATCCAGGCCAATCGAACCACGATCGAACGCTTTATGATGAATTGCGCACAACGCCAGGCCATTAGGTACTTCACAAGGACCATGATGCTGCTTCCATCTGATATGGGCTGCTTCAAGGGCTATAGGGGCGTTGTCGTGGCGCATATTGAAGCCGCAGACCGCACATTGATAATTGTAAGCTCGTAGCACCGCCTGGCGGAATTTCGGATCGCGTTGCCTGAGAGAGGTGCGAATATCAAAACCCATCTCGTCAGCGATGTCTTCCTGAATACTGGTCGGAAAATGCGCCTCAAGGATCTGCTGCGCCAGCGCGTCGATTAGCTTACGTTTTTTTGTTACCAGCGCGAAATTGTCGACATCAAACCCACCAGCAACATTATATTCAATGAGTTCACGTTTAGGTGGCTGGCGGCTACCGCTGGTTGAGCAGAATTCCGCGTTTTGCAATTCCCAGAAACCATCGCCCTTCAAACGCCAGAACGGCATATCCGGGCGCTGCTCACGGCGCTGTGGCCCATAGCGCTCCAGCAAATCCAGCAATTGCTCATGAATTTCAGAACCATAATCAAACAGGCGATCGTGACCCTGCCGATAGTGCGAGAGGACATATAACAGCAATAACGGCTTATGCGGCGCTCGCTGTTCGCCTTTGCGCCAAATAGTAATATTTGATATCGCTTGCTTGAGGGTTTTGTCAGAGGTCATTACGTTGAAGAATCCATGAGCACATAGTTGCGATGATTCTCTCCCAGTGGATCATGGTGCGGGCGGCGAGCTGTGCATCACCCTTTCGCGTCCTCAAGATAACGGGCGGCAAGCATTTCAGCGGATTCGATGCCTGCGATACCACTGACTGCTTTGTCGTAGAGCCAACCGATGATGGACTGGAAAGAGCGCGGGCGGTGGGATGGAGGGAGGTCGTCAGCGCTTTCGTCGTCCTCGTCTTCGTAGTTTTGGTATTCGTTATTCAGCTCCATATCACCCCTTTGTAGGCAGGCAGATAAAAAGAAGGCCTTAACCATCGTAAAGACGGTTCTGGCCGGAGGTTCAATGGGATGATATGGGGTTGAAAAGATTTGGAGCTACAAATCATCTCCTTACAGATTAAAACAAATGGCGAGTAGCCCTCCGTATAATAAACTTAGCTTATTGATTAAAATCAAACTAATATCAATTTCAAATTTAATTAAATTCATAATTCAATTATTGTTATCTGTTTTTTTTCAAAATAACAAAATGTTATAATAACTTTCAGCCATTCACTGTTCTAATGCAAGGAGCTTGCTTTGAGTCAGTCCGAATACACATCCATTCTAAAGTGTACCCCATGGCTAGCTAAATTCCTCACCCGCAGAGGATTGAAGCAACCAGACCATCGTCCGTTATATGAATACCACGCAACGAGTGAAGAATATGATGAATTGAAATGGCTGCTGCGATCTATAGGGGTACCCGATGGTTATAAAAGTGATAAAGGGTACGCAGCCTGTTTCACATTGTTCTGCTCAGAGTGGTATCGAAGAGATTATGAAAGGGAGTATGGATGGGCATGGGAGCCAATTTACAAGACGATAGGTATCTCAGCATCTTCCTCGGAAATGGGGAAAATTATCCCTAAAGGCCTGGATGGTTACTGGGGGCGTCCAGTGCGGTTTTATGACACAGAAAGGCGGAATTTCTTAGGTTCCTTATTCAGTGAAGGCGGCCTACCTTTCAGGTTGCTAAAGGAATCTAATAGCCGTTTTCAGTCGATGTTTTCTCTCATTCTAAATCAATACGATCAGGCTAAATATTCTAACATTTCCACGTTCGCGTTAGTCCATGCAGCGGTAGAAAAATCATCCCTGCCAGTCGTTTTCAAAGAGGATACTTCAGTTGAGCTTATTAGTCGGATGGCTGAACAGTTAGTATCTCTTGTTCAAATTTATGATTTGAGTAATCATACCGAACCCGTAAAAGAACTTGAACGTGTTCATCCTAAGTGGCGTGACAGTTTCCCTGTTCCTCTCGATGATGATACGGGTACCAGTTTCCTTAATGGACTTTTACGAACAGCTTCTACTGAATCAAAACCCCGCCTTCAAAAGAATAAAACCACTCTCTGTCAGTTTTTATGGTCAGAAAATCATCCTGAAGCCGTCCAGGCCCTCATTTCTCTGCCTGAAGAGCTGAGTTTTTCAATTGATATTGAGCCTTCAACAACGCGCTTCGAGCTTGCTATCTATGAAGATGGTAACGAAATCGCAAGTCTGGGACCTGCCTATGCAACGCTAAGTAACTCCCAGGCAAAAATAAAAGTTCGTAAGCGCGAGATTAAATTTTACCGAAGAAATCCTACGGTCAGTTTGTTTATTGTGGCGAGAGCTGGGGGTATGTTTGTCGGCTCCAATCTTTTAGAAGGCAGTGAAGTTGCGGTTGGCGATGTTCCATTGGTTTTTGTTTCTGATAAAAATGAATGGCTGTTACAGGGACAAGCCTCTTGCAGCGTACGTGGCAGCCATGTACTTATTGTGCTGCCAAAGGATGGTTGTCTGGCTTCAGAACATGAGGATTGTGACTCTGGCTTTTCGGCTTTGGGATGCCGTGCTCTGACCATCAAAGGTCGCCAGGATATCATTATTGAAGGCGACGAAACGTACCGCATAAAGACTGGAAGGGATCAGATTATCCATGCTGGATTCTCTTTCCAGGGGAAGCGGTTAAATTGGACAAGTTACCCGGATGAACTCTTCCTCGGTGTTCCTGGGATTACTCAACATTCTGAGAATCTATCAACGCACCATTACAAGCGTTTTTTCAACGGAACATTTATAGATAATTGTGATGTACAAGAAAAAATGGGAGCACAGTTTATTTCGGTGCGTAACGAAAATAATGAAACGTTATTGCGTAAGAAAATTGGTATTCTCCCCAATGATTTTAGTCTGGAAATAAAAAATGGACAACAGGCGAACGAAGGTTCTGTCATTATTACTACTCAGCACCCTTGTTTGTATAGCTTGAAGGAAAAAACACTTGAAGTTGGAAGGAAGCGGTTGCCCGGTAGTACAGAAATAATGATGAAGGCGGAGGGCATTCCTCCTGCATCAATTTCATTACAAATAACGCCAAACCTCACTGCAAACCCGATTGTTATTTGGTTACCATTTCCTGCACGAGGCTGTCTTGCGTTCGATAAAGATGAGAAGCCTCTCCCGAAAAATTTAACGATTAACGATCTTCTGGGTGCCAGAGCATATCTTTTCGGAAAAAATGGTGAGCCTACGCGATACCAGCTTGAACTACGTTTACGTTCGCGTAGTGGAATGCAGGCCTTGTATGAGTGGCACTACAGTGCGGGAGAATGTCCGGTAGAGCTTACTTTATATAGCTTAAGGGAACATATTGATAATTTACTCTCCCTGGAGGAAGGAATTGATCAAACAGTTGATATGCGCATAAAAGGAGGTGGTAGTTCTTTTACCTGGCAGATCCGACGTTATAAATATAGTCTGGACTATGATCGTGGCAGGCAGATTCTTCTCGCAAACTCAATAAGTAATCGTACAGGCCAGATCCCTTCGCCCGTCATTATGTTACTCAGCGAACCGGAGAGAAAAGTTGTACCGCTGACGTCAAGAATGAGCGAAGGTGTACCAGTTGGTGAATTTGAACTAAGTTCGATAATACAAAAGAATGGCCCATGGCTGGTGCTGCCGAAACCAGGTGAAGAAGCCTCATTTCGACCTTGCTTTATTGCAGGTGAGCCGGTAATTCAAAGCGACGCGACAGCAATACAGTCTTTACAAAAAGCAAGAGAGCGTTCAGAATTCTGTGTCACGTTAAAAATTCTACAGCGTCATCACATTATTCAGCCGCCCTTCAAAATAAATCGCCAACTGCGACAATGTCAAA